>JAADHI010000064.1 GCA_013151935.1 Candidatus Manganitrophaceae bacterium
CGACAAGCTCAGGCATTACTGATGGAAATGGCATTTTTGAATACAGAAGCGGTGAGGTGGTGCAGTTTTTTATTGGGGATATTCTGATTGGAGAGACCGTTGGAAAAGAGATTGTCACACCGGTGGATCTTGTTTCAGGGGCGACGGATGAAACACACCCGCATGTTGTTAACCTAATCCGGTTTTTGCAAACATTGGACGATGACCAGGATCCAAGTAACGGCATTTTGATTGATGTTCTTGTTCGGGATGCGGCTGTTGGACGATCCGTTAATTTTACGCTGTCTGTTGTCGATTTTGAATCAAATACAGAGGTTCAGATTGTGATTGCGGATTTGACTGTCGTCTTGGGTTCCGCACGAGTTATGGTTTCCTCTTTAGATGCTCAGCTCCATTTCCGTGGCACATTGCTTGATTTATTTTCAGGAACGTATCGCGGGACTTTTTCGGGTGACGATACCGGGACTTGGGAAATTACGATTAATGGCCTGGGAATTATCAGTGGGGTTTCGGTTTCGGACGAATTTGGTTCAGATCCGATCTCTGGCAATATTGGAAGCGATGGGCAGGCCAGCCTTTCTGGAACCGTAGGGTCTTCTACTTTTTCGGGTATTTTTAGCGTGGAGGGTACCGTTTCTGGAACTTGGATGGACGATGATGGTGAATCCGGTGTATTTAGTGGAAGTCGCGTGGCGGCAGAGGGAGGGACGATCCCACCCACTGCGGGCAGTCTGAATCTCTCTGGGCCAGACGCGGGTGTGATCGGAACGGTATTTACACCCAATAGCCCAACCACGGTAAACATAAATCAAAACTCTGGGTTCGTTCAGTGGAGAGAGAGTACGGTCAATGTTGGGAATTTAAATGGAAAAGGGACGCTGATTGCAGTTAGTTTTTTAAGTGATGGAACTGTTGTGGGTGTTGTAATTGGTACAGGGATTGTTGATGTTTCAAGCGGGACGGCCGTCTCAAGTACTTATGGTTATGCTTTGAGTTGTACCGAACCGGGTGTGGATTGTTCCGGTATTTCAGTGGATTTAGTTGAAGAAAAGCTTGTATTTTCGGATGTGTCGATTCCAAAAATTGACCCTGATGCGGATAACAGTGCGACGGGGCCCCTCGTTTTGAATGGCCTTTTGACCTGGTAGATTGATCTAGAATCAAAGGCGTGTTTATCATTGCTGCTGTTTCATGAGAGTGGTATTGCGCCAGGTTGATTAAATGGCAAACACAGAAGAGAGAAGGGAAGGTTTCAGGCTTTCTTTTCTCTCTTCTTTTGTTGAAATGCCAAGCTGCGATTCTAGGTGTGTTTAGGAAAGCATCTGCACGTTGATCTTTGTTCCTGCTTTGATGAGATTGCCTTCTTCAGGCAAAATCATGAGGGCGTTGGCTTTAACCAGAGACATTAAAATCGCGCTGCCTTGCGCGCCGGTTGAACGTACTTGAAATTCTCCGTTTTCAAGTGAGACAATCGCGCGCAAAAATTGTCGTCGCCCCGGTCGTTTGTGGATGTCTTCTTGCAGTGTGGCGGTGATCAGGGGTCTTGAGATTTGTGTGCGACCTGCGACCAGAAGTTTTGAGGATTGCAGGTCGTACAAATTGTTCAAAGGTGACCATTGAAGACACTGGATTTCCGGGTAAGCCAAAAACAGGGCGTCCATCTTTTGTGCCAAAAGCGACGGGTTTTCCGGGTTTCATCGCGACTTTCCAGAGATGCATGGTGACCCCGAGTTTCTCAAGTACTTCTATTACAAAATCGTAATCCCCCATCGAAACACCGCCTGAGATAATCAGAAAATCAGCGGAGAGCCCGGATATAATTTTTTCTTCCAGGTGTTTTTTTTCATCTTTGGCGATGCCCAGGTTAATTGGAAGCCCGCCCGCTTCGCTGACTTGTGCAGCGAGGCCATATCCATTGCTGTTTAAAATCTTGTCTCTACCGAGCGGTTCATCAAGATCGGCCAGTTCGTCTCCGGTGGAAAGAATGGCGATGCGGGGGCGTTGAAAGACGGGGACGACGGACTTCCCAATGGAGGCCATCATGGCGATTTCAGCAGATCGAATCAGCATGCCTTTTTTCAGTACGGGATCATTTTTCCGAATGGCTTCTCCCTTGTGTCGGATGTATTCGCCGTTTTCTGAAGGTCTGAAAATCTGTACTTTTTGATGTCCCCCGCTGGTATCTTCGACTTTAACGACGGCATTTGCGCCTAAAGGCATGGGCGCGCCGGTCATAATTTTTGCGGTTTCGCCGGGCTTGACCCTTTTTTTTGGAAGGGCTCCGGCGGGGATGGTTTCCACAACACGTAAATGGCTTGGGTTTTCTGGGCTTGCTGTTGCTGTATCTGAAAAATGGATGGCGTAACCGTCCATTGCGGAAGTATCCCAGGGCGGATGGTCGAGTGGTGAGCAAATTTCTTCGGCAAGGGTTCGGCCGAGACTGTCAGAGAGTAGGATTTTTTCGGGGGGCATCCCCTGAATCTCGTTCAAAATAATTTTTTGTGCTTCTTCCACAGATATCATTGTAATCACCTCTTACAAATTCAGTATTGGAATGTCCCTCTTAAAGCTGTTGTTACTCTAAACGATACGCTTTTCCCGTTGCAAGTTGTGATGATCTAAAGGATGGGAATCTTTTTTTGATCAAGATAAAGGGTTTTTCTCCTCGTGCGATCGGGTGATTGTCGATACCGTTTCTCCTTTTTTTTATAAGTAGGTTTGTTTGTCTTTTGATGGCTTGACTTTAATTTTCTTATTTTATATGATGTGCGCTCTTTGCACCTTGGGGGGATAACTATCTGTGTCAACAGCGTTTTTACCTTCTAACTACCTTCCGATTCTCGTGTTCTTTTTTATCGCGCTGGGCTTTGGCGTGGTCACGATTCTCATGGGTTATCTTGTCCGTCCCAAAAACACCTACGATCAAAAATTGGTTCCCTATGAAAGTGGCATCCTGCCTGAATCAGATGCCCGTCAACAATTTCCACTTCGGTATTATTTGATCGCCATGCTCTTTGTTTTATTTGATATTGAGGCGGTCTTCCTCTATCCCTGGGCGGTGAGTTTTAGCCAGCTCGGCATGTTTGCACTGGTTGAGATGATTCTTTTTATTTCCGTTTTATTTGTCGGTTATTTCTACGCTTGGAAAAAGGGGGCCCTGGAATGGGACTGATTGATCGCCAGTTTGAAACCAATATCATGACCACGACAATTGATTCGGCGGTCAACTGGGCCAGAAAATCGGCCTTATGGCCGATGACTTTTGGTTTGGCCTGTTGTGCGATTGAAATGATCTCGGTTGTGGCGGGTCGTTATGATTTGGATCGTTTTGGTGCAGGGGTCTTTCGTGCGTCTCCGCGTCAGGCCGACTTAATGATTGTTGCCGGAACGGTTTGTCGGAAAATGGCTCCGGTCATTCGTAGAATTTATGATCAAATGCCTGAGCCGCGTTATGTGATTTCAATGGGTTCTTGTGCCACTTCAGGCAATATTTATAACAGCTACAGTGTTGTGCAAGGCGTGGATCGTTTTGTCCCCGTTGATATTTATATCCCAGGCTGTCCACCGCGACCGGAAGCCTTGATTGCAGGTGTTCTCCGTCTTCAGGAAAAAATTATGGAAGGCAAGGTTTTTAGAGCCTAAGTATAAATAATCCAATGCACAATATCGCACTCAAAATAAAAAAGGCCTGTCCTGAGGGTTTCGTTGCCGAGAAAGAGGCTTTTGGGGAATTAACGGTTGTTGTTTCTCGTGAGCATCTCTTGACGGTTTGCCGTTTTCTCCTTGAAGATCCGTCACTTGATTTTGATCTCCTGGTTGATGTGTGCTCTGTGGATTTCCCGAACGAGTCACCCCGTTTTGAGGTGGTATATCATTTTTATTCGCTTGAGAAAAATCATCGTTTGCGGATAAAAGCCCGTGTGCCCGAAGAAGATTGCAGTATCGATTCGGTCTGTGTGTTTTGGCAGTCGGCGAATTTTATGGAGCGTGAAGTTTTTGATATGATGGGAATTTCCTTTAATGGTCACCCTGATTTAAGGCGGATTTTGATGCCGGAGGATTACGAAGAGGGTTGGCCCCTTCGTAAAGATTTTCCTGTAGAGGGTCGTGGCTGGCGGGATGATTTTGCAAAATTGTCTCAAGATTCGGGATAAGTGAAAAGCGTAATATTTTATGTCAATGGATGAAGTGCAAGAAGAAATTGTGCGTCCCGATCATTACGGGGATGATGATTTTGACACGGATTTAGAAAACGGCAAACCTAAAAAACGTGTCGAAGATATGCTTCTCAACATGGGGCCTCAGCACCCTTCAACACACGGTGTGTTGCGTATCGTGCTCGAAATGGAGGGGGAGATCATCGTTAAGGCCACCCCTTATTTGGGGTACCTGCATCGTGGGGTTGAAAAACTCTGCGAAAATTCGACCTACACTCAGATTATTCCGCTGACTGACCGTTTAGATTACACCTCTTCCATGACCAATAATTACGCTTTTGTGCGTACGGTTGAAAAATTATTGCAGGTCGAAATTCCAGAGCGGGCAGAGTATGTGCGGACGATTGTTGCGGAAATGCAGCGTCTCGCCGGACACCTTTTTTGGTTAGGCACGCAGTCCCTGGATATTGGGGCCATGACGGTTTTCTTTTATACCTTTCGAGAACGGGAAGTCCTGCTGGATCTTTTTGAGTTGATTTGTGGTGCGCGATTGACGATGAGCTACTACCGTGTCGGTGGGCTTGATCGTGATCTTACGCCTGAGGTCGTGGATCGTCTCTATAAATTTTTGGAGACCTTTCCTGCAAAGATAGATGAATACAATACCTTATTGCAAACCAATAGGATCTGGTTGGGGCGAACAAAGGGTGTCGCCCAGATTTCTGCGGAGGATGCCGTTAATTTTGGTTTGACGGGGCCGGCCTTGCGCGGCTCTGGTGTCAATTACGATATTAGAAAAGCAGAGCCCTACGGTGTCTATGACAAAGTGGAATGGGAAGTTCCCTTGGGTAAAAATGGGGATACCTATGATCGCTACTGGATTCGTGTGGAAGAAATGCGGCAAAGTGCCAAAATTATCAAACAATGTCTGGATCAATTGCCTGAGGGATCCATTGCCGTGGATTTGCCCACCTTGACCTATCCGCCGAGAAATAAAGTGGAAACCGATATGGAAAGCCTTATCCACCATTTCATGATTGCCACCGAAGGTTTTGATGTGCCCGAAGGAGAGGTCTATTGTGGTACCGAGGCCCCCAAAGGAGAGCTTGGGTTTTATATTGTGAGTCAGGGCGGAAATAAGCCCTATCGCTTACGGATTCGTCCGCCATCCTTTATTCATATGGGGGCTTTTGAGCACATGGCGCGCGGATATATGATCTCTGATATTATCACCATTTTTGGGACGTATGACATCGTAATGGGAGAATGTGATCGCTAGTTTGGTTTGTGTTGTGAAATCAGTGTGAGTGTTTGTGAGATTTAAAGCCCTTTCAAAAGAAACGATTGAACGGATTAAGGCGGAATTTCCAAAATATCCGAACAGACGTTCATTGACCTTGCCTGCGCTTCGCATTGCACAGGAAGACATCGGCTATGTCTCCGAGCCTGCGATGATCGACATTGCAGAGTTGCTGGATCTAACCCCTATTCAGGTTTATGAAGTGGCTACTTTTTATAGCCAGTACAATATGAAGCCCGTGGGGAAATATCTCATTCAGGTCTGTAAAACCCTGTCTTGTTCTTTGGTGGGAGCGATTCCCATTATTGAGTATATTCAAAAAAAATTAGAAATTGCCATTGGTGAAACCAGTGAAGACGGTTTCTTTACGCTCAAGGTGGTTGAATGTTTGGCGGCCTGCGGCAGCGCGCCGATGATGCAGATCAATGATCGTTATTACGAACAACTGACCCCGGAAAAAGTGGATCAGATCTTGAGCGACTTGAAGACGAATGGCAAGAGTGATTTGGCGACAGGGCCATTCATGTTGCCCGTATTACAAGGATAGTATTTATGCCAAAGTACGAATTAGTGCTTTTTAAAAATATGGCGCAGTCGGGATATACTGGCTCATTCACAGACTATAAAAAAACGGGCGGTTACACTGCCTTTGAAAAGGTTTTAAAAGAAGGCTCTCCCGCAAATATCATTGATGAAGTGAAAAAATCAGGCTTGAGAGGTCGTGGAGGTGCTGGTTTCCCGACGGGTCTGAAGTGGAGTTTTATCCCAAAGGATCATGTCGGCCCACGCTATCTTTGCTGCAATGCGGACGAAAGCGAGCCCGGTACCTACAAAGATCGTCAGTTGATGGAGCGTGACCCGCATCAAATGCTCGAAGGCATGGCGATCTGCTGTTATGCCATTGGGGCAGCGACGGCCTATATTTACATTCGAGGTGAGTTTGATTTAGGTGCGGAAATTTTGGAAGACGCGATCGCCGAGGCCTACAAAGCAAAAGTGATTGGGAAGGATATTTTTGGCAGTGGTTTTAGCTTGGATATTTTTGTGCATCGCGGTGCAGGGGCCTATATTTGTGGTGAGGAAACGGCCTTACTTGAGTCTATCGAAGGCAAACGCGGCAAACCCCGGATTAAACCGCCATTTCCTGCAATTCACGGTCTTTATCAAGAGCCGACAGTGATCAATAATGTCGAAACACTGGCAAATGTGCCACATATTATCAATCGTGGTGCAGAATGGTTTGCTTCAATCGGGATCGGAAAAAGTACGGGTACGCGTATTTTTGGAGTGAGTGGTCAAGTGAATCGCCCGGGTAATTATGAAGTCCCCATGGGGGTCACTGTTCGAGAAATGATTTATGACATTGCGGGGGGTATTCGCGGGAATAAAAAGCTAAAAGCCTTTATTCCGGGCGGTGCGTCTGCCCCGATGATGAAACCCGAACACTTAGATACCCCTTTGGATTTTGAGTCCATTAAAGAGGCAGGGTCTATGTTGGGTTCGGGTGCCATTACCGTGATGGATGAGGATACCTGTATTGTTTGGGCTGCCATGAATCTAATGGAATTCTTTCATCATGAGTCCTGTGGACAGTGTACGCCCTGTCGTGAAGGTAGTGGCTGGGTGCTTCAGATTTTACGGCGGATTGAACAAGGTCACGGTCGTGAGGGTGATGTGGATCAGCTATTGGATCTTTGTGGGCGCATTGAAGGAAAAACCGTTTGTGCTTTTGGAGAGGCAGAGATTGGCCCGATTGTTTCAAGTATTAAGCATTTTAGAGCAGAATTTGAGCAGCACATTTCGGAAAAAGGGTGTCCATTTCACCCCAATGCCGCTTTGTCGATGGCGCACTAGTTTGTCTGGATTTTTTGACTTAAATAAGGGTTAATTGCAGAAATGAGTTCACAGGTTACGCTCAAAATCAATGGTCAGGATGTGACGGTCGAAAAAGGGACACGTGTCATTGAAGCCGCGAAGCTTGCGGGTGCGGAGATCGCACATTTTTGCTATCACCCGAAGCTCAAGCCGGATGCAAATTGTCGGATGTGTCTGGTTGAAATCGAGAAAATGCCAAAATTGCAGACCTCGTGCAGTACAGAGGTTTCAGAAGGCATGGTTGTTGAAACCGCTTCAGAAAAAGTCGTGGATGCGCAAAAAGGGGTCATGGCCTTTTTACTTGGAAATCACCCCTTGGATTGCCCTGAATGTGATCAGGGTGGCGAATGCCAGCTTCAGGATTTTGCCCATCAGCACGGGGCAATGACTTCGCCTTTTGGTGAGGTGAAGCGTACCTTTGAAAAAAGTTATTTCGGTCCACTGATCGAAAAAGAGATGAATCGTTGTGTCAGTTGTCTGCGTTGTGTGCGTTATTGTGATGAGGTGATTGGCGCAAACGCATTGGGTTCAATGAACCGTGGTTCAATGCATGAGGTCGGGGCTTTTGCGCGTCAGGAGCTGGCGTGTGAATTTTGCGGCGGCTGTATTCAGATTTGTCCGGTCGGGGCTTTAACCTCACGGCTGGCGATGTTTGATTATCGGACGTGGCAGCTTAAAAAGACGGAATCGATCTGCAATTATTGTGGTGACGGATGTACGCTGACACTCGAAGCGGCCAAAGAGGAGATTACCCGTGTCAGTTCCGAAATGGGGACAGGTCGTAACAGTGGTGATCTTTGTGCGCGCGGTTTTTTTGGTTATGGTGCGATCAATCATGAATCTCGTCTGACGCGACCGCTGCTCCGTCTCGAAAATGGCGATCTTGAGGTGACTTGGCAGTGGGCCTTCGATAAAACAAGTGAGGATTTGAAGGCCATCGTCGAAAAATATGGTGCTAAAGCGGTCGGTGGGGTGATTTCAGCGCAATGTACGAATGAGGCCGTTTATCTCTTCCAAAAACTGATGCGAGAAACGATCGGCACGCCCCATATCGATAGTGGTGCGCGTTTTGGTTATATCAATGCGGTTTCTGCTTTGACCGAGGTTTTTGGCACAGCCCGCCTGGCAAGTTATGAAGATATTGTCCAATCAGATTGTCTCCTTGTTTTTGCCGGAGAGATGACAGAGACGAATCCCATTGCGGCCTTGAAGGTGAAAGAGGCCATTCGTCAAAACAGCGCTAAGCTGATTACCGTATCCCCCTATAACGCGAGAAGAGAAACGTATATCAGTCATTTGCCTCATCTGGCCCACCAACATTTGCAAGTGCAGGTTGGTTCAGAGAGCAGTGCGATTTTGGGCTTGACGAAGGCCATACTTGAAGCCGAACCCGCTTCTGCGACGCCTCAGGCCATGCTCGCAAAAATGAAGACAGCCGTTTCGGGGATTTCTTTTGAGTCCATTGAAGCCGCGAGCGGTATTTCTGAGTCTCAATTCCAGAAAGCCGCGGCACTTTTTCGGAGTGCCAAACGCGGGGTTTTGATTGTCGGGCGTTCTGTTTTACGCGGAGCCGAAGGCCATGAGGCGATGTTGCGTTTGGCTGAGCTTGCTGTGATTTCAGGTCAAATTGGTCGCCCTGGTTGTGGAATCTTACCTCTATCCAAAGAAAGCAATGCTTTCGGAGCCCTTGAAATGGGGGGTGCCCCTGAATTTCTGCCGGGGCTTCAGCTGAGTGATCCCGAAAATAAAGGATATAACTTACTGGAAATGGTGGATGCTGCCGCCCGTGGAGAAATTAAGGCCCTTTATTTGGTGGGTGAAAACCCCCTGCGTTCGCTTCCGCAAAAAAAGGTTAAGGCGGCGCTTGAAAATCTTGAGCTGCTTATTTGTCAGGATCTTTATCCGACCGAGACGACGGCTCTGGCTCAGATTGTTTTACCTGCCTCAAGTTATGCAGAGCAATCAGGACGTTTTACAAATCAAGAAGGTGAAATTCAAAAATTACGACCGGCGATTGATCCCGTCGGTAATTCAAAGCCTGATTGGGAGATTTTTTCAACTTTGACGGGCAAGTTAAACACGAAAGAAAAGACCCCTTATCAGAAACTAAGAGGCCATGTGTCTGCGGACGCGGTTTGGAAAGAAGCCGTTATGGCAATGCCTGAAGGCTGGTCAACGCAGAAGGGGGCCAAACCTGAAGCACTTTCCGTTTATGCAGAAAATGCTCAAATTGCATGGCAACTCCCGGAAAAAACAGTGCAGGATGGTCTTTTTGCTTTACAGGTGGGGCAAAGTCTTTTTCACGCGGGTCAAATGTCCACTTATGCCTCGGGTTTAACCACTCTGCTGAACGCGCCTGTTATTTTGATCCATCCAGAGGATGCAGAGCGTTTGTCGCTTGATGAGGGAGAGCAGGTTCAATTGTCGACTGAGGACAATAAAGCGGGGATTCAGCTTCCGGTGAAAACCAGTAAAAAAGTCGCTGAAGGCACCTTGTTTGTGTCAGAGCATTTTGCCTTAAGCGTGAAAACCTTGTTGCCGCTCAGCGTGGATAAAACGACAGGCGTTCCTGCTGGAGATTCCGGGTGGGTTGCGCTTTCAAAAATCTCGGTTGCGGCGTCATAGGGACTAAGGAATAGAATGGATATCGGCATACAAATACTGGTTATTGTTTTTCAGATCGCAGTGGTCTTGGGGGGCGTCTTGACGCACATCGCGTATTTGACCCTGGCTGAACGTAAAATTTTGAGTGATATGCAGGATAGGCTTGGCCCCATGGAAGTGGGGCCCCACGGTCTTTTACAGCCTCTGGCCGATGGCCTAAAACTCTTTTTTAAAGAAGACATCATCCCTGCAGGTGCAAATAAGTTTATTTTCTCGGCCGCACCCATTTTGGTGCTTGTTCCGGCGCTCATCGGTTTTGCCGTCGTGCCCTTTGGTCGGGACTCCCTATTTCTTGGCGATATCGAGATTACGCCCTACATTGCGGATATCAATATCGGTATCCTTTATGTCTTAGCCTTTGCTTCGATTGGGGCCTACGGTATTTTGCTGGGGGGCTGGGCTTCAAACAGTAAATATGCCCTGCTCGGGGGACTGCGTTCCGCTGCACAGTGTATTAGTTATGAATTGCCTCTGGGGCTTGCGTTGGTCGGGCCGATTTTGCTTTCGGAATCCCTTTCAATGAAAGCGATGACGGAAGCCCAGGGGGGTGGATTTTGGCATTGGTTTATTGTTGTCCAGCCTGTGGCGTTTGTGATTTACATGATCTGTGCAATTGCTGAAACAAACCGTTTGCCTTTCGATCTGCCAGAGGCCGAGAGTGAGTTGGTGGCAGGATTCTTTACCGAGTATTCGGGGATGCGCTTTTCACTCTTCTTCCTGGCGGAATATGGAAATATGATTTTGGTTTCCTGTATTGCCGTGGTCGCATTTTTGGGGGGATGGCAAGCACCTTTTTCTTTCTTGGAGTTTATTCCACCGATTATTTGGTTTTTAGCAAAGGTTTATTTTCTCCTGTTCTTTTATATTTGGCTTCGTGCAACTGTTCCACGTCTGCGTTTTGACCAGTTGATGGCTTTTTGCTGGAAAGTGATGTTGCCACTTGCGCTGGTCAATGTTTTGGTCACCTCTATCGTCAAATACATCGTGAGTTAACGAGAAGGTCAGTTATGTTGACGGGTAAAAAACTATTTCAGACGATTATTTTTTCTGAAATTCTTCAGGGGCTTAAATTAACCCTTAAGCATATGCTTAAGGGCAATGTCATTACAGAACAGTATCCTCATGAAAAACCTCAGCTTCCTGATGGTTGGCGTGGGGCCATTGTTCATCTGCGTTACGATGACGGAACCGAAAAATGTGTCGGATGTGCGCTTTGTGAGGCCGCTTGCCCCTCGCATTGTATTACTGTGATCAGTGCTGAAAGACCTGATTTACCCCAGAAGCGAATTGCGGAAACCTATATCCTGGATATGACCAAATGTGTTTTCTGCGGTTTTTGTGTACAGGCCTGTCCCGTGAATGCCTTGGCTTCAAGCAAGGAGTATGAACTGGCGACACGTGATAAACGGGAGCTTGTGATGACAAAGGATACGATGTTGACCTTAGGGGACAAATATTTTCCAGTTCGTGAAAAGCGGCCGGTTTATTCAGATGCGCGGATGGATCTTTTTGAGGCTTTGAAAGCCACGGGTTTCCCTAAAGCAGAAAAGGGGCACGATTCATGACCGCGCAATTGCTCTTTCTCTATTTTGCAGGGATGACGGTTATGGGGGCTGTTGTTGCTGTCGCTGCGCCAAACCTGGTTTACAGTGCGTTGGCGCTCCTGGTGACCTTTATTCACATCGCAGGTATTTATATCTTAATGAATGCTGAGTTTATTGCGGCAGTTCAAATTATTGTTTACGCAGGCGCAATCCTTGTTTTGTATCTCTTTGTTTTGATGCTCTTTAACCCAAAGCAAGAAAATCTTTATATGCATAAACAATATAAGGTGGGCATTTTCCTGGGTGTGGTTGTTCTTTTTTTAATGCTCTTTGCAGGCTACAGGACAGAAATCTTGAGCCAGGGTGGAAGCTATACGCCCGAGTTGGTTGAGGATCTTGGCCATACCCGTGCGATTGGGAATGCGCTGTTTACAGATTTTATCTTTCCCTTTGAGATGGCATCGCTCATCTTACTGGTCGCCATGTTTGGTGCGATTATTTTGGCGGGCAGTGGTCGACGACGTTCAAAAGGTCCGGGAGGGCGAGTCGATTTGTCTAGACGGAAAGCGGCAAAAAAGGCACTGGCAGACTCATGATCCCTTTAGAATGGTATCTTACGCTCGGATTTTTTCTCTTCGCCATTGGTGTGACCGGGGTGCTCGTCCGGCGCAATATCATTATGATGTTGCTTTCAGTCGAGCTGATTTTAAATTCCGCCAATATCACCTTTGTCGCCTACTCGAATTATCATCAATCGATTACCGGGCAGATGATGGTCTTTTTTATTCTCACCATGGCGGCAGCAGAAGTGGCTTTAGGGCTTGCCTTGGTCATTGCCCTTTATCGAGTACGCAGCACTTTGAATATCGACGAAATTAATCGTCTTAAATGGTAGTTTTTTTAGAAGGCGCGGATAACAGCTGATGGAAATTGAATCCTATCGTCCCTTATTGGTCATACTTGTCTCCTTGATTGGGGCAGGTCTGATTGTCAAAAACAGGGACAATCCAAATACGCGAGAATGGTGCTCTTTTGGTACAGCGGTCACCAAGTTTTTGCTTGTGATTTCCATGCTGCCCGGCGTACTTGCCGGAGACACCTATACCTTTCAGCTTTTTACTTTTCTTGAGGAAGTTTCTTTTACCTTGAGAGTGGATGCTTTGGGCATCATTTTTGCGACGGTGGCTTCAACCCTGTGGATGATTACTTCCGTCTATTCTATTGGTTACATGCGGCCCACAAAAGAAAAGTCGCAAACACGATTTTATGCCTGTTTTGCCGTGACACTTTCGATGACGATGGGGGTTGCCTTTTCAGCGAATCTGGTGACACTCTATTTATTTTACGAAATGTTGACTCTGATTACCTATCCGCTGGTTTCACACAAACAAACCGAAGTGGCTTATGCAGGTGCCAATAAATACCTTTTTTATCTTTTAGGGACTTCAAAGGCTTTTCTTTTAACTGGCATGCTGATGACTTATGCTGTTGCCGGGACTTTAGAGTTTCAATCCGGTGGTCTTTTCGGAACGACGGCTGCCGAGACCAGTACTGCTGTCATGGTCACTATTTATTTTCTCCTGCTCTTTGGCATCGGGAAAGCGGCGCTCATGCCTTTTCACGCCTGGCTTCCTGCTGCAATGGTTGCCCCAACACCCGTGAGTGCGCTACTCCATGCGGTTGCTGTTGTTAATACGGGTGTTTTTTCTGTACTTCGCATTATCTTCCATGTTTTTGGTGTTGATTTGATGCAGTCGCTTCATTTAGGGACGGCGACAGTGATACTGACTTCGTTTACGATCTTGGTGTCTTCCCTCTTTGCCATGACACGGGATAATCTGAAAGCACGGTTGGCTTATTCTACAGTGAGTCAGCTTTCGTACATTGTCCTGGGTGGGGCATTACTTTCTGCTTCAGGGATGACGGGTGGGATCATTCATATTGCGAATCATGCTTTTTCAAAAATCACCTTGTTTTATGCGGCAGGAGCGATTTATGTTATTACCCATAAAACATTGGTCTCTCAGCTTAATGGGATCGGGCGCAAGCTTCCCTTTACGATGGTTGCTTTTTCAATCGGGGCGCTGAGCATGATTGGTGTACCACCCGTTTCAGGTTTTACCTCAAAATGGTTTTTGGCTTTGGGAACCATTGAGTCTGGTCAACTTGCTGTAATGGTTGTTCTTCTCACCAGTACTTTGTTAAATGCAGGTTATTTCCTTCCGATCATTTATAGAGCCTTTTTTAAACCTCCGGACCCAGAGCTTGCCCATGCACTGGCAGGAGACAAAGACGGTGGTGCTCATGATGAACATCACGAGGAAAAAGAGTCCGATCATAAATTATTGGTCGTGCCACTTTGTGTGACGGCAGTGATTGCCATCTTACTGGGCATTTTCCCAAATTTATTTCTTAATCTCGCAAGATTGGTGATTGGCTAATGTGGATTATTAAATACCTAGAAAAGATTATTGAAAACCCGGAAGAAATGGCGAAAGTGAAGAAATTCTTCTTGTATTTCGGGGGTGGCCTCATTCTTTTAGATGCGGTGCTCATTTTTCTCCACATGACCCATCCTCATTTTTTATGGGACTGGATCCCCGGTTTTTCGTCTCTCTACGGGTTTATTTCAACTTATTTGATTATCGTGATTTCAAAATGGATTGGACATACCTTCCTGATGAAATCCGAGGACTACTATGATTGATCTCTGGATTCATCCAGGCCTTCTATTTTTTCTGGCTGCTGCGGCCCTTCCTTTTGTAAAAGAAACTTGGAAGGTCGCGATTAAGCTGGGTGTGCCCGTCTTGGGATTTCTTACGCTCTTGCTTGTTTCTCATGGGGATCACGGTGTTTTACCACTCATGGGTCAACAAGAGATGGTCTTTGGTCGGATCGATAAGTTAAGCCTCGTTTTTGGATATGTGATTACCATTGCAACCTTAATCGGGATGGTCTTTTCGCTTCACGTCAAAAAAAACCATGAACACATGGCCGGTTTTGTTTATGCCGGATCGGCTTTAGGGACGGTTTTTGCCGGTGATTTTCTGACGATATTTCTCTTCTGGGAGGCAATGGCCTTTTCATCGGCCCTGCTTATTTTTTACGCTCAGTGGAGAAATGCCGCTGAAGTGGGGATGCGTTACCTCTACGTTCATATCTTTGGCGGCTTGCTGCTTTTGGCGGGGATCTTTATCTATGTGGCCGATACGGGCTCGATTGCTTTTAACGCCCTGCCCCACGAAGGCCTTGGCCCCATGTTAATTTTAGCGGGCTTTCTCTTAAATGCAGCTGTGCCGCCTTTCTCCGCGTGGCTTCCTGATGCCTATCCTGAGTCAACCATCACGGGCGTTGTTTTTATGAGTGCGCTCACCACAAAGACGGCTGTTTATGTTTTGTTACGGGGCTTTTCCGGAATGGAATTTCTCGTTCCGCTGGGGGTTTTTATGGCCCTCTACGGTGTTGTTTATGCGGTGATCGAGAATGATATTCGTCGTTTGTTGGCCTATCACATCATCAGCCAGGTGGGTTACATGGTCGCGGCAGCGGGCATGGGATCTGAGATGGCTGTGAATGGTGCAACCTCTCATGCCTTTGCACATATTCTCTACAAAGGTCTGCTGATGATGGGCATGAGTTCCGTCATTCTCATGACGGGCAAGCGAAAACTGACTGAGCTAGGTGGTCTCTACAAATACATGCCCTGGACCTTCATGTTGTACATGGTGGGTGGATTTGCTATTTCAGGTTTTCCATTTTTCTCTGGTTTTGTGAGTAAGTCAATGGTTATTTCTGCAGCCATAGACTTAGACCGCCCTTGGGTTTCCATGCTCTTAACCTTGGCATCTGCCGGGACTTTTTTACATACGGGTCTCAAATTACCCTATTATGTCTTTTTTTGGAAAGACTGGGATCAGAAAAAAATAGAAGTAAAAGATCCGCCTAAGAATATGCTTTGGGGGATGGGGCTTGCCGCTTTTGCTTGTACTTTTATCGGCGTTGTTCCTGGGGCGCTTTATCAGGCCCTGCCCTTTGAGGTTGACTACCATCCCTATACCTGGGGGCACGTTGTTGGCGCCTACCAGATTCTTCTTTTAACCGCAGTTGGTTTTTTCATGTTGCTCAAGAAACTTGACCCTGAAGAGCTGATTAGTCTCGATACGGACTGGTCCTATCGAAAAGCCATCCGGGGATTTAACTGGTTTATTAAAAAACCAGTTGTTGCCTATGAAAACTATGTGACGGAAGTCTACAAAAGGTTAATCATCGAACCTGCGAAAAAACTTTCTCGTATTGGGTGGACGATAGATACATGGGTTTTTGATGGTTTGGTGAATGCATCTGGATGGGCGACCTTATTGGAAAGTAAGATCTCAGAAATGTTTGACATGCATGTGATTGACGGTGCCTTGAACAAGGTTCCCTCATCAATTGCAAAGAGTGCGAAGCGGTTGCGGAAGTTACAAACCGGAAGGACGCAGAACTACATCATGGCGATGGTTTGCGGGCTTGTTCTTTTTGCAATTGTTTCATTGATTTATTATTAGGTTTATTTAGGAGGCTTCATGGGAACAAACGTTTACGGATTTCCGCTCCTCTCGCTACTAGCCTACCTACCCTTGGTCGGAGCGATTTTTATCCTTTTTATTAAAAAAGAGGATGAAAAGAAAATCATGCAGACGGCATTTGGGGTCTCAATTGTAACGCTCCTGGTCTCTTTGCTGCTTATTCCCGGATTTGATTCCACAACGGCAGACATGCAGTTTACCGAACAGGCATCTTGGATCCCCAGTCTGGGTGTTGAATATGCGGTTGGTATTGATGGCATCAGTCTCCTCTTGATTGTCATGACGACGATCATTACCTCAATTGCCATCGTGAGTTCTTACACGGCCATCAACATGCGGATTAAAGAGTACTATGTTTCGATCCTGTTTCTCGAAACGGGGATGCTCGGCGTATTCATGTCACTTGATTTCTTCCTCTTTTATATCTTCTGGGAAATCATGTTGGTTCCAATGTATTTTATGATCGGTATTTGGGGCGGTGGACGAAGACTCTATTCTGCGATTAAATTCTTCTTGTACACCCTTTTTGGTAGTTTGTTTATGTTGTTAGGGATTTTGGCCATATATTTCTTAAATGCCGATCCAACTTATGGCACAGGTCAGTATACCTTTAATATTATTGAACTTCAGAAACTTAATCTGCCACTACATCCCTTCCAATTTTGGATTTTCTTGGCGTTTTTCTTGGGCTTTGCAATCAAAGTCCCGATGTTTCCGTTCCACACTTGGCTGCCGGATGCACATACAGATGCGCCCACTGCGGGCAGTGTGATTCTGGCGGGCGTGCTTTTGAAGATGGGAACCTATGGTTTTGTCCGATTCTGTCTGCCCATGTTCCCTGAAGCCAGTGTCTATTTTATGCCCTATATGGCATGGCTTGCGCTCATCGGAATTGTCTATGGGGCACTCGTGGCCCTTGCCCAGAAGGACATTAAGCGTCTCGTGGCCTATTCTTCCGTGAGCCATTTGGGCTTTGTGATGTTGGGCATCTTTGCGCTCAACACGCATGGCATTACGGGCGGTATCCTTCAGATGGTAAACCATGGGGTCTCGACAGGGGCGCTCTTTTTGATCGTCGGGATGATTTACGAACGGCGACACACCCGACTCATTGCTGATTTTGGCGGCTTGTCCTCTCGAATGCCCATCTATTCGGCTTTTTTTGCGGTAACAATGTTTTCTTCAATGGGACTTCCAGGTTTGAATGGTTTTGTCGGGGAATTCTTAATTTTAGTCGGGGCATTTGAGGCCAATAAGATTTATGCAGGCATTGCGGTCATCGGGGTCATCCTTGGCGCGGCGTATATGTTGTGGCTTTTTCAGCGGATGATGTTTGGGCCTTTGGATAAACCTGAAAATCAAAAAATTACAGATATGAATCGGCGCGAAATAGCCTATATGACGCCTTTGGTCGTCTTTATGTTTTGGATCGGTCTATTTCCAAAACCCTTTATCCAGGTGATCGAACCTGCTGTGGAAAAGATTGTGCAACGCTTGAATAGTGCGGGTGCTTTGGCAAAACAGTCGTCCACTAAAAAGACGGCCAAGATTCAAGAAGAAACAGAAGAGACGCTTATTGCGATCAACCTGGAAACCAGCAAAAGAGTGACTGACTAGATGGCCCCGACGCTTCCTGAAATAAAACTGATTGCGATTCTGCCTGAAATCATTCTCGCCATCATGGCTTGTGCGCTCTTTGTGATAGATCCTTTTATTAAAAAAGAGAAGAAGTCCCAGTTGGGCTATTTTTCCATTGGGGCTTTGGTTTTATCGGCTTTTTCGAGCTTGTTTTTGTTTGGAGAGTCGATTACGACGTTCAGCGGCATGATTACTTTGGATGCCTACGCGCTGTTTTTCAAGATTCTCTTTTTGGTTGCGGCGATAGTCGTGGTGCTCATGTCGATTCGTTATGTTCAAGTCGAGCGAATCAATCTAGGCGAATATTACGGTCTCATTTTATTTGCGACGATTGGCATGATGTTAATGCCTTCTACGACGGATTTGCTTTCCTTCTATCTTTCCCTTGAGCTCATGTCAATGTCATTTTACATCTTGATTGCTTTTATGCGGAAAGATCCAAAATGCATTGAGGCTGGGATTAAATACTTTTTAACCGGGGTCTTTGCGTCTGGCATTATTCTGTACGGGATGGCCTTTCTTTACGGGGCGACGGGGACGACAAATTTAAGTGAAATTGCCACTTTTATTCAAGTCAACGAGATCACGTCAAACCCCTCCTTAAGCATGGCATTTGTTTTGCTCATTACTGGATTTGGTTTTAAAATTGCGTCGGTTCCTTTTCACATGTGGGCACCTGACGTGTATGAGGGGGCACCCACTCCGATTACGGCCTATCTCTCTGCTGGATCAAAAGCGGCTGCATTTTCAGTGATGCTTCGTATTTTTATTGATGCTTTTTCTTTGAGTTCTGGAAATTGGTGGCAGATTTTATGGATCATCGCAGTTGTGACAATGACGCTGGGGAATTTGTTGGCCTTGGTTCAGTCCAACATTAAACGCATGTTGGCCTATTCCTCAATCGCGCATTCTGGTTATATTCTGATAGGGCTTATTTCTGCTTCGGAAATTGGCTATGCAGCGATCATGATTTATCTTGTGGGTTATGTTTTTATGACTTTGGGAGCATTTGTTGTGATCGTCTTACTGTGCTCTCGTAATTTAAAAGGAGACCAGATTTCAGATTTTAAAGGCATTGCGCAGACCAATCCCATGGTCGCACTCACTTTTATGCTGTTTGCACTCTCTTTGATTGGGATTCCCCCCACGGCAGGATTTGTTGGAAAACTCTACCTTTTTAATGCTGCAATACAGGGAGAATTTTATTGGCTCGCGATTATCGGTATTCTCAATAGTGCTGTGTCTCTCTATTATTATTTCAAAGTGGTTCAAATTATGTATACCGAAGAACCTTCGGAAAATACAGTCCTTTCATTCTCTCCACCTATTAAAGTTGCACTGGGAATCACTGGTTTTGCAACCCTTTTTATCGGCTTGTACCCAGAGCCGATAATCAAAGCAGCACTCTATTCTGTAAAAATATTTCTTTAGTCAAATCTATTATCGGATTGCCGTAAAACAAGAGAAGGCCAGGTCTTATCTAAGACCTGGCCTTCTCTTGTTTTGGCTAATAAAAATGGGGGATGAGATTTAGCTTCCTTCTGAAAAGCGATAGACAAAGTCCGACTGTGCTTTGTTCTGAATATATCCCTTTCCAATTGTACGGATTTCTTTGATTGCCTCTTCAGGGGATCGACCCAGCCAAACGAGCACACAGGCGAGTATCGTCCCGGTCCGTCCGAGTCCAGCATGACAATGGAGCGCGACTCCGTTGCCATCGTTCATTTGTCGTTTGATGTCGCGACAGAGGCTGGCTGTTGTCCCAATGGCGGGAACGCCCATATCGGTGATTGGAAAATGTCGTCCTGAAATGCCGTAGGGGCGCAGTTTGTCCCAGGGGGGAAAGCGTTCTTTTGTCAGG
Organism: Candidatus Manganitrophaceae bacterium; assembly: GCA_013151935.1. Classification (GTDB taxonomy): domain Bacteria; phylum Nitrospirota; class Nitrospiria; order SBBL01; family JAADHI01; genus JAADHI01. The sequence continues at coordinate 19,608 of JAADHI010000064.1, forward strand.
GTGACCAAGTGAGAAATACCCACTGTCGCAATTGCGGTCAAGTCCTGATCCATATCTCCCATGAGTCCTGGTTTTCCCATTCCTGCAAGCTTGCCGGGCAGAATCCACTTAAAATGAGTCGGGAGTGGTACTTCGGGTGGTTTGGGTGAGCAGCTCCCTCGTTTTACAAATTGTGCCACCAGGTCGTTTGGTGGATGTTCAAAAAATTCTTCGGTTTTGCCAGACCCTACAATTTCACCCGCGCAGAGAAGACAGACCTCATCCGCGATTTTTCGTGCGAATGCCTGGTCGTGGGTGACAACGATTGCTGCACCATGTGATTTGTGAGTACGGAGTGCGGCGACAAGTTCCTCTATTTCCTGAGCGGCCATGCCGATGGTCGGTTCATCAAGCAAGAGGGTATGAGCGCCCGATTCAAAGAGTGACCGCCAGGATCTTATTTTATGCCGCTCTAAGGATGTATTCTCAGGCATCTCTTGATCAGAAGGTGTTCTTTTTTGTTGTGGGAGCCAAGCAATGTCGGAAGGCTGCTCGTTGGTATTTTTAAGCTCGGATAGATCCTGATTGCGATAGTACCATCCGCCACTTAAGGACCAATCCTGCGGGAGTCTATTGCTGCATAGGGTTTGCAGCAATAGACTCTTTCCTGTGCCACCAGGGCCAAAGATGACTGTGACGGCATGGTCTGGCACAGACCATTCCATCTCTTTAAGGAGAACACCGTTTGGATGATTGATTGATGCTGAATTGAGGCGAAAAAGCGCTTCACCTTGATTACTGGTCATTGTCATCTAATGTGTACTCCTATCCCAGGGAAAGCCAAGTGGCTTAAATTGCAGCTTCAAGTAAAGGCAAGGAGGTCCGGGCTTTAGAAAGGATCATGCCGAGACTTGCTGAAGCACGGCAAATGACGATCACAACAACGTCTTCATTCTTTTTCCCACGCTGGAAAACATGGACAAGGTTGTCGGATAAAATAATGATTTCTTGAAAATAGTGATGTGTGTCCGTTACCCCCCGTAGTTTTTTAAACATCTCTTCGATGGCGTTAACATTGGGCCCTTGGAAGAGGTCTCCGGTTGCTGCTGCCACAAGGTCAATCACCTCTTGGGGATGACTGTCGATGGTTTTAATGCCAAGCAGCATACCCGTTTGGATATCGACTACACCCGCTGCAACACATTCAGGGACATTTTTCACCATACTGGCGATTTGTGCATCAAGACTCATTCTATTCCTCCTGTTATAGTAAATAATGAAACGAAATCTGATCTGATCTTTATCCCGTTTCAGACAACACAATTTCGGAATATCGGTATCAGATACTCTCTGGAAAAGATCTCCAAAAGTCTACTTTTCTGCGATCACTCTCTCCAAGCTCATTTTAAAAACTTAACATAGCGTCGTAGATTGTCAAGGCATCTCCGAGAGAAATAAAAGTCGTCTATTTTTCTATACGGGAGGTGTTGCGGCTGGTTTTCTTTGGCTTACTGCGACAGGCTTGGCAGTGGCGCGAAAATCTCATCAGAAAAGCATGTCTCTTTTCTCGTTTTGTGCCGTTTAAGCAAAGAAGCCTGCACCCCAGATCACAGCCATCATGAGACAAATTCCCGTTAAAGCGGTGAGTGTTGCTTGTTTTTTTCTAAAGTCATCTTTCCCATGATGGCTTCCTTTAGTCGATATTGATAGTAGGTTAAATTGTTTCGGTTTGTGGAATGAATGGTTTCTTCAATGCCAAGATGAAGCAAAACGGCGCTCCGCACATTCTCCAGGGCTTCTCTTTCATTTTCTCCTCCCCGCGTATAGATGCGTAAACTGGGAACATGCGTTTTAAAGCTTCCGTGGTCTTTCGATTCAAGAACAACTCTGAGTTTCATGGTCTGACCCTCCTCATTCTAAGATTTTTTTGAATGTTTGTTCTGATGCCATGTCCATCAAGTTCTCTCTTTATGTCATTAGTGAAAAAAAGCAAATATGATGCCAATAAAAATAAAAGCGAAGCGTAGTGATTTGTTTTTCTAGAGGAGTTGATCTTGAGGAGTTTTCATAAATCGAAATTGATTTCCAAAAAATGGAAAAATTTTCCCTCAAAAATAGGCGTTCTTTCTTTTCTTGAAACTTCCAAAATTGACACACTTCAGAAAGCTTTGTAGACTAAATATGTCAGGATTGTATGTATTGGAGACTTCCGATGAAGGCCGATCCGCAAAGTAT
>JAADHI010000097.1 GCA_013151935.1 Candidatus Manganitrophaceae bacterium
CACTGGCTCAAAAAACGCCTCATGGCTTCCATCTCTTTTTCAAAAAACCGCTTTTTAGATGACGAGGCCTTGCGCGAAGTCATCACCCTACAAACAGGGGCTTGGTTTGGCTCAGAAGCTTTTGAAAAAAGCCTGAGTAACATCAAGACACTCTACCGAAAGGCCGGATACTTCCAAACAAAGCTAGAATCCTCACTAAAACCCTCAATAAACAACCCCCAAGCTGAAGACATCCTGATTACAGTCACCGAAGGCCTACGGGCACGGATTCGAAAGCTTCGCTTTTTAGGCCAAAATATTTTTTCGGATTTCAACCTTGGATTGAAAATTTATTCCAAGTCAAAAGAGTTTTATCTCTTTGACGAGCTTAAACTAGACCTGCTGCGCCTGAAACAATTTTATGAAAAAAAAGGCTATTTCCGTGTTTTGATTGGGCCGACGGCTGTGAATTACAACAATAAAACAAACGAGGTTGATATTGACATTACGATTCAGCCCTATGAACAATTGGCACTGTTTTTTGAAGGTGACAACCTTTACAGTAAAAAAGACCTAGAGGCTCTCCTCCTCATTGAAAAAGAACGCAGCCTGGATTTGGGGGTACTTGAAAGCAGCGCAGAAAAAATCTCCCACTTCTATTTAGGCAAAGGCTATCCCTCTGCAAAAACCCAATTTCGCTTGAAAGATCATGCAGAGGAAAACCGCGTAGAGGTCACCTTTACAATCGACAGTGGCCTGCAAGCTGTCGTAAAGAAAATCAACTTTTCGGGCCATTACGCTTTTTTGAATAAAGGACTTCTTGCACAAATTGCGCTTAGCCCATCCAGGCGACTGAATAAAGTCTATTTTACAAAAGATGTCCTCGAAAAAGACGTCACCGCATTGACACTTTTCTACCGCAAAGAAGGATTTCAAAATGTCACGGTCACATCAGATCTTCAGTGGAACCATGAAAAAACCGAGGCCAGCCTTCTTTTTAAAATAGATGAGGGCATACGCAGACGAATACATACCATTACCCTAAATGGCAACCTTAGCCTTGATGATTATATCCTCAATAAGGCCCTCCCCTTTTCACTGAAAACCCCTTTCACTCCCGCTAAAGTGAGAGAAGGGAGACGTGCCTTGATCTCTGCTTATGCCCGCGAAGGCTATCTACGTGCTGAAATTAGCCCGGAACTCCATTTTTCATTGGATCAAAGAGACGCGCACTTGACTTACCATGTCACCGAAGGCCCCCAAACTTTTTTTGGGGAAATCACCCTTGAAGGCAATGTATTTACAAAAGATGAGGTTATTTTAAGGGAGCTAAATATGGACACAGATGCCCCTTACAATCCCAGCGCTCTACTAGAATCTCAACAACATCTCTATAAAACAGGTTATTTTTCCTCTGTTCGAATTCAAGCGATTCAAGAAAAAACAGAGGAAGACATCAAAGAGAACAGACAAGATCTACAAGTCAATGTTGTGGAAAAACCCAGAGTCGCACTTGATTTTGGCATCGGTTATGCTGACCGTGAAGAAACACGGGGTGTTATTGAGATCACACATCAGAACCTTTGGGGGACAGGACAATCACTCAGCGCACGACTACAACGAAGCCGAGTGGAAGAACGGTATTTTTTAACCTATCGCAAACCCTGGTTTTTTGACGAAAGCATTACCGGACGCATTACGGCCTCCTTTGTGGATTTACAGGAAGTTGCCTTTGACCTAAAAACCTTCAGTATCGTGACCGGGATTGAAAAGGTTTTTTCGAATCGGCTCACCGGCGCACTGCTCTACCAAATAGAAAGAAAACAAACCTCAAATGTCGCCCCAAAGGCCATCAAAACGGATGAAGATCAAGAGCGTTTTATCATCGGCAGCCTAAACCCCTCCTTGATCTACGATACACGCAAGAACCCCTTTAACCCCAGATCAGGTTCTGTCACAAGTCTTGTCATTCGTGACGCAGCCAAAATCCTGGGGTCTGAGGTTCAATTGGTAAAGCTTACGCTGCAACGTCGATCCTATCACTCACTTTCTAAAAAGTGGGTTTTTGCCTTTTCGGGTCGCATTGGTCTTGCAGAGCGTTTTGGAGAAACAGAAAATATTCCCATTGCAGAACGTTTTTTTGTCGGAGGACGGAATACCGTGCGTGGCTACGACGAGGATGAATTGGGAATCTTAGGCATTACCTTTGAAAATAATGCACCCACAGGCGGAAATGGCATGCTCATCCTCAATGAAGAACTGCGCTACGGCTTGCCAAAATCTTTTGGCCTTGTTTTCTTCTTTGACCACGGAAACGTCTGGAGACGCTATCAAGATTTCGAGTTTTCAGAGATCAAATCCACAGCAGGCTTGGGTCTGCGCTACAATACCCCCATCGGCCCTTTCCGCTTAGACTGGGGCTACAAATTAAATCGAGAAGGCGATGAAAGCCCCTCCGCCTTTCACTTCACACTGGGACACGCTTTCTAAAAATACTCAGGAAGGTCTCTGTGTCTCAGATGTTTTGGATTTTTCGTGACTGTGTTCATGCACATGGTAGAAACCTGCGTGGTCTTCATCGTGCAGATGGGCATGGGTCTCGGGAGTGGTTTCTGAAAGACTGCGCGCCTCCTTTTTGAGTGGGCCAGTGCGCTCCCGTATCATTTGGTAAAAATAGGCCAGCACAAAAAAGCTTGCGGCAACCAATACAATAGTTGCACCGGAAGAAATATCGAAATAAAAACTGGCGTACATGCCAAATGTACCACCAAGCACACCCAAAACAACCGAAAGAAAGACCATTTTATTGAAACTGTCTGTGAGCAGACGAGCGGTAACGGCTGGCATAATAATGCCAGCCGCAATCATCGTCACCCCCATGACTTGCATGGACACGATAATGACCGCGGCCAAAATAAGCGAAAAAAGACGTTCAACCCAATCCACCGGGACACCGTAGATCCGAGCCACTTCTGAATCAAAGGTTGTGAATAGAAACTGTCGATAAAAGATAAAAATCAATAAACTGGACACCAAGACAACGATACCGATAATCCAGAGATCTTCAGTCGTCACCCCTAAAATATTCCCAAAAAGTGTGGCTTCAAAACTTTTTGTAAAACGCCTGAAACGACTGATAATCGCAACGCCAACGGCAAAACTCGCCGTCGTAATCACACCAATCGCGGCATCGGCTCCTACCTTTTTTTTGCGCGCAACGGCGTTGATTAACAAAACAGAAAGAAAACCCCAAGCCCCCGCACCCAAATAAAAATTCCACTGCATGACGGTACTCACAACGGCCCCGCCAAAAACCGCATGGGAAAGCCCGTGACCGATATAGCTCATGCGTCTGAGCACAATATAAACCCCGATCAGCGCACAGATACCGCCGACCAGCGATGCGGCCAATATACCGTGGATAAAAAATTCATATTTGAGCGGATCGGTAAAAAAACTCAATGTCTATGCGCCCCACTGTCGGCGCTCTGTGAAGGATGGCTGTGTTTTTCAAAGTGATGCCCCGAATGAGGGCTGTCATCGACCATCATGACATCTCCTTGACGGATCACAGACATTTCAGAATCGTAGGTCTGAGAAAGCACTTTCGAGGTAAAAACCTCATCAGGATCACCCTGGGCGACAATTTTCTGATTAAAACAAATGATCCAAGGCAAATGACGCGCAACCGCATTTAAATCATGCGTGGTCAACAATATGGTAACGCCTTTGCGATTGATTTCTCCAAGCAAATGCAGGATGGCGTGCTGGGTTTTGACGTCCACACCGGAAGTCGGCTCATCCAAAATCAATAACTTGGGCTCGCCCACCAAGGCGCGTGCAAGAAAAAAGACACGCTGCTGCTCTCCACCGGAAAGGAGCTTAATCTGTCGGTCAGCATAATTTCCAATATGGAGCCGATCCAGTAGATCACGGATCGTGCGACGCTCTCCTTTTGTCAACCAGGGCAGCCGTGTGGATTTTCGATAAAGCCCCATCGCCACGACTTGTTCTACGGTCACCGGAAAATCCCAATCCACAGTTTCGATCTGTGGCACATAGCCCACTTCTGGGGGAACCCGACCATTGACCATTTTTCCTGCAACAGAAAGACTGCCCGAAAGAATGGGGATAAGACCTAAAATGGCTTTGAGCAAGGTCGATTTTCCAGCCCCACTCGGACCCACCAGTCCGGCAAATTGACGGGGAAAAAGCCTCAAAGAAAGATTCT
>JAADHI010000023.1 GCA_013151935.1 Candidatus Manganitrophaceae bacterium
CCCCCCAAGCCAGACCCGACACAACAAACCGGGTGCGGCTTTCAAGCACTTTTCAAAATGACAACTGGTTTCCACTTTCAAAAACGGAAATGCAGGCCGCTGCTGTGGATGCGGCATTGTCAGAATTAACACGAGAGGGCGCTTTTGTTTTTGTGGATCAACAAGGTGGTGAGGTGGGCGATTTACATCTGAAGGTCTCACTGGTCGAGGCAGCCGCCTTAGTCAAAATCAGCATGACTTTGGATCTGCCCGGTGTTTCCTATGTCGCCACCGCCGCGACTTCGCTACAGGGCTTAAATCGGCAGAGCATCTATCGCGCCTTTGAACATGTCGGCACAACGGCAGCCCAGCGTTTGCGCTTAAATTTGGGCGAATCGGATGAAACGGGTTTTGACAAAACAGAAAATCTGGCGGCAAAAACACTCTATGAAAATGCCCAACGCCTAAAATCGGCTGCCGATTTCGATCACGCGGCACAACTCTTTGCAGCCCTTCAACGAAATCACCCTAATGAAGACAAATGGCGAATATTGGCCTTAGACGAGTTGCGTTACGGCTTACCCTTGTTTGAAGCAAAATACCGGATCACCGAGTTGGGTCGTTTTTCGTCTGACCCGATGCAGGCCTTTGAGAAAATAGATCGCGCAAACCAACTCTTTCGGCAAATCCTCGCGGAAAACTCAGACGACATCACGCGCATACAAGAGACGCAACGCCATCTCGATGCACTCAGCATCTCACAGCGTGCCTTGCAAAACAGCATCGAAGCGCAATCCTTAGCCTATGCTGGCAATCTCAAAATTTTTCTCATGACGTATTACGCGGAGCGCGGCGAATGGCCAAAAAAACAAGACATGACCGCTATGCTCAAAACCCTCCCGGTGGATTTCGAAATTCAGGCTTACCATCGGAATGGTGGGGATTTGCAAGTCACGCTGGTGCATCAGGTTTTCAAAACCCGTCTCCTGCTCACCAGCAATAAACAAGGACACATCACTTTGCAAGTTAAAAGAGATTTGTAGGTTCACTCCTCGATTAGACACCCCTGATCTTGAAATTACGCCCTAAAAAAAAGTATTCGAATATGTTAATTTTAGCGGCATGCATTGACCACACTTTTTAGTCCATCCGTGAAAATGGAAAGCCCCGCGATATGAAAAAATTAAAACATGTAATCTTTTTTACCGTAGCTGTTTTTGCCTTTTCGCTTATTTATTTCATTTATGCGTACAGCACGGGTGCACAATCGGGAAATGAGGAAACCTTTTTTACTGAGATTGGAGAAGTTTTTGGCGGGTTGGCTTTAGGGACACTTGCGGTCATTTATGGGAGAACGGTCTTAAAACTGGCCTTGGGGAAGGGGCGACTCACACAACGTATTATCCCTGAGGTCTACACGGATCTTGCTTTGCCGCTTTTCAAAAAAGTCCTGCAAATTTTGAATAAAACGCACCTATATGTGGGAGTAGCCGCCATCGCGACCATTTCTTTGCACGTCGCTTTTATGGGGTTATTCGATCAAAACCTACTCCTGATCTTGGTTTTTATCTTGGTGCTTTGGCAGGGATTTTTTGGCTTTTTTATCTCCTGGCGTTATTCCCCCAGAACACTTAGAAAGGCAGCCTACCTGGTTCACGCCCAGTTTTTAAGCGGCATCGCCATTGGCATTTTTTCTTTTTTTGGCCATCTCTTACTGAAAGATTAGTTTCGCCCCACCTGAGTTTTCAACGATGAATGAATGGCATATTTATTTAATCCGAACCCGGCAAGGAACTTTATATACAGGCATTAGCACAGACGTTTTGCGGAGGTTTAATGAACATTGTGAAGGAAAAGGGGCAAAATATCTCCGTTCACGCGGGCCGCTGACACTCGTGTATCAAAGCAAGATGGGAAGCCGGGCGCTTGCAACAAAAGCGGAACATCGGATCAAAAAATTACAGAAAAAAAGGAAGGAACAGATCATTTCAGAGCAGCCCGAAGAAGTCATCCTCCTGACATTTTTGAGGCTTCTCAAACCAAAAGCATCGCCCCCTGAAACCTGAATAAGCACAGCGCATCCCCGCCACTTTTTCTTTTTTGTCTGAAACGGGCCGCACTTTCTGTTATACTACCTTCGATCTTGACGCATTCTGGTCTGCGTCTTTATAATCCTCGCGGTCAATCCCTAGTTTTTTCTATCGGTTCACCTCGAACGTTATTCACTAAAAAAAACCGCTCAGACCGGTGCAAAGCACTGTTTTGCATGGGCGCTTTAGGAGCAAAATATTGATGTCATTTGAATCACTCGGTCTTTCGGCCGAACTTTTACGTGCTGTTTCAGAACAGGGCTACTCAGAACCCACCCCCGTGCAGGAAAAGGCCATTCCGGCCATTCTTGAAGGTTTTGATCTCATGGCCCGCGCACAAACCGGAACGGGAAAAACCGCAGGGTTTACACTTCCCTTATTGCAAAAGCTCAACGAAAGCCCACAAAAACCAGGGCATCGTCGCCCTGTGCGCGCGCTTATTTTAACTCCGACCCGCGAGTTGGCCGCCCAGGTTGAAGAAAGCGTTGTGACCTATGGCAAACATCTGCCTTTGAAATCAACGGTCATTTTTGGCGGCGTTAAAATCAATCCGCAAATCATGAAACTACGCATGGGAGTCGATATATTAGTCGCGACACCCGGTCGGCTATTGGATCATGTCGGACAAAAAACCCTTGATCTTTCCAAGGTCGAGTTTTTGATCCTGGATGAGGCAGATCGCATGCTCGACATGGGTTTCATTCACGATATCAAAAAAATAATCGCGCTTATGCCCAAACAACGACAGACCCTTCTTTTTTCTGCAACTTTTTCTGCCGAGATAAAAACACTTGCCAATGGTCTGCTGCGTACGCCGAAACTGATTGAGATTGCCCGCCATAACACGCCTTCGGAACAAGTGGCGCAAGTTGTACATCCTGTGGATCGTGAACGCAAACGTGCACTGCTTTCCTGGATGATCGGCTCCAACAACTGGAAACAGGTGCTTGTGTTTACCCGCACAAAACATGCAGCCAATCGACTTTCAAAACAACTGACTCAGGATGGCATTAACGCGGCCGCCATTCACGGCAATAAAAGTCAGGGCGCACGTACGCGTGCATTGGCTGAATTCAAACAAGGCAAGCTCAGGGTCCTCGTGGCAACGGATATCGCGGCGCGGGGGCTGGATATTGATCAATTGCCTCATGTGGTTAATTTTGAATTGCCCAATGTCCCGGAAGATTATGTGCACCGTATCGGACGCACAGGTCGCGCCGGAAATGAGGGCGAAGCCGTTTCGTTGGTTTGTGTTGATGAACATCAACATCTCAGGAGTATTGAACGCTTGATCAAAAAAACACTCCCTCAAATCGTCATTCCGGGGTATGAAGTCGATCCTACAATTCGAGCGGAAATCATTCCAAACGGACGCAACACACCTAAAAAAGGAGGCGCGTCAAAACACACCAATTACCGCTGGGACAACAATCGTCCGGGTGCCAATTCAAATCGAAACGATACACGGTCTTCAAACCGAAGACAGCAATATCGCTAAAGCGTTAACAAAGTATTTCTAGAAAAAAGCCCAAATGCACTACGCGTGCATTTGGGCTTTTTTACTTGGCTTGACATCCCTCTCAGGCCTTTGTATCGTGAGAAATCTCATCCCGCCATCCGCTCGACTGGAGTACTGCTATGTCTGCTCGTTTTCTATTTTCACTGCTCTCTCTTTTTCTTCTTTTTCCCAGCTTTATTGAGGCCCGTTCACTTCATCATCAAATTAAAGCGACAATCAATCCACTTTCACATCAAATACAAATTGAAAATATTATCATCCTCCCCGAACAGGCAGAAGATCTCAAAACTAAAACCCTCGAATTTTCATTGCACGCTGGATTAAATCCATTTTCTACAAGCCCAGGGCTTACACTTAAGCAGATAAAAAAGGACGACTCAAACCCTACCGACATCCCACTCGAACACTACCGTGTGGAGCTGGCTCAAGGCCTTACAACATTCACCCTGCATTACGAAGGAAAAATTCATCACCCCTTAAAAAAAGAGGGCGAAAACTACGGCCGAAGTTTTCGCGAAACGCCGGGTACAATTTCTGAAGCGGGTATTTTTTTAGCCAGGAGTACCTATTGGTATCCCGTTTTTAATGAAACATTCATCACCTTTGATTTGGAAGTCCACTTGCCTGCAAGCTGGTCCTCCGTCAGCCAAGGAACGCGGACTTTCCATAAAATCACGGACGAGTCAAGCACAAGTCGCTGGCATTCCCTCGAAGAACAAGAGGAGATTTACTTAGTGGCCGGGCAATGGACGGAATACCAGCGTGCGGCAGGAAAGATCACGGCAATGGCTTTTTTGAGAGAAGCAGATGAATCGCTCGCCAACAAATATTTAGATGCGACGGCTCAATATCTTGAGATGTATCAAAAACTGCTTGGCCCCTATCCCTATAAAAAATTTGCTCTCGTCGAAAATTTCTGGGAGACGGGTTATGGCATGCCCTCCTTTACTTTACTCGGCCCTAAAATCATCCGAATGCCCTTCATCCTTCACAGCTCATATCCCCACGAAATTCTTCACAACTGGTGGGGCAATGGCGTCTATGTGGATGATGAACGGGGCAATTGGGCGGAAGGACTCACGACCTATTTGGCCGATCACTTGATTGCAGAACAACGCGAACAGGGCACAAGATCCCGTCGAGCAAGCTTACAAAAATATACCGATTATGTGTCAAAAGGAAAAGACTTCGCGCTCACTGCTTTTCGCCAACGTGAAAGTGCCGCAACAGAAGCGGTGGGTTATGGCAAAACATTGATGTTCTTTCATATGCTGCGCCTGGAATTAGGAGATGACATCTTTATCAATGCACTCCGAAATTTCTATGGGACACAGCGCTTTAAACGCGCCGGATTTTTGGAACTACAACACGCTTTTTCCAAAGCGGCTAAAAAAGATCTCTCCGATTTTTTTCGGCAATGGATTGAAAAAATAGGCGCACCCAAGCTTGCCATCAAAAAAACAAAGGTGCAGCAAAATGGAGATGAATTTCGCCTCATCGTCACATTGGCACAAACACAAAAAGCTGCGCCCTACTCGCTCTCAGTCCCCATTGCGGTCACATTGAAAGGACAAACAAAGACGGAACAAATCACTGTCTCGATCGACAAAAAAGAAATGACTTTTTCGCTCATTTTTCCGCATCGTCCCATTAAACTTGATGTCGATCCTGAATTTGACCTCTTTCGCCGCTTAGATCGTAACGAAATTCCACCCGCCCTTTCACTGGCCTTTGGGGCGACAAAAATTTTGATTGTTTTGCCATCCAATGAAACAGGAACGCTAAGAGGTGCCTACGATGAACTGGCTCGCGGCTGGCAATCCTCACAAACAGGGAAAATCGAAATTCAGTGGGACACAGAAATCAAAACCCTGCCCTCAGATCGCACGATTTGGCTCTTGGGTTGGAAAAACCGTTTTCGAAAAAATCTCACATTAGGACTGAAACCCTTTGATGTATTATTTAAATCAAAACAGATTCAGATCGCTGGAAAAAAAATAGAAAAAAAAGGACATTCGATCGTATTCACAAATCGAAATTCGCTGAATCCCGATCATGCACTGACTTGGCTTGCCACAGATAATCCAGCAGCGATTGCAGGCCTAGGGCGCAAACTCCCTCACTACGGACGATACTCCTATTTGGTTTTTGAAGGAGAAGCGCCAACAAATGTGCTCAAAGGGCTTTGGCCGACCCCGCATTCTCCGCTCTCAAAAAAACTTCAGCGGAAAAATGTTGCAACGGGAGAATTGGCCCATCGTCCCGCACTCGCGACTTTGCCTTCACTTTTTTCTGAAGAACGCATGATGACGGACATTCGCTTTTTGGCAAACGACAAGATGAAAGGTCGTGGTTTTGGAACAAAAGAACTGGAAAAAGCTGCGGATTATATTCGGGATCAATTTCAGAAGGCAGGACTCAAGCCTCTCGGAGACCAGGGAACATATTTCCAGACTTGGGCTCAAAAAGGTGGAGACCCAGAAAAAATCGCCCCGCTCAAAAATGTCGTCGCAATGCTCCCTGGAAACAATACAAAATACACTGGTGAAAGCGTCGTTGTCGCAGCCCATTATGATCATTTAGGGCTTGGCTGGCCAGACGCACATGCGGGGGATGCGGGGAAAGTCCACCCCGGCGCGGATGATAATGCCAGCGGAGTCGCCGTACTGCTTGAGCTTGCACGCACATTGGGAAAATCCTTTCGACCTGAGCGCACGATTATTTTTGTGGCTTTTAGCGCAGAAGAAATGGGAACACTGGGTGCTTTACATTATCTCAAGACAATCAAAAAATTCCCCGCTGAAAAAATAATGGGCATGTTGAATATGGATACTGTTGGCCGTTTAGACAACAAAAGTATTACGGTTTTTGGAGGGAAGTCTTCAACACAATGGCCGCATATTTTTCGAGGCATCAGTTTTGTCACGGGCATTTCTATCGACACGGTCATCTCTGATTTTAACCCCAGCGACCAAGTCCGCTTTCATGAAGCCGGTGTCCCTGCCGTACACCTTTTTAGTGGTGCCAATCCTGATTTTCATCGTCCCAGTGATACTTTTGATAAAATTGATGGTGCTGGTCTGATCAAAATCGCAAGGGTCATGAAAGAAGCCATTGAATATCTCAGCAGTCGCCCGGATCAATTAAGCACCACACTCAAAACAAAACAAAAAAAGGATGCGAAATCAGCCAGGCCCTCGGCCCGAAAAGTCGGGATTGGAACCATTCCTGATTTTGCGTACACCGAAAAAGGGGTGAGAATTTCTGGCACGAGCCCTGGCTCACCCGCCGAAAAAGCAGGGCTGCTTGCCGGAGATGTGATCTATTGGATCGGGAAAAACTATGTCGAAGATATTCGGGTTTTTTCCGGCCTATTACGAAAACTTAAAGCTGGTATTCCCGTATCCCTCACACTCTTGCGTGGGGATCAGGAAATGACACTTTCAATCGTGCCGATGAAACGATAAACTCGATTTTTATTCAGAGAATGAAGACTTCTCTAAAAAATGTGCGATGGGAGAAAAGTATTTTTCGAGGTCAATATTGATGGGCATAAAATAGACATTCCCGCCTTTTAACCGACAAAAACTGAGTACCTTTTCTGCAAAGGCAATATTCCAGTCGTAAGTCGCTTTAAAATCACTCGGAAAAACAACCTGGTTCATCTTTTCCCAATAGGCACGGCTTTGATCTTTCACAATGGGGCTAATGCCCCAATACGCTTTTTCGCTTGGAATCAACTCACTGAAAATCTCAAGCAGTCTCATATCAAAAAAAGGCTGGGACATGAGATAATCCGCCCCCACATCCAGTTTTTTCAGCATGTAAGCTTTCTCTCTTTTCAAACTGCTCCGGTAGGGATCTACTGCCGCAAAGATCTTAATCGCTGGAAATGAAGCCCTGACTTTAGCAATCATTTCCAAAACATGCGTATCGTAAATGGGGTGCGATCTGTTCGGCGGCGGGTCTCCCGAAACCAGGAGGACGGTGTCTAATTCACACTCCTCAATCATCCGTTCAAGACGCGTTTCTTTCAAGTCAAAATCAATGGCACGTAAATGCGGAATAAAACGATATTTTTCTCGCGCGATATGTTTCCCCGCTTCCCAACTTCTGACCGGAAGCCGAAGCAAGTCAGGCACATTAATGGTCTCGACAAAGGGGAGATGGGTTTCGACAAAATGAAGCTGAGACTTCAGGGAATCGACATCTCTGGGGACAACCTCAAATGAAATATTCATATCGAATTTAATCCTCTAAATATTAGGAAAGAGCAAACACATCAATACAGAGCAGACACCTTAAGAAACACGTCTTTCTTTATATTCTAACCGCTGTGATTATTTTTTGAAAGGATGGACAGAGCGCAACAAAAAAAACCACGCGCGACTGAGGAATTAACAGGATGATCGTTATTTGAAAGTCGGAATGAAATACTAAGGTGTTGTACAAACGGTGGCTTTTTTACAGTCGGCAAAATTGTCTTCAATTATGCCATCGTTTCCAACGTCAATATCTAAACCGCCCACGGCAGTCGCACTCACCGCAACCACCTGTCCTGAGGTCGTATTGGTCAATAGCTGCTTACCGAGGACTGCACAAGAAGCGCCATTTGCCGTAAAAAATGGGGTTTCGGTCACGATGCTGTGGGTTGAGTTCACGCATAAAGCACCTGAACTCACCGTCATCGTTCCGCTCAAGCTATTCTCAAAACCTTTTGTAGAAATAATACCATTAATTAATTTTGTAGTGGGCGTGATGATAAGCTCTACGTTATTAAATGTGGAAGAGGTATTCAGCGAAGCATCGTTGAAGTTGGTAAAACTCTGCGTCCCATTGAGGGTGATGGTCACGGGGCCATTTGCGCAGGCGGGGGTTTCAGCAATCGAAATCACGAGATTTGTTAGCGCATAAGCTTCGTCAAGTTCAAATAGACCGTCACCGTCAGAATCTCGTCGATCTGTTCCTGTGATATTGAAAGTCCCCGCCACGTTTTCAAAAGCGCTCCCCCTGAAACAATTTCCCGGGGCAATATCCAGCAAAATTGTTCCATTTCGAGAAGACGACTCGGTCGAGGTTCCAATCCTGCTCCCATTTTGGAAATCATTAATCGCAAAGGTATTCAGGACAAAATAAGACCCATAAATCAATTCGTATGCCTCAATCACATTATTGGCATCCCGTTTCGGACCGGAAGAAAAAGACCCACTCGCAGTCGATCCCTGACCCGCACCAAAACCAGAACAACTTAAAGCAATCGAAAAGGAATCGTCCGAGGTGTCATTGGGTGTACCATTATGGTTGATATTCCCAGATCCACAGCTCTGTTGGAAGGGAATAGACCCTTCTGTCCCCACCCGAAAGATTCTCCCCGAAACGGATGGCGACAAGCCTTTAAATCTTTGTACCTCCTCGAAGATTTGGGCGACATCACTCATTCCCGGGCTTGCTTTTGCGCGAGACTCAATGACCACAGACTCAGAACCTGCTGTAACGGGCAACAAGAGCGTTGTCCGAACAGTCACCCCCTCGACCCCCAGCGTCAAGGCCCTAATCACTGCACTCGACGCGGATTTGGTGACCACACTTGGAGATAGGGGAACGGAAGCGGTAGGACTGCTGCCTCCCCCACTGCCACAGGCGGACAAAAAAGATGGAATAAGAACGAATAAAACAAGAGAAAGATAATGACGCTTCATGCGACCAATGCTCCACATAAACGTGAGATCTGCCTTAGAACTAAGATAAGCCGAACTTAAGTTTAAACACAAAAAACATGGGGACGACATAGTAATTATACCCGAAAACATGCAATACGTATAGATTTTAGGTGCGATGTAGGACCTAACTCATATTTTGTTGTTAGGCATGAAGATTTTTAAAAAATAAAAACAAGGTTCAGAATACTGCTACTGTTATTTTTTTCCAAGTTATTCTTATTTTTTCTTACGAATTTCACATCTTTATTCTACGCCTTCTTCGCCCTAAAAACACGGCACTCATTTTGACTTTAAAATGGAGATATGCTAGTGTCGCGACCAGAAAGCCTAGGTTTTTCATAGGCTTTATAGGCTGCCCCTTCAAAACGAGACCAATCTTTGGCACAGGGTGGCTAAGATCAATTTAAAGTGACTCCAGGAAGCGCGATTCAAGTCATACATTGTTTTTTCATAACAAGGGGTTCCAGTTTCTAGGTTCCAAATTCTAAAGGTAGTGAGCTTTGCCTACTGTTTCTGTTTCGAATATTAAAGAAAACAACCCCCGAAAAATACAAGTCGGACCATGCCCGCGCTCATCCCAGACTCATGACGAACTTTCACACTGAATTTAACGCGTATCAACGCGTAAGGGATTTGAGATGTCCGATGAACTCCCGCAAGGGTCACTCCCCCAAGAGTCTGTGTCCGAAGACACCGAAAAAAATCACACAGAAACACTTGATGAAGCCTCTTCAGCACTCTATGACAAACTAGATCCGGTACTGGCACTTTTTTCAGACTTACCGGAGCGCACACTTCATTCTGATCGCATCCTTGAGCAGCTACTAAGCAAGATCAGAACCGTCATGCAGCCGGATCTGATGCTTTTTTTTAAATGGGAAGAAGCAGATCAGGAATGGGCCTTGTTTTTTCAGCACGGCTTGCCAGAGCACTTCATCAAAAAGGGAAAACTCTCCCGTGCATGGCAGTCCCTCCCCACAATCATTCGCCACGAAGCATCTCCTGTTTATTCCGACGACATTTCAAAGGACCGTCGTTTCATCGGCCAGGTGATCCGCAGCATGGGTGTAAAAAGCTTCTCTGGTCACTCACTCTATACGGCATCTCAGCTCTTAGGCTCGATTTCAATCGGATTTTTTGATGCAGAGGCCTTGAAAAAAAGCGATCAAAATGCTTTTGACATGGTGGCAAGACTGCTCCTGCCTTTTCTGTTAACGCCAGAAAACCCAGGCATCCCGACCACGATCACCACCGCAACACCAACACCAACACCAACACCAAAGACAAAGACAAAAACAGCGCCAAACCCTGCACAAACAACGGCGCCCTCGCAAGAAGGCATGACACTCCACTTGAAACTTGATCTCGCCGGGCGGATTCAGGACTGCAACGACGCGTTTTTAGAACACTTCGCTTCAAGGTCAGAAGATTTAAAAAACAGAGCGCTTTCAAGGCTTTTGACCAAAAAATCAAATTCGATCTACGCCGCTACAGTAAAAAAATTAAAAACCAGCGAATCGGGAACCGCCTCCATTACACTGGAACTCCTCAAAAAGGGCGGGCCTCGAAGACTGCTTTCCGTCGAACTGAAATTAGAAAAACCAGAAAATGGCTCCAAAACCATCCTATTTAAGGCCCGAGACATTACAAAAATAGAACCCTTAGAAACCGAGCTGGCCTATAAAAATAGCATGCAAACGATTTGGACAACGCTGTCTTCAGGGTTACAAGAACTGGCAAAAAAAATGATAGAGAATACGTCCTCTCACAACATCAAACACGATGTGGACGAAGACCAGATCTTAGGGGAAGCCTTGAAAAAGGCCTTTGTGCAACTCGGCTTTGAAGGAGGCTGCTTACTCCGTCTGCAACCTCGCGGAAAAAAACTTGTGCTTGTCGCGGAAAAGGGACTCTCAGAAGCTCAGTTGGCCCAAATTAAAAAACACGGTATCGGCGCAAAAGAACACCTGCTCTGGAAAACAATTGATAAGGGAGGAGTCACACTTCTAACAGCCAAAACCCAAAAATCGCACCTCAAAAAACGCCTCTTCGGCGAAGAGACCCTGGTCTCCTTTATGGGCCTTGCCATCGAATGCGATGCACACCCTTGGGGCGCACTTGTGTTTTTTAGCCGTACAACACTTTTTGCCGAAACCCATAGCCATGCCTTAAGCCTTTTTGGCAAAGACCTGGGGCGTGCTGTCGAGCAGATCCAAGCTTTTCATGGCTTGCAAAAACGTATTGCCACACTTGAAATTCTAAATGAGACCGGACAATCCGTCACAAAAAGTCTACATCTCCCACAACTGCTAAGCTCTGTTACAAACACAATGAAAAATCTAATTGATGCCAGTCACTGTTACATCTTCTTAGAAGACGGACGACGACATCTTTATTACGGTGCAGGTAGCTCAGATCAGGGCAACGAAGCCATCCGTAAATTTGAAATTAAGATGAACGAAAATCACTTGGTTCCACTCGCGGCCCGAGAACGCCATCCCTTTGTCGTTGAAAATGCCTCTCAAGATTCACGCGTGGGCAAAAAATGGGTCAAAACCCTCAAGTCCCGTTCACTTTTTACCGTCCCTTTAATCAATAAAGACCGTGTCGTGGGGGTGCTCTTACTGGATGAAACCCGTTATTTCAGAAAATTCACCACGGAAGAAGTCGAACGAACCGCAGAAATGGCCGGACAAATTGCGATTGGCATCGAAAATGCCATCATTCACCACTCCGTCAGCCAGCACCGCGAAAGACTGCAAACCCTTTCATCAGCCATCGTCAATGTCCAGGAAGAAGAACGACGACGCATTGCAAAAAAACTGCGCAATGATTCAAGCGCCGCGCTTACAAAAATACAGGAGGACCTCACTTGGCTAAATGCCAATCTTGCAGATCCTACACCTGAAATGAAACGACACTTAGAGCGTGCGAAATCCGAAACGAACAAAACGCTGGAGACCTTAAAAGGCCTTTCGGCAGAATTGAGACCTGCAATTCTGGATGACTCGGGTTTAATCGCAACGGTAAAATGGGTGGTCAAGGATTTTGAAGCACAAACCAAAACAAAAGTACATTTACAAATTACGGGCACCATCAAAAGAATGCCGGCTCGAATTGAGATCCTTTTGTTTCGCGTTATTCAAGAATCCCTCGCCAATGTCGCAAGCCACGCCAAAGCAGAATCCGCCATTGTTTCACTTGAAAAACGTGATCCCCACATTCACCTTTATATCACGGATGATGGGAAAGGCTTCGACGTTAAACGCTATTTTTCTTCCCCTCAAATGATGCGAAAAGAAATCGGCATTTTAGGGATGAAAGAACGTGTGGAGCTTGCAGGAGGCACTTTCTATATTGACTCCCATCCCGGACAAGGCACACGGATTTCGGTTCGGGTGCCCCTTGTCCGACGCAATCCTTAGTCTATAGCTCACCCGCCGATTCATCCACAATCCTGCGTTGCACACCGATTTCGCTCCCTCGGCGTACAGGGAGTACGCCTCGCGCGAGAAATTGTTGCGCGCCTTGTCTTGCGGATGACTTGACGGGTTCTTTCGTTGCACAATCAAAAACTTAGGGAACTGATAAGGTTTCGGGATGAAACGGGCAAGTCGTCTGAAAGACAAGACTAGAGGTCACAGTGCGAGCGAGGCCTACTCATTGTACGCTGAGGAGGACTTTGACCGATAACGCAGTATTTCGGGCGAATCGGCCGTTTTAAGATTTTGGGCGTTTTAGGTAGCCTTCGACGAATCCATCAATATCGCCATCCATGACGGCGGAGACATTACCGACTTCAATGTTTGTGCGGTGGTCTTTTACCATCTGATAAGGCTGAAAAACGTAGGAGCGGATCTGGCTACCCCAGCCGATTTCCTTTTTTTCGCCCGTTATTTTAGCCATCGCCGCTTCTTTCTCCTCCTGCTGTTTTTCATAAAGCCTGGATTTGAGAACACGCATGGCAATCAATTTATTTTGACGCTGTGAACGCTCATTCTGACATTGGGTGACAAAACCCGAAGGCAGATGGGTGATGCGAATCGCCGATGAGGTTTTATTCACATGCTGTCCACCTGCACCGCTCGCCCGATAGGTGTCTATGCGGATTTCTTTTTCATCGATTTCAATATCAACATCGTCCTCTATCTCTGGAGAGACAAAAACAGAAGCAAAAGAGGTATGGCGACGTTTGGCGGCATCAAAGGGGGAAATCCGAACCAGACGATGCACTCCGGCTTCCACGCGTAAATAGCCATAGGCATAAGGCCCCTTTACCAAGAAAGTCACGCTTTTTATGCCAGCTTCATCTCCCGCCTGGAGATCAAGGGTTTCAATCTCAAAGGCCCTTCGCTCAAACCAACGATTGTACATCCGCATCAGCATCTGCGCCCAATCTTGAGACTCCGTCCCCCCCGCACCGGGATGAATGGTCAGAATCGCATTGTTAAAATCTTTTTCGCCCTTAAAAAGGGTTTCGATGGTCAGCGCATCAAGCTTCCCTTTCAAAGCCGTAATGAGCACCTCAATCTCTTCTTCAAGGGATGCATCTTCTTCCTCTCGGCTCAAGGTGATGAGCAGTTCGGCTTCTTCGAGATCTTGATCGATGTCATCCCAGCGTTTGAGGCTTTTTTCGAGACGGGTCTTCAGGGTCAAGATTTCCTGGGCCTTGGCCGGATCATCCCAAAAATCCTGGACCAGACTCGCTTCAGTCAGTTTATCGACTTCTGCAATGCTTGAAGCGAGGTCAAAGATGCCTCCGTAATTGTTCACTTTCGATTTGGATGGCTTTTAATCTCTCCTCGAATTCAAACAGCATTTTTTGTTCTCCTCTTCATAAATGCGATACACAAAAAATAGAGGGCGATGATAACACAGAAAGCAGCAAAAAAATCACCAAAGCGCGTGTAGAGTGTTGTCTCTCCGCGCAAGTCTAAAGTGGCGCTCGCACTCTCCTCATTAAAAAGCGTTGTCTTGGAAATCACCCGACCACGTGCATCCACAAAACCCGAAATGCCAGTATTGGCCGCACGTGCAAAAGAGATACGATTTTCGATTGCCCGAAAAACCATCATTGAAAAATGTTGATCCGGTGCAGAAGTATCGCCAAACCAGGCATCATTTGTAATCGTGGTCATCAAGGTTGCACCATTTTGCACAAAACGGCGCACAAGTTCTGGAAAAATAAGCTCGAAACAAATGGCCGTGCCGAGACGTGCCTGGCCGACTTCAAAAATGACAGCCTTGTCGCCAGGACTAAAATCAGCCAAACCCTGAACCAATTTTTTGATAAAAAAAAGCAATTCTGGAAAAGGCACATATTCACCAAATGGCACAAGGTGCATCTTGTCATATTTCACCACATGCTCCGAATCGGGAGTAATGAGATAAGCACTGTTGCGTAAAGAGATCTTTCCTTCAGATGCCACTCCCATGCTCGGCGCACCAAACAAGAGAGGAACGTCCATATTCTTTGAAAAACCTCGAAGTCCCTTTTCATACACCGCTTCCGTTCCAAAAATAAAAGGCAGGCTGGACTCAGGCCAGAGCACCAGCTCTGGCTTCTTTCCGCTGTCCTTGAAAACCGTCTCAGAGAGACGCAGATAAACTTCAAGCGTCTCTCTTTGAAAACTGCGATCCCACTTTTTGTCTTGTGCGATATTCCCTTGAATGACCGCAAGGCTGATCTGTTTTTTTGTTTCAAGAGATTCAGAAAGTCGAAAGGTGCCATAAAAAAAACTCATACAAAAAACAAGACTCGCCAAAACAAGAGGCTGCCAATCAAAACCATCCGAATGACTCCCTTCATGAAAAAGACCGCGAAGACTACAATAAAGTGCGCGATTACAAAACATCATCACAAAACCGACGACGTAAATACTTCCAAAATCAGCAATTTGAATCATCGACAAAAATTCTGTTTGAGAGTAGGCCAAACTTGCCCAAGGAAATCCCGTCAAAAAATGCCCCTTGACCCACTCCAAAACAACCCAAAATACAGGGGCAACGAGAAGTCCAGACCTTCCTTGTTCATCGGTGACATATTTTAAAAGTGCGCTAAACAGACCAACGTAAAGACCAAGATAAGAAATCAGTAAGAATGAAACAAAAACACTGAAAAACCAAGGAAGTCCCCCATTCCAGAGGGTCGGCGTAATCCAATAGAGGGTTCCCCCAAAATAGACAAGTCCTGTGAGCCATCCGCTCAAAAAAGCCTTTTTTGGGTTTTGCTTGGCAATTGAAAAAAAGAGAGGCAGAAACGCAATCCACGCCAAGGGGTAAAATCCGGGACGCGGAAAACTTAAGGACAGCAAGCCTCCCGATAAAAGCGGAAGCCAATATTGGGAAAATCGCTTGTGGCTGAGGGCAATCACGATTTCAAGGCTCACCGAGGGTCAAGCCTTCGGTGAAAGGAGCGGGCTTATCTGGGGTGGTGATCAATCCCGACATAGGCTTCAATAAATTTACGAATGCGACCTTCATCAAATTCGTCAAACTTGTCTATTTTCCCCCAAGCCGTCAAAGCAATTTTATTGCCGATGTTTTTATAGGGGCCCACGATGATATGCTGATATTTACTTCGTCCACCTGATTCTTTTTCTTCGGCTTTCGCTTTTTTATAATAACTGCGCACAAGTGACTCTAATTGTTTCATCAAGTCCTTACAGCCACTGCAATCGTACTGAATCATCACACCGCCATCTTCAAGATTATGGACCTGAAGTTCATCCGGCACCTGCTGGCGATAAACGCCCCACTGCGCAACATTATGTGTGTGCGGCCCAGAGGTCGGAGGCACTGAGTTGTAAGGTGCATGAGGTGCTCTCAAAGAAGAAATATGCTGGTTTCCCAGGGTGGGTACACTCTGACCCGGCCCTTCTTCAGAGGCAGCTTCCTTCTCCTCGGCGTAAAGCACTGGGGCAGGGGCAAGGGAAAGAAAAAAAGATAAAAAAACAAGAAATAAGACCAGGATAAACGACTTCATACCTTGATGACCCCTCTTTAAAAAACTTAAACCGACAATTAAATTTGGGGTGGATATTATCAGGTTATTGATGTAATTGATAGATCTTCAAATGCTCAAAGACACAAAAAAAACTATGGTAATATATAACGAAGTCTTGCAGAAGATTTCTTGGTGTGGTACAAAACGGGCCATCTGAAATGAAAAAATTCGTACACTTCATATTGGGGCTTGCGCTCTCGCTCTCTCTTGCAACGAACACAGTGCTTGCTGCAGACGCTAAGGATGATCGCCCCTCAGTTCCCAACTTTAGCCTCAGCACTGCGGACGGACAACATTTTACGCAAGATGAAATGCTCGGGAAAACCACCTTGGTCATTTTTTGGGCCTCTTGGTGTGGCACCTGCCATCAGGAACTGCCCAAGGTCCGCGCGCTTCAGGAAAAATGGAAAGACAAAGCCTTTCAGGTCATCGCCATCGGCTTTAGAGATACCGAACAAAATATCAGCCATTACGTCAAAAAAAACCCTGACGTGTTCTCTTTTCCGGTCTTTTACGATAAAGATGACACCGTCTCCGCACAATTTGGCGCAATGGCCACACCGACACTTTTTCTTTTCGACAAAGAAGCGAAACTCGTTCTCCCTTACCGAGGCGGTGGACTGCTTGAACACCCTCAGTTTCAAAAAATCCTCGCAGAACTGCTTTAGGGAGATACGCCATCCCCGATTACGAATACATCACGCAAGCCGAAGCGCGGGATGAGGCCATTGCAGAACTCATGCAATGTGACTGCATCGGCGTAGACACCGAAGGCGATTCACTCTTTAGCTATAAAGAACGTGTCAGCCTCATCCAGATTTCCGGCAATGACAAACACTATGTCTTTGATCCTTTACTTCTCGATAACCTCGAAGCCTTGGCCCCCCTTTTTGCAAACCCATGCATCTTGAAAATATTTCACGGCTCAGACTACGATGTGGTTTCCCTCAAACGAGATTATGACTTTCAGATCGCCCCCATCTTTGACACCGCTTTAGCCGCACGGGCGATTGGCCTAAAACGCTTCTCCCTTCAAAGCCTCATTGAAACCTATTTTCAAGTCACACTCGTCAAGAAATACCAGAAGGCCAATTGGAAACTACGTCCGCTTTCAAAAGAACAATTGGACTATGCCTCACTCGACACGGTCTACCTCGTGAGACTTTACGAAATACTCAAAGCCGAGATTGAAAAAAAGGGGCGTTGGGATCAAATCGAAGAAGAATGCAAAATAATGGAAAAGATCACCTGGGGCGGGAAAGATTTTGAACCCAATGACTACATCCGCACCAAAGGCGCACGCACACTTTCAGAAGTGGAACAAAAGGTTCTCAGGGCCTTGATTGCCGCGCGAGACCTCTTGGCCTCTGCGCGAGACTACCCTCCTTTTAAAATCATCTCCAGTCGGCATTTGATTTTAATGGCAGAGAAAACACCCCGGGATCATGACAGCTTAATGGCCCTTTTCCCGAAAAAAAACATGGCAATAACACGGCATTACGAGCGCTGGTTGAACGCCATTCAAGAAGGGTTAGAAAGCAAAACTCCCTTACCCGAACGTGTGAAGGGCAATAACGGGCCGCTTACAAATAGCCAGGAAAAACTGCTAAAAACCTTAAAAATATGGCGAAACCAACAAGCCGAAGACGAAGCACTCGAACCCGCAATGGTTTTGACAGGAAATGTACTCAAAGAGGTTGCGCGGCAAAAACCGAAAGACATAGAAGACTTTAGTGAAATCCCCCTCATACGCAAATGGCAAATCAAGCGCTACGGGACCCCTCTCCTAAAAATACTGCATAAAAAGACACAGAAGGAAGATGACTCTTCCAGTAAAACCCTCTAGGAGGCTGTCGGACTTAGGGAATCGTTGCGAGAGAAAGTCATTTTGAGTCCATTTTTTTGATCATTTGAGGCGAATAGCACCGCTATTTAACGAAAGTGATCGGAAAAACGGGCCATAATGGATTTTTCGTAGTAGATTCATTCTAAGTCCGACAGCCTCCTAGTCCAGCTTAAAGCGTCTTATTTTTTCGTACAAAGTAGAAAGCGCAATGCCTAACTCTTTGGCGACCGCTTTTTTATCGCCCTCGTGGGTTTTAAGCGCACGTCGGATGACCTGTTGTTCGACTTCTTCAAGGGACACAGGGGCAGCAGATGCCCCTTCACTTTCAGCCCAAGGCATGGGCGCCCCCCCTTTTTTTCCCGCACCAAAAAAGAGTAAATCGTCCATGCTGAGGGTATTTTCCTCCATCAACACCACACCACGCTCAAGCACATTACGGAGCTCCCGGACATTGCCGGGCCAGGGATGCTCAATCAAAGTATCCAAGACCGCTTGCGGCACATGAACAGACTTCCCCTTCAAAAAGTGATTCACGAGCAAAGGAATATCTTCACGACGTTCCCTCAGTGGGGGCAAAGAAATGGGGACGACATTGAGTCTAAAATACAGATCGGATCTAAAATTACCCGTTAAAACCTCTTGATCAAGCCAGCGATTGGTTGCGGCAACAACACGAAAATCTGACTTAATACGCTCACCGCCTCCAATGCGTTTTAATTGTTTTTCTTCAAGAACACGTAAAAGTTTGGGCTGCATCTCCAGAGGCAGTTCACCAATTTCGTCTAGAAAAACCGTCCCTCCGTCGGCCAACTCAAAAGCCCCTTTTCTTTTCCCAATTGCGCCTGTAAACGAACCTTTTTCGTGACCAAAAAGCTCGGATTCTATTAAATCTTTGGGAATCGCGCTACAGTCAATGGTAATTAAAGGACCTTCTGAACGATCACTTAAACGGTGAATCTCTTGAGCAACCACTTCTTTTCCGCAGCCTGTTTCCCCTTGGATTAAAATCGAGACATCACCCTTCGCTGCTTTTCGAATCCATTTATAAACCTCCTGCATATTGAGGCTTTTCCCCACAAGGCCGCCTAAAGAAGGCGGCACAACAGGCGTGGTTTCTTCCTCCATAAACAGCTTGAGTGTCGTATTTCCAATCTGGATTTCAGAACCAAGCGCGACAGTAAGACTTTGAATTTTTTGACCATCCACACGCGTTCCATTTGTGCTCCCCATATCACGAACATGCACTCCGCTTAAGCCTGCTTCTAATTCTAAATGGAGATTGGACACTGTTTTGTCCGCAACTGGGAAATCACTTCGGCTACTTCGGCCCACCTTAAGAATACGATTTCCAATGGCAACGCGTTTCCCTTCATCAGGCCCAGCCGTCACAACCAATTCAAATTTGGCATTGCCCAGTTGCGTCACACTCGCCCCGGGCAAATCAAGCGTGGGCTCCCAGGTCATGGTGTCACTTGGGTTGTCCACCACAATATCTGAAGCAAAGATCAGCCGATAAACACCAACGTGTAAAATATCCTTATCTTTAAGAATCACCTTCGCAACATTCCCATCATTCACCGACAAACCACGACCGCTCTGATCTTCCACGATATAATGTCGCCCCTCTTTACGAATAAGCGCATGGTGACGGGAGACTTCAGGATGTGGCAAAACAACATGATTTTCTCGGCTTCGACCAATATAAACCTCCTGGTCAAGCAGGGTATAGCTCCAACGAAACTCGTCTTTCAGATAAATACGAACACTTGCCATTTCAAACCTCTAAGATTCACTAGGCTGCATTATAGACCGTAGGGACATCAAGTCAAGTCAGGTAATTTTGAGGCTGCGACCGTAATAAATTCAAATAAATATTGATTTTGAAGCATTTTAATATTTGACAAGGCACCTTTCCCTCGGATACTCTTATATCCGACCATAAACATCGGCGATAGAATAGGTCGCCTATAAAACCATGTTGAAACTGACAAAAAAAACGGATTATGCCTTGATGGCCATTAACTACATGTCGGGTCGTAAAACCACTTTTGTGGCCAGTACCCGAAACATTGCGGAGATCTATAATATCCCCCGTGAACTACTGGCAAAAATATTACAAACGCTCGCCAAGGAAGAGATCATCCATAGCCAAAGTGGCCCCAAGGGGGGCTACACACTCCTGAAAGACCCAAGAGAAATCACTCTTGGAGAGATTATTCGGGTCATTGAAGGACCGATTCAAATTGTGCGTTGCGTTGAGGGCGACACGACCTGTTCACAGACAGCACAGTGCACCATTCAAAGTCCCCTCCGCAAAATTGAGAGCCAGATCGTTAATTTTCTAGATAGTATCACCATTGAAAAACTGGCAAACGAATCGGTCTCAGAAAATTTGAAAGTCACCTGACGGTCATCGAAATAAATGGAAGGAATGCGATGCTAAAACTACCTGTTTATATGGACTATCATTCGACAACGCCGGTTGACCCGCGCGTACTCGAAACCATGCTCCCCTATTTTTCTGAAAAATTTGGAAACGCCGCCAGCAAGAACCATTCTTTTGGCTGGAATGCTGAGGATGCTGTAGCAAAGGCACGTGAACAAATTGCACAACTCATCTCTTGCAACACAAAAGAAATCGTGTTCACCAGTGGCGCAACCGAGTCAAACAACCTCTCTTTAAAGGGTGTTGCAGGCATGTATCGTGAAAAAGGCAACCACATCATTACCGCCGTCACCGAGCATAAAGCCATCCTCGACACAACAAAACGTCTTGAAAAAGAAGGGTTTGAAGTCACTTACCTTCCGGTGGGCGCAGATGGTCTGATTGACCTCGAAACACTCAAAGCCGCCATTACCCCTCAAACCATCTTGATTTCGATCATGCTCGCCAATAACGAAATCGGCGTCATTCAACCCGTCGCCGAAATAGGAAAAATCGCAAAAGAAAAGGGCATTATTTTTCACTGCGATGCGGCACAGGGCGTGGGAAAGATCCCCGTCAACGTCGATGAAATGGGCATTGATCTGATGTCTTTTTCAGCACATAAAATTTACGGGCCAAAGGGTGTCGGCGGCCTCTATGTGCGAAGAAAAAAACCACGCGTCCGACTCTCGGCCATGATGGACGGTGGGGGTCATGAGCGCGGCATGCGCTCCGGCACGCTAAATGTACCCAGCATCGTCGGTTTGGGTGAAGCTTGTGCGATTTGCGAAACAGAGATGGAACAAGAAAACCTTCGACTCGCCGAAATGCGAAATAAATTACAAAACCACATTATGAGCGAATTAGATGAGGTCTATCTCAACGGCCACCCAGAAAAACGACTGGCACAAAACCTCAACATCAGCTTTGCTTACGTCGAGGGAGAATCCCTCATGATGGGACTTAAAGAAATCGCCCTTTCTTCTGGTTCCGCTTGCACAACTGCAACCTTGGAGCCCTCTTATGTCCTCCGTGCTTTGGGAGTCGGCAGTGATTTGGCACATTCCTCCCTGCGTTTTGGGCTGGGTCGTTTTACAACACACGAAGAAATCGACTACGTCGGTAAACGTGTGGTCGAAGCGGTCAATCGGCTTCGCGAGATGTCCCCGCTCTACGAAATGGCAAAAGAAGGCATCGATTTAAAAAGCGTACAATGGACAGAACATTAAACCGAGTATTGGAGAATTGATATGGCTTACAGTGATAAGGTAATCGATCATTACAGCAATCCCCGCAACATGGGAAGTTTAGACAAAAAAGACAAAGACGTGGGGACAGGCATCGTCGGCGCGCCAGAATGTGGTGATGTCATGAAATTACAACTCAAGATTTCAGGCGGTGTCATTGAGGATGCGCGTTTTAAAACATTTGGCTGTGGCAGTGCCATCGCAAGCTCCAGTTTGGCGACCGAATGGGTCAAAGGAAAAACCATTGACGAGGCCTTTCAGATCAAAAACACAGAAATTGTGAATGAACTCAATCTACCCCCCGTTAAGATCCACTGCTCCGTACTGGCAGAAGACGCAATTAAGGCTGCAATTTCCGATTATAAAAAGAAAAACGAAGCATAAACCAAGAGGTTACGATGGAAGCAGAAACAACACAAAAAACTGAAATCACACTGACCCCGGAAGCCGTTTCCGAAGTAAAAAGCATTATTGAGAAAAAAGGCTTAGGGGGAGCCGCACTCAGGCTTTCCGTCGAAGGCGGGGGCTGTTCCGGCTTAAGTTACAAACTCAATTTTGACACTGAAATTACGCAACACGACGAAACCTTTGAGTTTGATGACTTAACCGTCATCGTCGACAAAAAAAGTACCGTGCATCTCACGGGGACAACTCTGGACTTCAGCACCGCCTTGGTCGGTGGCGGATTTAAATTTCAGAACCCCAATGCCAAACAAAGCTGCGGCTGTGGAGAATCTTTTTCGACCTAAGATGATGATACAAATCCTCTCAAAAAAATCAGAATCTATCCGGCCCTGCTGGAATTGTCAGTCCGACAATGTCGCATTCTATAACTGCGGCTCCTGCACGTCCATTCAGCAATTCCTGCACGATACGGATTATTTCACCTTGTTTAACATTGGCTATAAACTCAGTGTCGATCCTGATGTGCTGGAAAAACAGTATTACGAACTGAGTCGAAGATTTCATCCCGACTACTACCAGCAACGCTCAAAAGCAGAACAAGACATCAGTCTCGAAAATACAGCCCTACTCAACACAGCCTATCAAACCCTGCAAGACCCCTTAAAAAAAACGGCCTACCTGCTCCGTTTGATTGAGGGAGACGAAGCGCTGCCCACCCAGGCCCCGGCCGAGCTCTTTGAAGAGATTTTTGAAATTCAAGAAAACTTAGAAACACTGCGTGACTTGGTGCCAAGCGACACAGACAGCCGTACTGAATTGGCGAAAACCTTGTGTAGTGCCGCAAAAGAGATGACGCAGTTTCAAGCAGAAGAAAACGCCCAACTTAAAGCTCTCTTTCTAAAATGGGACGCACTCGAAACACAACGACGCGACAATGGCTTCTCAGCGGCACAAAAAGAATTACTGACAAAAATGAAACAAATCTTGAGCCATGCCGGATATCTTGAACGCATTCTGCAAGACATCAAAACCGCACTTCAATAATCTAGCGTAAAAATAAGGAAAATAGATGCCCCACGTTGTCGGAATTGATTTAGGCACCACCAACAGTTTAATCACTTATATGGACGGCAACACCCCACGAACCATCTCAAACGAAGGGAATCAGGTTGCCTTGCCCTCTGTCGTCGCTTTTGATCCTGAGTCCGATGCGATGACACCCCTCGTTGGAGAGGCCGCAAAAAAACGCTTGCTAAGCCATCCCAAAGACACCATTTATTCCGTTAAACGCTTTATGGGAAAAGGACGGGAAGACCTTGAAGATGACCTTGACTCTATTCCCTTTACCCTCACAGGAAAAGAAAAAGAGGCCCTTCGCATTCAAATCGGCGCAAAAACCTATAGCCCGCCAGAAATCTCCGCATTTATTCTTCGCGGCTTAAAAAAGCGGGCAGAAAAAGCCCTGAATGGCCCTGTAAAACAAGCCGTCATCACCGTTCCCGCCTACTTTAACGACGCACAGCGGCAGGCCACAAAAGATGCGGGAAAACTGGCTGGGCTCGAAATTTTACGGATTTTAAACGAACCGACCGCAGCCTCCCTAGCCTATGGTCTGCAAAAAGAAAAAGAAGGCATTATTGCCGTCTACGACTTGGGCGGCGGGACATTTGATATTTCCATCCTAAAAATTAGAAACGG
Organism: Candidatus Manganitrophaceae bacterium; assembly: GCA_013151935.1. Taxonomy (GTDB): domain Bacteria; phylum Nitrospirota; class Nitrospiria; order SBBL01; family JAADHI01; genus JAADHI01. Next base: position 23,936 of record JAADHI010000023.1, read on the forward strand.
CATCTTTCAAGTCTTGTCCACCAACGGAAACACGCACCTGGGTGGAGACGATTTTGATCAGCAACTGGCCACCATCATGCGGGACGAGATTTTAAAACAATACGAAGTCGATATTCAGAAACATCCGGAACACCTGCAAGCTGCGCGTCTGCTTTCAGAAAAAATAAAGTGCCAGCTTTCCACAGAAGAGCGTGCTGAAGCAAAACTCGTATTACCCAATCAACAGCACTACACCCGTCAATTTACCCGCGGCGAATTTGAAACCGTCATTCGGAATTTACTCGAACGCACCATCACCTCGTGTCAGCAAGCCTTGAACGATGCCAAACTTACGCCCGCCGATGTGAATGAAGTCGTCCTGGTCGGGGGTTCAACCCGTATCCCCGTGATTAAAGAAGCGGTCGGGGATCTTTTTCAAAAAGTCCCACACAGCGAACTCAACCCCGATGAAGTCGTGGCCTTGGGTGCCGCCATTCAGGGGAAAATACTCTCAGGCGGCATTACCGACATGCTGCTCTTAGATGTCACGCCGCTCTCATTGGGCATTGAAACCATGGGTGGTGTGGTCAGTCGTCTCATTCAACGTAACGCAACCATCCCCACAACGGCCAAAGAATCCTATACCACCCAGGTCGATGGGCAGAAATCGGTCAAAATCCACGTGGTGCAGGGTGAACGCGAACTGGTCGAAGACTGTCGCAGTCTCGCAAAATTCAATCTCACCGACATCGACCCCGTGCCTGCGGGCATGCCTCGAATAGAGGTCACTTTTTTAATTGATGCCAACGGCATCTTAAATGTCACCGCCAAAGATCTACACAGCGAGAAAGAAACCTCCGTCGAGGTAACACCGACCTACGGCTTGAGCGACGAAGACACCGAAAAAATGATCACCGCCTCGATGGAACACGCCAAAGCAGATCTCGAAAAACGACAAAAGATCGAATCAAAAAATGAAGCTGCAACCGTTCTACGTCATACAGAAAAAGCCTTAAAACAAGGCAAAAACCTACTGAATAAAAGCGAGAGACAAAAAATTGAGACGGCGGTTTCCAATTTAGAAACAGCCGTGGCAAAAGGAAGCCATCGCGAAATCCGAGAAGCCTTGACTGCATTGGATCAAAAAACACAAGGCTTTGCGGCCGACCTGATGTCTCAATCTGTCAAAGAAGCCCTTCAAAACAAAAAACTTTCTGATCTTTAATCACTGGAAAAACGAATGCCTAAAGTCACCTTTATTACGGAAAACGAAAACACCACCCTTGAGGTCACAACGGGGAAAACGATTCTAGATCTTGCCCTAGACCATGACATTGACATCGAACACAATTGCGGTGGTAACTGTGCCTGCACCACCTGCCATGTCATTATTCGCGAAGGCATGAATCATCTCTCCGAGATGGAAGAAGAAGAAGAGGACAGGCTTGACACCTCTCCCGATTTAACCCTCTCCTCCCGTTTGGCCTGCCAAGCCTTAATCAAAGGCGATTGTGTGGTTGAAATTCCAAAAAATACACAAGCCTTTCGAAAAGCAGAGCAGCATTAGGAGGAGACTCGAATGAAATTTACTTGGCAGGATTCTGAAGACATCGGGATTGAACTCTTTGAAAAATTCCCTAAAATAGACCCGCTCACACTCCGCTTTACAGACCTCCATCAAAAAGTCACTGAATTGGATGATTTCGAAGACAATCCTACCGCCTCAAACGAAGGCCTATTGGAAGCCATTCAGATGGCCTGGCATGAAGAATTTCAAGATGCCAATAACTAAAAAAATCCTAAAATAGACGACTTAACACTTTCCTGAAGATTGACAATGTTGGTACTTCTGTCTATGTTTAGATTATCTAATGAGACTCAACGCACGACATTTTTATCCCATTTTTTTGATCGTCCTTGGACTCTCTCTTTTTTCTGATTTCCCATCTGGTCTAGCCCCTTCGGCGCAAGCCGCCTCCCCCCATGAACTTCACGCAAAGCGGGATCAGAAAGCACTAAAACCCAGTATCATTCAAAATATTCGGCACTCAAACAACAGAAAAAATACACGTGTTGTCATTGATTTAACTCGAAGTGTCTCCTACACCGTGACACGTGATCCCTCCTCACAAACCCTCCTGGTTAAGCTGGAAAAATCAGTGCTCGGAAAGGCCCTACGACGGAAACCCGCTTTGACCGTCACGAGCAACACACTACAAACAATCGAAACGACACAAAAGGGTGCGGAGACCGTTTACATCGCCCTGCGCTACAAACAATTGGGTTCACATAAACATCTGATTTTGGATCACCCCAATCGTCTTGTCATTGATCTTTATCCACCCACAAAACCGCTTGCGGCCTTCACCATTAAAACCATTGTCATCGACCCCGGACACGGTGGAAAAGATCCGGGCGCCAGAAGCCGGAGTGGCTTAAAGGAAAAAGATATCGCGCTGGATATTTCAAAGCGCTTAAAAAAGCTGCTTGAAAACCGACTCAAAAAGAAAGTCATTATGACGCGTGACCGAGACGTCTTTATCAGCCTCAAAAAACGCACCGAAATCGCCAATAGAAACAAGGCCGACCTCTTCATCTCCGTGCACATCAATGCCAGTACCTCCCGCAGATTAAAAGGAATCGAAATCTATTTACTCGGTCGGCCCTCTGATAAACGCGCTCTGGCCCTTGCCGCACGTGAAAATGCAGAAACCCATAAAGGCGTCATCGACTTTGAAAAAATGATTTTAAATGACTTAGAACGTGATTTCACAAAAAATGCCTCACTCGAACTCGCACATTTTACAAACAATGCAATCAAAAAAAACCTCATCTCAAAATACCCCACCAAGGCTTTAGGCGTAAAACGTGCGCCTTTTTATGTGCTCAACCACACGGATATGCCCGCAATTTTGGCCGAAATTTCTTTTCTCAGCAACCGAAAAGAAGAAAAGCGCCTCCGCAGCTCCAAATACCGACAAGAGGCCGCAGAAGCCCTTTTAAAAGGCATACAAGGCTACATCCGCTCCGTAGAAGCTGCTTCTTAAGGACATTTCTAATTGACCCGTGTTAAATTAAGCCTCGCCTATGATGGCAGTGCCTATCACGGCTGGCAGAAACAACCTCAGCAAGACAGCATTCAAGGTGAACTCGAAAACGCGTTGCAACAACTGACACAAACAGTCGTCCCCATTACAGGCGCAGGCCGCACCGATGCAGGAGTACACGCCTTGGGCCAAAGCGCGCATTTTGACACAAATATGTCCCTTTCCCCCGCACGCTGGGTACGGGCGCTTAATGCCCTTCTGCCTAAAGATATTGCCGTCAATCGCGCCGAGATTGTGGACGATAATTTTCATGCACGATTTTCAGCCATCTCAAAAACATATCGTTACCAAATCTTAAATGCAACGGAACATGCCCCTTTGAGTCGCCGTCACAGAGTTCATATCCACTACGATCTCAAGCTACAAAAAATGCGAGCGGCGGCAAAAGCATTGAGTGGATTGCACTGTTTCACTTCTTTTTGTGCCGCAGGCTCAGTCGTGCCGGATCACAACATTGATTTGCATTACATTAAAATTCAGAAAGCGGGCGATGAAATCAACATGACCCTCAGTGCACGGCGATTTTTAAAATACATGGTGCGTAATATCGTAGGATTTTTAATCGAGGTGGGACGCGGAAAACGCAGCCCTAACGAAATTCAAGATATCTTCAATGCCTTAGATCGCAAGGCCGCAGGGCCGACGGCCCCAGCGCATGGACTCATTTTAGTAGAAGTGAAGTATTAAATTATGGATTCCCGCCTTTGCGGGAATGACGGCGGTCTCCCTCGAAGAAAAGGAATAAAAAATGCACGAAATATTGAATAAAAATGTTTATCTCGTCAAAGAACATCTTGGTCTATTCAAGGCCGCAAACAACTACGATATTTACGATCCTCAAACAGGTGAGATCATCATGGAGTGTCGCGAAGCAGGTTTAGGCATCGTTACAAAATTATTGCGCTTCACCGACTACAAACGGATGACTCCTTTTGATGTGCAAATTAAAACCCCAGAGGGCAAGCAGATCGTTCGCATTACCCGAGGTATTTCTATTTTTCTCTCAAAGGTCACGGTCTTAAATGAAAACAATCAGGTTATCGGAGGATTCAAACAAAAGCTCTTCTCGATTGGCGGATCATTCAGCGTGCTTGATGCCTATGACCACCCCGTTTGTATGCTACAGGGAAAGTGGACGGGCTGGGACTTCAAGTTTATGCAAGGCGAAACAGAACTTGCCCACGTCTCAAAAGAGTGGGCCGGTATCGGCCAGGAGCTCTTTACCAGCGCCGATAACTACGCACTCAAAATATCCGAATCCGTTCCTAAAGACGATGCCGTTCGACAACTGATTCTGGCCGCAGTCATGTGTATCGACATGGTATTGAAGGAGTAAGCTTTGTTAAGGCACCTTTTTTATAGGCCCCCTCACCTGAATGGGCCTAAGAAGAGAACATCCATAAACGTTTGAAAATACGAATAAAAGAGATGAAGCATCCGCATCATCCCGCGTCAATTTCCAGCCACTTAAATTGACTTTCAAAAAAAAAACTGCTAGCTTGCCATCCCATCAAAATGATTATTGGCATCCCAAAAGAAATTAAAGATCAAGAATTTCGTATCGGCATCACCCCAGTGGGCGTCGCCGCGCTTTGTCAAGAGGGACATACCCTTATCCTTGAGTCAGGTGCGGGAGAAGGCAGCGATCTTTCTGATACAGACTACCAAAACAAGGGTGCAGAAATTGCGTCTTCAAAGCGTGCCCTTTTTCAAAATGCCGAAATGATTATTAAGGTCAAAGAGCCTCTGCCAGAGGAATTTGAATTGTTTCATGCCAAACAAATCCTCTTGACCTATCTTCATCTTGCTGCAGATCGAACCTTGCTCAATTTTTTGTTGGAAAAAAAGATCACAGCAATTGCCTATGAAACGATTGAATCAGAGGGTGGCAAACGACCCTTGCTCAAACCCATGAGCGAAGTAGCAGGTCGCATGTCTGTTTTACTCGGCGCACGTTTTTTAACAAAAACCGAAGGGGGCTGTGGTGTACTGCTCTCAGGGGTCGCCGGAGTCGAAAAGGGCAAAGTAACAGTCATTGGTGGGGGCATCGTTGGGAAAAATGCCGCACAGGTGGCCTTGGCCTTAGGCGCAGAAGTGACCATTTTTGAAGAAAACTCGGCACAACGCTCTTATTTAGACGATCATTTTAAAGGGGCAGTGGTGACGCTGCCACCCTATCCCGACATGCTTGCGACATCACTCAAAAACAGTCACTTGGTGATTGGCGCTGTATCGGTAACGGGTAATAAAGCCCCTCACCTGGTCACCCGAAAAATGATTTCGGAGATGCGCAAGGGTTCCGTCGTCGTGGATGTCGCAATTGACCAAGGGGGATGTTTTGAAACCGCTCGAAAAACATCTCACTCAGACCCGGTCTATGTGGTCGATGATGTGATCCACTATTGTGTGGCCAATATTCCAGGCGTTGTGCCTAAAACGGCCACTTTTGCACTCTCAAACGAAACATTTCCCTATATTCAAAAAATTGCCTCACTGGGTTTTGAAGCTGCGACGGCATCGGATCCTGGCCTCAAAAAAGGCGTCAATGTGCATGCAGGGAAGATTACCTATTCAGCAGTTGCGGAAGCATTTAACTTAGCCATGGAATCATAGAGTCGGGGCGTAGCGCAGCCCGGTAGCGCACACCGTTCGGGACGGTGGGGTCGGAGGTTCAAATCCTCTCGCCCCGACCAGGATTCACTGTATGAATAATCAATGTGAGCAACATAAAATCTCATCCGCCCACCTCTTGGTCAGCGGACAAGTCCAGGGTGTCGGATTTCGGAAATTCAGTCAGGCCTCTGCCCTGAAGCTGCAACTCTCCGGCACCGTAAGAAACTTGGCCGATGGTCGGGTAGAGCTAAGGGTCGAGGGAGAATCAAAAAAAATAGTCGCCCTCATCCAGCAACTTGAGCAAGGACCGAGTCGCTCAGAAGTTAAAAGCGTGGATGTCTCTTGGGAATCCGCAGTAAAGGGATATCCCATTTTTTCAATTATGTAATCGCACCGCAAAGAGAGAGATTGCCCCGAGCGTCTCCAATACGCTACAATGACAACCCACAGCAGGATCGCCCCTCATTTTGAGATAAAAAAATGGACAGTGAATGGGTTCAAGAAAACGGACTTGAAGAGGAAAGTGCCGGAGGCAGCAGCACGACTTCGGAAGAAACCTTTCCAAACTTAGACTCAGAGAACACCCAGGAAGAACCTAGCCCGGAAACAAAAGAACAACAAGAACAACCTGCCGGGGACGCCGTAAAATCCTACCTCAGAAATATTCGGCGCTCCAAACTCCTGACCTTCAAAGATGAAGTCGAGCTGGCCAAACGTATTTTAAAGGGCGATGAGTCGGCGCGGCAGCGCATGATCGAATCTAACCTCCGTCTTGTTGTGAGTATCGGAAAACGCTACTTAAACAGGGGCCTCCCTTTCTCAGACATCATTGAAGAAGGCAATATTGGACTCATCAAGGCCGTCGAAAAATACAATCACGAAAAGGGCTTCCGTTTTTCAACCTATGCCTCCTGGTGGATTCGACAATCCATTGAACGGGCCATTATCAATCAAGGTAAACTCATTCGTTTGCCGGTACACGTTGTTGAACGGGTCAATAACTATCTTGGACATTTAGACGACCTCGTACAAGAACTGGGGCGTGAGCCCGAAGTCATCGAAATTTCAAAAAAAATGAAAATGAAGGAAAAGGATATTGATGGTATTCAGCGACTCATGCGCAAAACCTATTCCTTGGACAGCCCCATCGCAAGCGGGAAAACCATCTCACTCAAAGACGTCATCGAAGACACCAATCAAGTCTCCCCCGCAGCACGTGCCGAAGGGGTTCAGCGACGCGAAGGACTCACAAACTGGCTGGCCCTACTCAACCCCAATGAACGAAAAGTGATTGTGCTTCGATTTGGCTTACAGGGCGATGAACCCAATACCCTGGAGCAAATCGGAAAAGTTTTTGGTTTGACCCGTGAGCGGGTCCGTCAAATCGAAGCCGTCGCCCTCCGAAAACTACGCAACATCATCTCGGAAAAATCGATTAAGGCTGATGAAATCCTTTAAGAGGATATCCCTTTTTCAGGCATTTTTTCCTGATGACCTCTCTTTCACTCTCTTCATTTAAGGAGATCCGTTTTGGATTTAAAATCAAAAATCCGTGCTGTGCCTGATTTTCCCAAACCAGGCATTCTCTTTTATGACATCACAACCCTTTTGGCTGATCCTGAGGCTTTCCGTGTGGTCATTGACCGCCTTGCTGCGCCTTATGCCAAACAAAAAATTGATAAAATCGTGGGAATTGAATCACGTGGTTTCATTTTTGGTGCGCCTTTAGCAGAACGTCTCAGTATCGGCTTTGTGCCCGTGCGAAAACCCGGGAAACTACCCGCAGACTTTATTGAAGAATCATACGATCTTGAATACGGCTCCAATACACTTTGTATTCACAAAGATGCTGTTTCTTCGGGTGAACGTGTGCTCGTCATAGATGACCTGCTCGCAACGGGTGGCACGATGGCAGCCACAGCAAAACTCATCCAGCGGCTTGAGGGTGAGATTGTCGCGCTTGCCTGTGTCATTGAATTACTTTTTTTAAACGGCAGAGAAAAACTAAAATCACATCCTGTTTTTTCTGTGCTGACCTACGACTAGAAAGGGAGGCAATGATGCTTAAAACAATCCTCAATATTGAGGGCATGACCTGTGATCACTGTGTGAGCAGTGTGACAAAAATATTAGAAAATTTCTCTGGCGTCACGGAAGTCACCGTGAGTTTAGCGGAAAACACCGCAACCGTTTCTTATGATGAACTCAAAACAACACCCTCTGAAATGTCAAAAGCGATCGAAAACGACGGATACACCGTTAAAAACCGATAAACCCTCGGAAGTTCCCCCTCCCTCTTCATCGAGAGCATCTCCTAAAGGCTTGACGATTTCCCCTCATCGTCCTAAAATACCCGCATGTTACAACAGGAATTTGTTCACCTTCATCTCCACACCGAATACAGCTTGCTCGACGGGGCCAATCGGGTCTCCCCCCTCATCTCCTCCGCAAAAAACTTTAACATGCCCGCGCTTGCGATTACGGATCATGGCAATCTTTTCGGAGCGATTGAGTTTTATCAAAAGGCAAAAAAAGGGGGCGTAAAACCCATTATTGGCTGCGAAGCCTATCTCGCCCCCCGAAGCCGTTTTGACAAACAAGGACACGGCGCAAATTCGGATGACTATAATACCGCCATCGCCTCAAACCCTTATTATCACCTGATTTTATTGGCCTCCAATCTCACAGGCTACAAAAACCTGATGAAACTGGTTTCTCTGGCCAACTTGGAAGGATTTTATTACAAACCCCGAATCGACAAAGAGATATTAGAACAACATGCTGAGGGTTTAATCGGGCTTTCCGGCTGTCTGCGTGGGGAAATCCCTTATTTGCTGGCACGAGATATGGAAAAAGAGGCTTATGACGCGGCCGATGACTACCAGCGTATCTTTGGAAAAGAAAACTTTTTCATTGAGATTCAAGACAATGGGCTTGATCTGCAAGTGAATGTAAATCGCAAACTCGTGGATCTCGCGGGAAAAAAAAGCATCCGCATTGTCGCCACAAATGACTGTCATTACCTGCACAAAGAAGATGCACATGCCCACGATATCATGCTCTGTCTTCAGACCGGAAAAACGGTCAACATGCCCAACCGTATGCGCTTTGAAACAAAAGAACTGTATTTAAAGTCGGGCGAAGAAATGGCAAAAGCCTTTTCCGAAATTCCGCATTCCATCACAAACACCCTGCGTATTGCGGACATGGTGGATTTGGATCTCACCTTTGGCAAGGCGCATATGCCCAATTATCAACCGCCAGCGGGCATGACCCTTGAAGCCTACTTGGGGGAGCTGAGCGAAAAAGGACTCACTCAGCGTTTGCAGCAATTGAACGGAAGCGCAGCATCGCAACGCCCTTTGTACGAGACGCGCCTCAAATACGAACTCGACATTATCAACCAGATGGGGTATCCGGGTTATTTTTTGATTGTCTGGGACATCATTAATTATGCACGCCAGAGTCGTATTCCTGTTGGCCCTGGTCGCGGGTCAGCCGCAGGAAGCCTTGTGGCTTATGCCTTGCGTATTACGGATATTGACCCGATTTCCAATGGTTTGATCTTTGAGCGGTTTTTAAATCCAGAGCGAGTGTCCCTGCCGGATATTGACATGGATTTCTGCATGGATAGACGTGAAGAGGTCATGCGTTATGTCACCCAAAAATACGGACAGGATCATGTCTGTCAGATCATTACCTTTGGCACGATGGCGGCAAAAGGGGCTTTGCGTGATGTGGGACGGGTACTTGAAGTACCTTACGCCGATGTTGATCGGCTCGCAAAACTTGTCCCCAATACGCTGAACATCACACTGGATGAAGCACTTGCACAAGAACCCAAGTTTGAAGAAGAAAAAAGGAACAATCCAAAAATAATTGAGTTGATCGACCTCGCCAAACAATTAGAGGGCCTTTCCCGTCACGCCTCAACCCATGCGGCAGGTGTCGTGATCTCCAACGGACCGCTAACCGATCATGTGCCACTTTACCGAGGCAGCAAAGGTGAAACGGTCACACAATATCCCATGGGTGATATTGAGAAGATTGGATTGATTAAGTTTGATTTTTTGGGTTTGCGTACCCTGACGGTCATTGATATGGCACTCAAAATGATCAATAAAAAGCGTGCCGATACAGGCACAGGAGAAATCGCACTTGAGGCTTCAGCGATTCCCCTGAACAATTCAGAGACCTATCAACTCCTGGGTTCCGGGGAGACGACGGGCATCTTTCAATTGGAAAGTCCGGGCATGCGTGACTTGCTGACCAAGATGCAACCTGAAAATTTTGCAGATGTCACGGCTATTTTGGCGCTTTATCGTCCTGGCCCCATTGGCAGTGGCATGGTCGATGATTTTATCAAAAGAAAACAGGGTAAAAAGAAGATTAAATACGACCATCCCAAACTTGCAGATATTCTCAAAGAAACCTATGGCGTCATCGTTTATCAAGAGCAGGTCATGAAAATTGCAAACGTCATGGCCGGGTTTTCATTGGGAGAAGCCGACTTGCTGCGTCGCGCGATGGGCAAAAAAAAGGTCGAAGAAATGGCCGCTCAGAAGGTACTTTTTATCGAGCGGGCCGTAGCCCTCAAGGTCACGGCGGCAAAGGCCGAAAAAGTTTTTGACCTGATGGAGTACTTTGCAGGCTACGGTTTTAACAAATCGCATTCTGCGGCTTACGCGCTCATCACCTTTCAAACCGCCTATCTGAAACACCATCATCCCGCCGAATTTATGGCCGCCCTACTCTCCTGTGAAATGGGAAATTCAGACAAAGTGGTAAACTATATTACCGAATGTCGCCGTATGGACATTAAAATCTTGCCGCCCGATGTGAATGAAAGTGAAAAAGGATTCACGGTCGTGCCAGGAGGCATCCGTTTTGGTTTGGCCGCGATAAAGAATGTCGGCGGGGCTGCTGTAGACTCTATTTTGGAAGTCCGCGCAGAAAGTGGTCATTTTTCGACCTTGTTTGATTTTTGTCGCAAAATTGATTTGCGCCGAACAAACAAACGCGTGATTGAGGCTTTGATCAAATGTGGTGCCTTTGATGCATCAAAGGCAAAACGCTCGGCATTGACTGAGGTGATGGAACAGGCAATGGCCTTGGCCCTTTTGCATAAAAAAGAGATTGATAGCGGTCAATTGTCTATTTTTGGGGGAGGAACATCGTCCGAGCCTCTTGATCCGCCGCTTCCAGAAATAAAGGAGTGGGACGACCAAGAAATTGCCAAACTTGAAAAAGAAGCCATTGGGTTTTACATCACCACACATCCATTAAGTCCTTACGAAGACTTAATGAAAAAGCGTTCTGTGACAAAGAGTGACGCACTTTCCGCCGTAACGGATGATCGAGAGGTGCGCATTTGTGGCATGGTCATTCAAAAACGTGTGGCAACCACAAAACGCGGTGACAAGATGGCCTACCTACGGATTGAAGATCTGGTCGGGAGTGTTGAGGTCATTGTTTTTCCCGAACTTTATCGTTCGTCCGCCTCATTATTTGATCAGGATGTGCCCTTACTGATTACCGGGACTTTGGATCAGGGCGATCGAGGTCTTAAACTCAAAGCCACGATCGTTTTGCCCTTAGAAAAGAAAAAAATGCTGACCATTCTGCTTTTGGAGACACAGGTCATTCCTGGTGACATCCCGCGTTTAAAGACGCTTTTGGAGCAATTTACTGGAAATCTACCTGTTTTTCTAAAGATACGGCTTGCAGATAGCACACGATTTACGACAGAATCAACGATTGCCCTTGATTCCCGTCTCAAAGTAGACAGCTCGGACGAACTAAAAACCGAACTGAGAAAAATGTTCGGTCAAGATGCTGCGGTTTTTGAAGGTTGTTAGTGCAGTGTTTCTTTTGAGGTTCCCATGAAAGAACAACTCGATTTCGAAATACCTCTGGTTAAAATCCAGGACAAGATCAACCAACTCAAAGACCTCGGGAAAACAAACCCAAAGGTCTTGGATGAAATTCCGAAGCTTGCAAAAAAGATGGCAGAACTTCAGACTGAAATCTACGCGAAGCTCAGCCCCTGGCAAATTACACAATTGGCGCGACACCCGAAACGTCCCGGCACTTCAGATTATCTTAAGATGGCATTTGAAGGTTTTGTCGAGCTTCACGGTGATCGGCTCTATGGTGATGATAAATCCATGATTACAGGATTCGCGCGTTTGGAAGGACGCTCTGTCATCGTTATCGGTCATGAAAAAGGCAAGGGCGTGAAAGACCGAATTGCACATAATTTTGGCATGCCTCATCCGGAAGGCTACCGAAAAGCCTTGCGCATCATGCAACTGGCCGAAAAATTCAACAAACCCATTGTCACCTTTGTGGATACCCCTGGGGCTTATCCTGGCGTTGAGGCCGAGGAACGGGGCCAGTCGGAGGCCATTGCAAGAAACTTGCTGGTCATGTCCCAACTGACGGTACCCATTATTTCTGTGGTCATTGGAGAAGGTGGCAGCGGCGGCGCGCTCGCAATATCGGTGGCAGATCAAATGTTGATGCTGGAGTACTCAATCTATTCCGTGATTTCCCCCGAAGGCTGCGCGGCTATTTTGTGGGATGACCCCACAAAAAGTGAGGATGCGGCTGCGAGCCTGCGCATGACGGCAAAAGACCTTCTGGACTTAAAGATTATCGAACATGTGATTTCAGAACCACTTGGCGGGGCACACTGTGATCCGGAAAAAATGGCCGAATCGGTTTCACGTACCATTTGCAAACAATTGAGTGCGCTCGACCTCATCCCCCCGGAAGAACGCGTAAAACAGCGTTATGCACGACTCAGAAAAATCGGAGCCTTTACTGAAGACCCACCAGGGCCTGTCGACAATTAAGCGGATCAATCCATTTCGAAACAAATGCTTTTTTTATTTTTAAGAAGGCTGAATCTCTCTCCTTTTCCTCTCCGATCTGATATCCTGAACAACACGAGCAAAAAATAACACCCGAGGTTTCCTCGGCAGATCGGGTAAGTCTTTCAAGGAGCGTTCAATGGCTTTTCTTGAAAATCATACTTCAAAAGATGATCCCTTCACCCGCGTATTGTTTTATTCCGTTTTGTTACACTATGCCCTCTTTTTTATTTTTTTTGGCAATCCCTTCCTACTCAACCTTGACGATACTTCCGAAGGCTATGGCATACAACAAGGCCTCAATATTGAATTACTACATCTGCCAGGAACAGAGGGAGAGGCGCTCCTGCCAAAACAACAAGCCCTGGGACTCTTTCCGCCTGAGGTAAAAAAGGCGAGCGGAAAAGATCATTCAGGTCAAGGCCTAAACGCCGAAGCCTTTCATGAAAAACCGTCCCAAATAACACAGGCCCCGACAAGGTCCGACATGGCCGCCTTTAAGCCCCCTTCTCCAGTGAATGCCATCGGTCAAGGGAAAGTCTTTCGACTCGGCGGCGCGATACAACACGAAGGACTTTCCCTCCCCATAGAAGAACCTCCACCGCTCATCACAAGCAAAAAACCGCCTCCAAACATGACAGGTCTTGAAGACTGCATGATTAAAGTTGTGGGCATGGTCTGTCCCAATGGCGACGCCAAGTGTATCGCAGAATATAAGGCCTTTTGCGCAACATTTCCTAAATAATCAGTCCATGAGCGGGAATGCCAACAAAAAGCTTGTTTATCTCTTCTCTCTGTAAAGGTTCCAGGTGCGACGGGCGTATTTTTCTTGAAGACAGCCTTGGGCGAGTTTTTTTTCATAGTCGGACAGTTCACCGACTTCAAGGTTTAAATCGAAGGTCTTTTCAAAACCTGCCTTGATCGCGTGAATAAGCGTTTCAGGATTTGGGGGTGAGGCCATTAGTTCGGTCAAAGTAATTTGATTTTCAGAAATGAGCTTCGAAGGAAAAGCCCTCGTTTCACTTTGTTTAATAACAAACGAACCGTGTTGAAGAAAATGCGTTTTCCAGCGACGCTGCGCACTTCCGATCAATTTTTTCCCCTGTGCGGTGATTTCATACCCGGAGACGGCATCAAAACAGAGTGTTTTTTTAGCTCTGGGCTGCGGCTTGCGTGCTGGGGTATGCAAGATTCCCGCAACCCCGATTTCTTTCAGTCCCGCCAAAAGTCCGAGAGAAATGGACTCAAATGTGCCTTTAATACCTCCCGAAAATAAAGGATTTTTGATACTCGCGATGACACTGTAGCTTAGCTCATGTTCGTGCAAAAGCCCTCGTCCTCCCGTCATACGGCGCACGATGTCAATCTCCTGGGCCTCAAGTAATGTAATCCAATCCTGCTCAAGCATTTGAAAGGCTCCGATGGAAAAACTGGGGGTTTTCCAAGTATATAGTCGTAGGGTCTCCGGGGCTTTACCCTCAGAAAAAGCAATCGCAATGGCTTCGTCAATGGCCATGTTTTCGGCTGCGGCTTGTGCAGGCTCGACAATCATCCGCCAAGAATTTTTGCGCAATGAGCTTCCTCCTTTGATCCTAATTTGCAAGAGACACAGAGTTATCTTATAATATATGCCGCAATGAAGTCGCACCATCTTCGTGATCGACCAAATAAAAATACAAATGACAAGCGGATGAAAGGGGAAGGTTAACAATGCATGCAAAAATAGAGGCGCTACTCGCCAATGAAGCAGATGATTTACTCGGACACAAATGCCTTACCATTGCAAAAGAAAAACTGCATTTGCCGGGGCCCGGCTTTATAGATGAATGTGTTGCCCCTTCTGATCGTCCCATTGGTGTTTTGTGTAACCTGTCTCGTCTCTTTAATCACGGACGTTTGGCCGGCACGGGTTATGTTTCGATTCTTCCCGTTGATCAAGGCATTGAACATTCTGGGGGCGCATCTTTTGCCCCAAATCCCGTTTGTTTTGATCCTGAAGGCATTATTGAATTGGCGATGGAGGGCGGCTGCAATGCCGTGGCCTCGACCTTGGGCGTACTGGGATCAATTTCCAGAAAATATGCACATAAAATCCCCTTTATAATGAAGTTTAATCACAATGAATTTCTCTCTTACCCCAATGGCTATGATCAAATTGCTTTTGCGAATATTCGGCAGGCCTTTGACATGGGGGCTGCGGGTGTGGGTGCGACGATTTATTTTGGTTCTGCGGAATCAAAACGCCAGATTCAAGAAGTCTCTGCCGCATTTAAACAAGCGCATGATTTGGGCATGTTTACCGTACTGTGGTGTTATTTGAGAAATAGCGCCTTCAAAACAGCGGATGCCGATTATCACGCCGCCGCCGACTTAACGGGACAAGCCAATCATCTGGGGGTGACCATTGGGGCCGATATCATCAAACAAAAACTCCCCGAAGGCAATGGGGGTTTTAAAACCCTTAAATTTGGAAAAACGCATGCTAAGGTATACGACGAATTGACTTCTGCCCACCCCATTGATTTAACCCGATATCAGCTTGCGAACTGTTATATGGGACGGTCTGGTCTGATCAATTCAGGCGGGGCTTCCGGGACAAACGATCTTGCAGATGCCGTCAAAACGGCCGTAATCAATAAACGCGCCGGTGGGACAGGACTGATTTCAGGACGGAAAGCCTTTCAAAAACCGCTAAAAGAAGGCATCAAGCTCCTCAACGCAATCCAGGATGTTTATCTTTGCAAAGAAGTAACGATTGCCTAAAAATAGCCCTTCATGTTTTACAGTTAAGTCCTGGTTTTTAATCCAGAGAACGATTTAGAAAAAGCTTGTTCTTGTCCTGGATCTGCTTCGGCAATGGCGGCGGTAATTTCATCACGAAGCGCGAAAGATACAGCCTCGACCGGGCCTTTTTTTTGAATCATTGCAAGCGGGTCCGGGCGATGGTACTTCTTAAAATAGGCCTCTAGTTTTTTCGTGACTTCAAGTGTAATGAAGTCACTTTGGCTGGCAGCCAGTTGCGATAAAAAAACTTCCTGTTCTTTTGCCTCAATCCTCTCTTTTGAAAAAACCGTTGTTCTAATCTGAAGCGCGTGGGTTTCGGGATTTTCAGTGCTGAAAATCCCAGGGCTTCGGTCTCCCTGTACTCTTTGTAAATCCGTTGTAAATACGATGTTTTCTGTCTCTTTTTCGAGCCTATCGGGGACTTGAAAAATGAGGCAACCTTGAAAACCTTCTTGCATGGCCGCCGCTGTGACAACGGCCATATCTCCTGCCTGTTTTTTTTCTGATGTGCTAATGAAGACAAAGCTCATGAGTTGTGTTTGAAGGGCAACACGAAAGAGCCTCCGGGACATGTCGTAACACATCCCGTTGATTTTGATTTTTGGGAGACTGGCTTGAGGGAATTTTGCTGACGTTTCATTTCCGGAAAGATCAATCCCGAAAGGTGCTGCAAACATTTTAATAAGCCACCGCGAAGTACCACGCATTTCTACTTTTTCGTGGAAAGTGGCCGTCCAGGTCAAACGATCCAGCAGTGCGCCACCGATGGCTTGTGCATCCAAAATGCGAACACTTCCGTTTGAGATTTTGATAATACCTTGGAAAGTATCACCCAGTTGGCTCATGGTTTGGAAGAGCATCGTGTTTATTATGACATCTCGGTGTTAAGGAGAAAAGAGTGAAGATCGCCGCTTTCGCTTTATTTTCCGAATGTTTTCACGACTTCAAAAATGACATGGGCCGTCTGATTCATTTCTGAAACACTAACCCATTCGTGAACCGTATGAATTTGATGCATGCCTGTGCCAAGGTTGGGCACGGTGATGCCTTTTTCATTGAAAATATTGGCATCACAACCGCCACCGGTCGCATTTGTTTTTACACTGTATCCGCATTTTTGCGCCGCTTGAAGCACGGCGCGCACAATCGGAGCATTGTCAGGCAACTTAATCGGATTGTAGTCACGCCAGATATTTTCTTCGACCCGGCCCTGCAGACGTTTCCCCTTGATCTCCACAGAAAACTTTTCGACGGCTTCCTGAAAACAGGCCCGCATGCGCTCTGTTTGTGCCGCAAGTTTTTCTTTGTTGTGACTCCGTGACTCGGCACGCAAGAACACGGTTTTTGGAACGATATTCACGGCTGCGCCACCTTCAATGACGCCAACATTCGCCGTTGTTTCAGAATCAATACGCCCCAAGGGCATACGGCTGATGGCCTCTGCGGCAATTTGAATTGCGGAGATGCCTTCTTCCGGGCAGACCCCGGCATGGGCTGCAATACCGTGGATGGTGAATTCGAGTCGGTCGGATGCTGGCGAGCGCGTAAAGAGAAAATTGGCGTGATCACAATCCAGGACGATACCCGATTTTGAATGCAGTTTTGAGATATCCAGGTGTTTTGCACCAACAAGACCGTATTCTTCGCAAATGGTTAAAACAACCTCGATTTCGCCATGGGGGATCTTTTTTTCGGTGAGGGTTCTGAGGACTTCAAAAATAATCGAGATCCCCGATTTATCATCGCCGCCTAAAATTGTCGTGCCATCACTGCGGATGACATCTCCTTCGCAGATGGGTTTAATCCCTTCTCCCGGAACCACGGTGTCCATATGAGCAGAAAGCAGAAGCGGCGGACGCCCCGGATCTGTTGCGGGCAGGCGTGCGATCATGTTCCCGATTTCCCCGCCAATGGCTTCTCCTGCATCATCGTAGCTGACACTTACACCAATGGCCTCAAGCTGTTTTTGAAGCACGAGGGCCACGGCCTTCTCCTTTTTAGAAAGACTGTCAATTTGCACAATCTCAAGAAAGTGGGCTTTCATGCGTTCGAGGTTTAATCCTGTATTTTTTATGTGGGTTTGTCCTTCTTTCATTCCAACTCGCTTTCGCCAAGATCTTGCCTGAGATGAGACAAAACAGCCTCTATGACAATCTCAGGATGAAGTCGGCTGAACTGCATGCCGCCTGCTTTGTCCGTGAACTTTAAAGCAGAGCTTAAGGATCGACCCGGGAAGTCTTCTGCCAACCATGAACCTGAATCTGGGCGCTCGCCTTCTTGTTTGTTGAGTGTGTCGCAAAGTGCCTGCATTGGAATGGATTTTATGAGAGGACGTGTCACAGTCTCTGCCCAGGCGTAATAACGATATTCGAGTTCGTAGACATATCCCCCGTCTTTGTTTTTACGGTCTTCGATGACCAAAAATAAATTGCCTTGGCAATAGTGGTCAATGGCTTGAGCAGAAGGTCGTTTTTCATCAATCACGACAGAAAGGCGCTCTCTCTCGTATTCTTCAAGACCCACAATCCCCTTTTCAAAACAAGTCATTGACTGCAATATTTTTTCATAAGCAGGTTCCCAAAAATGGCGGTAGTCGTCTTTTTTTCGGAAAAGGTCTGGCACCGCAGACAAAAGGACCTTGTAGTAGGCTGCTTCTTTGGGGCCATCATAGTTTTTAATGGCTTCGGCAAAAGGGCTTTTTTCATCTTTGCAAAGGGCTTTAATCAAAAGGTCAATCTGCACCCCTTCTTCAGAGGAAAAGGTGGAAAAGTCACCTGCCTCTGCAGCGGAGATCAAACGCCCTGTCATGGATTCCGCCCGCTTTGCATTAAGCAGCGTCCAAACAGAGAGCAGGCCGTCCGTGTCAAAGTGGTTGTTTGTGATAATTCGGATTTGAGGGAAAATGTCCTTGCGATGGGAATTGGAAAGGTAGCGAAACGCAATTTCCGTCGCGGTATCCGCTTTGAAGGGCGCTGGCGTTTGGTTGCCTTTCCAATGGCTTAAGTGCGCACTATTGGGGACAAGGCCATCGACAGAGACCTTGTCCACTTCTTTCATTGCATTTTCATAGAAATAGAAGACCATAGTTAGTCGTGTATCCAGTTGAATTTATTGAAATTTTAGTACGTTCTGATTTACTAAAAAAGCCAAACCGCTAAGATAATCAGTGCCGGGAACTATAACAAAAATTTATTTTAAATTCAAAAAAATCACTCGAAGTGAAAAATGATTGAAAATTTGTTTGACAAGAGGCTGTATCTGAAATACTATTCAAATAACATTGCCTTTTGATCGGGCATTCAATTTTCCATTTAATACTTATTTGATGAAATACGGCTGTAGCAAATAATCACGCGATCCCTTCATGTAAGATTAGGACTCCTCGCTCAGTTTTTCGCTGATACCGCCCTCAGAGCATATCGTTAAAACAAAACTTAAAAAAAGACAAACCCTAAAAAATAGCGAAAGATTAAAATCGCCCGAAACGAAACCCTCGTCCGCTTAGAGCCACATTGCCTCTTTGGTCGATGAGTTTTTGAGATTGTTTCTGGATTCACAAAATAGTTTAGATTTTTTTTTAGAAACCTTGTTCCTTAGTTGTGCAGCTGGGGACAAGATTGATTGACCCAGGGGGGGAATAAAAATGCATCTTGCCGAACTAAAAGAAAAAAGCATCTCCAAGCTTTTTGATGTCGCAAAAGAATTAAAGGTCGAAGGCGCAAGTAATTTGAGGAAACAGGAACTCATCTTTGCCATCCTTCAAGCTCAATCGGAAAAAAACGGGACGATTTATGGTGAAGGGGTACTGGAAACCCTTCCTGATGGCTTTGGGTTTTTAAGGTCACCCGATTATAACTACACACCTGGCCCGGACGATATTTATATCTCTCCTTCTCAGATCCGGCGGTTTGGGCTCCGCACGGGCGATACCGTTTCAGGGCAAATTCG
The DNA here is from genome assembly GCA_013151935.1 of Candidatus Manganitrophaceae bacterium. Classification (GTDB taxonomy): domain Bacteria; phylum Nitrospirota; class Nitrospiria; order SBBL01; family JAADHI01; genus JAADHI01. The sequence goes on from JAADHI010000023.1 coordinate 43,242, forward strand.
CCCTCCCAAAGAAACAGAACGTTATTTTGCCCTCTTAAAAGTCGAAAAAATCAACGATGAAGGCCCAGATGCCGCTAAAGATAAAATCCTTTTTGATAACCTAACCCCGCTTTACCCAGAAGAACGCATCGAGCTGGAGTATATAAAGTCCGATTATTCCACACGAGTCATGGAGCTGATTACACCCATCGGCAAAGGACAGCGTGGCCTCATCGTGGCCTCTCCACGTACAGGGAAAACGGTGCTTCTGCAATCCATTGCAAAAGCCATTATGAAAAATCACCCGGATATTGTCTTAATCGTACTCTTAATTGACGAGCGCCCGGAAGAGGTCACAGACATGCAGCGCCAAGTCAAAGGGGAAGTGGTAAGTTCAACCTTTGACGAACCCGCACAGCGTCACGTGCAAGTGGCTGAAATGGTGATCGAAAAAGCAAAACGACTCGTGGAACACAAAAAAGATGTTGTCATTTTGCTCGACTCAATCACCCGTCTGGCACGGGCTTTTAATGCCGTCATCCCTTCGAGCGGAAAAGTGCTTTCCGGAGGCCTAGATGCCAATGCTTTGCAGCGCCCGAAGCGGTTTTTTGGTTCAGCACGGAACATCGAAAATGGGGGAAGTTTAACCATTATCGCGACAGCCTTGGTCGATACGGGCAGTCGCATGGATGATGTCATTTTCGAAGAATTTAAAGGAACAGGTAATATGGAAGTGCATCTAGAGCGAAAATTGGCAGATCGTCGGATCTACCCTTCAATTGATATTTCGCTCTCCGGCACACGGAAAGAAGAATTATTAGTCGATAAAGAAACACTGAACAAAATGTGGATTTTAAGAAAGGTCTTGAGTCCTCTTTCTCCAGTAGAATCCATGGAGTTTTTAATCGACAAAATAAAAGGCACAAAAACAAACCAAGATTTTTTAGAATCGATGAACCGATAAGCTTCACCTGTACGGTGAGCAGAAAAATGGCCGATAAGGCAATATTTTCAGGCAAATTGGCGGTTTCAAGTTCCGCAAGCGCGGAACTTGAGGATAAATATCTTGAATAAAACACTGTAATTGACTATTATAACCTGCTTTATTGATTTGAGGATTAGATATTATGAAAGAAGGCATTCATCCAGAGTATCACACGCTTGACATTACCTGTGCTTCTTGTGGCTCTTCGCTCCCGACAAAATCAACCACTCCGACCATTCGACTTGAGGTTTGCGGGGCCTGTCACCCCTTCTTTACCGGGACACAGAGACTACTGGACACCGAAGGGCGTGTTGAACGATTTAAGAAAAAATATCAGCAAAAAAACAAATCTTAAGGTTCCAGAGACTGCACTTAAACCTGCCTCTTGGCAGGTTTTTTTGTTTTTAGTCCTTTTTCACGCCCCCATTTCCGTCTGGTTACAAAAAGGTTCATCCTATGTTTGTTGATCTGGAAACCTCCTTCCTCAACAAGCTGAAGGAGATCGAAAAAAAGCACAGCGACCTCACGCTGATGCTTTCTGACCCTAAAATTCTCTCTAATGCAACAGAACAGATTCGCATTGCAAAAGAGCGAGCCGAACACGACGAAACCATCGATCTCTACGCGGTCTACAAAACCCTCAGATCCGAAATCACCGATGCAGACGAAATGCGTCAAGACGAGGATGCCGATCCCGATTTCAAAGCACTCGCCGAAGCCGAGTGGCAGGAACTCACAGAGAAGCAAGAAAAAGTCATCACCACTCTGAAATCGCTTTTGCGTCCCAAAAGCCCCTACGAGAACCGAAACCTTTTCCTTGAAATTCGTGCAGGCACAGGTGGAGATGAAGCAGCCCTTTTTGTTGGAGATCTCATGCGTATGTACACAAAATATGCTGAGCTTCAGTCTTGGAAGGTCGAAATCATCAACACCAGTGAAACCGGGATTGGTGGATTTAAAGAGGTCATTCTTTCCGTCATCGGGAAAGGGGCTTATCGTCATCTGCAATATGAAAGTGGTGTACATCGTGTGCAGCGTGTACCAAAAACTGAAGCCAGTGGTCGTGTGCATACCTCAACCATCACCGTTGCCGTGATTGTCGAAGCCGAAGAAGTGGATGTCGAAATCAATCAGGCCGACCTCCGCGTGGATACCTACTGTGCCTCAGGCCCGGGCGGGCAGGGCGTCAATACCACTTATTCTGCCGTTCGCATCACACACATCCCGACCGGCGTTGTGGTGACCTGTCAGGACGAGCGCTCTCAAATCAAAAATAAAGCCCGCGCCATGCGTGTACTGCGCTCTCGCATTTTAGAAGAAGAAATGGCGCGTCAAAATGCAGAAATTGCAGAAGACCGTCGCTCCAAAGTCGGCACCGGAGGCCGAAGTGAAAAAATCCGAACCTATAATTTCAAGGAAAACCGGGTAACGGATCACCGCATCAACCTCTCCCTTTATCAACTCGAAAAAATACTTGAAGGGGAAATTAACCCGATGATTGATGCCGTGGTTGCCGAGGGAGAGATGGTTTAATGCAAGCGGTGCTTACGGCAGAGAAACGCGCTTGCATTTCCGATTTACTGGAAGTCGGTGCAACCTTTCTTGAGGCCCACCAGATTGAGGCAGCACGACTTGAAACCGAACATTTGCTTGCCGCACGTCTGAATGGCGACCGACTGAAGCTCTTTCTTGATGCTGAAAATATCGTTTCTGAAACCTGTCGTAATGGCTTTTTAGAAGACCTCGCACGTCGCGCCGAACACGAACCCCTTCAATATATTATTGGCGAAGTTGAATTTTATGGTTTGCCCTTTTGTGTTTCAAAAGACGTGTTTATCCCGCGCCCCGAAACAGAACTCATTGTTGAAGAAGCGCAGAAGCTTTCCACACCCCCTGCAAAAATCTTAGATCTCTGCACAGGCAGTGGCGCATTGGCCGTTGCACTGGCCGTCTCTTTTAAAGATTCAGCCGTCACTGCAACGGAACTATCGAAGAATGCCTTGAAGATTGCACAACAGAACGCCGAAAAAAATCACTGTTTATCACAAATCACTTTTTTGCAAGGCGATCTGCTTGATCCCCTCAAAAAAAAGGGGCTTGATGCGAGTGGATTTGATCTAATCGTTTCAAACCCACCCTATATTGCAGAAGCAGATCGAGACACGCTACCGCCCGAAGTACGAGATTATGAACCCGCTTTGGCCCTCTTCGCCGAAGATGAAGGTCGTGCTTTTTATCGCCGAATTTTATTTGAAGCCCCGGATTTTTTGAATGATGACGGCGTGATCTTGCTCGAACTCGGCCACAAACAATCCCAATGGCTACGTCACTTTATCAAAGATGAAATCAATTCCTCGGATAAAAAAGTACACCTTTCTTTTCTGACTGACTGGGCCGGCATTGAACGCATCGCGCGCATTGTTTTTGAAAGCGCTTCCTTGAAGAACACTGTTTATGGATAAAATCCTCATTCAAGGCGGCATCGCCCTCGCCGGAGAAGTGCATATCAGTGGGGCAAAAAATGCAGCGCTCCCTATTCTTGCGGCCACCCTGCTTTCTTCCGAAATACATCGTCTTAAGAATGTCCCTCGTCTGGGCGATATTACAACCCTCAAACGTCTGTTAGAGAAAATTGGCGCAGAGATTTCAGAAAAAGACGATTATTGCGAAATTCAGGTCAAACACATTAAAAACAACGAAGCCCCCTATTCCTGGGTCAAGACCATGCGGGCAACCATTCTTGTGTTGGGCCCCCTGCTTGCCCGTTGCGGCGAGGCCCATGTTTCACTGCCCGGAGGATGCGCCATCGGCGCGCGTCCGATTCAATTGCATCTCATGGGACTTGAAAAAATGGGGGCTGAAATTACGATCGAGCATGGCATCATTCATGCGAAGGCCGCAAAACTAAAAGGCGCAGCCATCTATCTTGAGACCCCGACCGTCACCGGCACCGAAACACTCATGATGGCGGCGGCTTTGGCAGAAGGCACGACCACGATTGAAAATGCAGCCTGCGAACCAGAAATCGGTGACCTGGCCCATTTTTTGAATCACTGCGGCGCACAGATTATCGGTGCAGGCACAGATCATATTGTGATTAACGGCGTTTCGGCTTTGTCCGGTGCATCCTATGAAGTTATGCCCGACCGCATCGAAGCCGGAACCTTTATGCTGGCCGCAGCCATCACCAAAGGCGATCTCCATCTCAAAAACTGCCGTCCTGCCGACATGATCAGCATCATCGAAAAATGTCGTACCACGGGTTCAGAAATCAGGGTAGAAAAAGATGCGCTTCGTGTCCTTGGAAAAGAAATCCACGCCGTCGATTTAAAAACCCTGCCCTACCCGGGTTTACCCACAGACATGCAAGCCCAGTTTATGGCCTTGATGAGTGTTTCAGACGGCGCATCAGTGATCACTGAAACCATTTTTGAGTCACGTTTTAACCACTGCGCGGAACTCCGACGCATGGGTGCGGACATTAGGGTTGAGGGCAAACATGCCATGATTAAAGGCGTGCCGAGGCTTTCAGCCGCACCCATTATGGCCTCTGATTTACGAGCCAGCGCCTCTCTGATTTTGGCAGGACTTGTCGCAGAGGGCGAGACCGAAATCCGTCGTATTTATCACCTCGACCGAGGCTATGAAGCGATTGAGCAGAAACTCACCGATGTAGGTGCTGTGATTCAAAGAGTGAAGGGAAAGGCCTAAATGTCAAAACCCTTGGTCATGGCTCTTGCAAAGGGACGTTTAATGGAGCTTGCCATGGCATTTTTCAAGGAGATTGGCATTGAATCTCCTGAACTCCATTCAGGCAGCCGCAAACTGATGTTTGATGTACCAGGAAAAAACATTAAAATCCTGCTGGTGCGGGCTGTGGATGTGGCGACCTATGTTGAACATGGCGCCGCAGATATTGGCATTGCCGGAAAAGATTTATTGATGGAACAAATGTGCGATGTGTATGAGCCGATTGACCTGGGTTTTGGTTATTGCAAAATCATTCTGGCCGAGCCTGTTCCGAAAAATGGCGAAACAGCAGTGCCAAAATCCTATTCGAAACGCCGTATTGCCACAAAATACCCTAACATCACAGAGCATTATTTTTCTGAAAAAGGCATTCCCATCGAGATTGTGAAACTCTACGGCTCCATCGAACTGGCCCCCTTAGTGGGTTTGGCCGATCAGATTGTAGATCTTACTTCCACAGGCGCCACACTGAAAGCCAACAACTTGCGTATCGTGGACGACATTGCAGAATGCACAGCACGTGTTATCGTGAACCGGGCCAGCCTCAAACTCAAATACCCCGAAGTCAAAAAAATCATTGATGACATTAAAGGTTTATTGCAGCAAGAAGAAGTGCAATGAAAAAAATTGAAGAATATGCCAAGGTGATTAACCGCTTTATTTATGAATTTTTATCGCAATATTGTCGTCCTTCCGGGAAGAAAGACAAGGAATCATTCACGCTATGAAAACCATTCACTTTGACGATCGGCGTTTTCAGTCGGCTTATAAAAAAGTGGTCAACCGCCTCAGTTTGGGCGATGACGGTTTAGATACGCTTGTTCAGGGCATCTTAAAAGATGTAAAAAAACGGGGTGATCGGGCGGTCATCGAATACACGGATCAATTTGACCGGATCAAACTAAAACCGTCTGAACTGCGTGTGACAAAAGAAGAAATCAAAGCCGCTTATACCAAAGCCGACAAAAAGGTCATCGACAGCTTCAAATTTGCCGCAGATCGCATTACCCAATTTCACGAAAAACAAAAACAGAAAAGCTGGTTTACCCGCGAAAAAGGTGTCTATCTTGCGCAACGGGTGCATCCCCTCGAAACCGTCGGTCTGTATGTCCCGGGAGGGAAAGCCGCCTACCCCTCTTCTGTATTGATGAATGCGATTCCGGCGACCGTTGCGGGCGTACCGCGTCTGGTCATGACCACCCCCATGCCGGAGGGCCATTGCAATCCCTATATTTTAATCGCAGCAGACTTGGTGGGTGTACATGAAATCTATCGAGTCGGAGGCATCCAAGCCATTGCCGCCTTGGCTTACGGGACAAAAAACATACCCAAAGTAGACAAAATCGTGGGGCCGGGCAATAAATATGTCGCGGCTGCAAAACGTCTTGTTTACGGACAAGTTGATATCGACATGATCGCAGGACCAAGCGAACTCTTGATTATTGCTGATGAGAAAGCGAACCCGGCTTATTTGGCCTCTGATTTAATTTCACAGGCTGAGCACGATGAAGAAGCCGTAGTCATCTTTCTTGCCACTTCTGCGGATCTCGTCGAAAAGGTCAAAGAACACATGACGGCCCAACTGAAAGTCCTGCCTCGGAAAAAAATCGCCCAAACGGCTTTGAAAAAATACGGCGTGGCTTTTGTGGTGCCGGACTTAGAGACCGCCATCGAGATGTCAAACGCCATCGCCCCGGAGCATCTTTCCGTTTTTACGGAAAAACCCTTTCAATGGGTAAAAAAATTGACCAAGGCCGGATCAATCTTTTTAGGCGAAGACACCCCGCAGTCTTTGGGCGATTATATCGCAGGGCCAAATCACGTGCTACCCACCGGTGGCACGGCGCGTTTTTTCTCGCCTCTGTCGGTCGACGATTATGTCAAAAAAAGCAGCGTCATTTCTTATACACGAAAGGCACTCAAGCGCGACGGCGAGCATCTCATCCGTATCGCCGAAGTGGAAAGTTTAACCGCACACGCCAATATGGTGAGAATCAGACTTGAAGACCATGCGTAAAGCCACCGTAAGCCGGAAAACAAAAGAAACCGAAATCACCGTCTCAATCAATTTAGACGGTAGAGGCAACTACAAAATCGACACCCCTTTTCCCTTTTTGAGCCACATGCTCAGTGCCTTTTCTAAACATGGTTTTTTTGATGTAGAAATAAAAGCGAAGGGTGATATCGAAATTGACGAACATCACACCGTCGAAGACTTAGGCATTGTCTTAGGTGAAGTGCTTGCAAAAGCCTGGGGCGATAAATCAGGTATCCGACGTTTTGGAACCGCTCTGATTCCATTGGATGAAGCGCTTTCAGAAGTCACGGTGGATCTTTCGGGACGCCCTTTTCTGGTTTACAATGTCAAAAACGCGCGAAAAAAGATTAAAGATTTTGACTGTGGCTTGATTGAACATTTTTTTCGCTCTCTGGTAGATCAGTGCAAAATCAACCTGCACATCAATCTGCGCTACGGTAAAGACCAACATCACATCCTAGAAACGATTTTTAAAGCTTTTGGCCGGGCATTGGATCAGGCGACGCAAATCGACCCAAGACAATCCGGTGTTGCATCGACCAAGGGCAGTCTTTGAAAATCGTCATCGTCGATTACGGCTCTGGCAACCTAAGAAGTGTGCAGCGTAGCTTTGAACGGGCCGGATTTTCATCACAAATTACCCACGACCCCAATATACTTTCCGAAGCGACGCATCTGGTTGTGCCGGGGGTCGGTGCCTTTTCAGACTGCATGGACAATCTCGAAAAGCTCCAGTTGTTGGAACCCATCCGCGAATTTATAAAAGCAGACAAACCCTATCTCGGCATGTGTCTCGGTTTGCAGATCCTCTTTTCAGAAGGCACGGAGTTTGGTTCAAAACCAGGACTTGGCATTTTACCGGGGCAAGTGGTTCGTTTTGCCAAAAATGAGCTGAAAGTCCCGCACATGGGCTGGAACCAAATTACGATTCAAAAAGAAATTCCCCAGCTCAAAGGGATTCCAAACGGGACTTATTTTTATTTTGTGCATTCCTACTACGGCACCCCGGAGAATAAAGAATGCATCGCGACAACAACAGATTATGGCGTGCAATTTCCTTCTGCCATCGCCCAGGGTCGCTTGTTCGCCTGTCAATTTCATCCCGAAAAAAGCCAAGAGATGGGACGACAACTGCTTAAAAACTTTGCAAATTTATAGAGGTTTGAAGTGATTTTAATTCCAGCAATTGACATGAAAGGCGGTCGTTGTGTGCGTCTGGTGAAAGGCGACCTTGACAATGAAACCGTCTACTCTGATGATCCTGTAAAAATGGCGCAACGCTGGGTGAATGAAGGCGGCGAACGTCTGCATTTAGTTGATCTTGACGGTGCCGTCGCGGGAAAAGCCATTCATTTCTCCATTATCGAAAAAATTGTGCAGTCTGTATCCATCCCCGTTCAAATCGGTGGGGGGATTCGCACGCTGGATCAAATCGAACACTATCTCAAAATCGGCATTGCTTCCGTTATTTTGGGCACCGTCGCCCTGAAAAATTCCGCGCTTTTAAAAGAAGCCTGTGAAAAATTCCCAGGTAAAATCATTGTGGGTTTGGATTCAAGAAAAGGGAAAGTCGCCATTCAAGGCTGGGTCGAAGAATGTGACGAAACCGTAACCGAGATGGCGATTAAAATGGAAAGCATCGGAGTGGCCGCTCTCATTTTGACCGACATCGAAAAAGACGGCATGTTGCAAGGCCCCAACTTTAAACTCATGGAAGAAGTCGGCCAAGCGGTCAAAATCCCCCTCGTCGCATCAGGAGGGGTCACGACATTGGCGCAAATCGAAAAACTCACAACAATTCCAGGCGTGAAATCTGCCATCATCGGCAAAGCCTTATACGAAGGGCGAATTGTTTTATCCGAAGCCATCGCCGCCACAAAAGGACAGACCTAAAATGCTCGCAAAACGCATCATCCCTTGTTTGGATGTCAAAGGGGGACGTGTCGTCAAAGGTGTGAGTTTTGTCAATTTGAAGGATGCGGGTGATCCTGTCGAAGTCGCCAAAAATTACGAAGCGCAAGGAGCGGACGAGCTTTGTTTTTTAGACATTACCGCTTCTTCTGACGAGCGGGCCATATTACTCGATATTGTGCGCCACACCGCAGATGAAGTTTCCATGCCCCTGACGGTCGGCGGCGGCGTGCGCAAGGTAAAAGATGTACAAATACTTCTCTCGGCCGGTGCGGACAAGGTGGCCATCAATACCGCAGCGATCACGCGGCCTGAATTTGTACGCGAAGCTTCCCGACAATTTGGCAGTTCCACCATCGTCGTCGCCATCGACGCAAAACGCTCAAAAGACAAAAAAAACTACTGGGAAATCTACACCCACGGCGGCCGCAACGCGACGGGCATCGACGCCATCGACTGGGCTGCAAAAATGGAAGACTACGGTGCCGGAGAAATCCTGCTCACCAGCATGGATCAAGACGGACAAACCACGGGCTACGATCTGGAACTCACCCGCGCCGTCTGCGAACGCGTTCACATCCCCGTCATCGCCTCCGGCGGTGTTGGAACCCTCGAACACCTCTACGAAGGCCTCACAATCGGCAAAGCCGACGCGGCACTCGCGGCTTCAATTTTTCACTATCAGACCTACGCAATTCATGAAGCCAAAGACTATCTCGCAAAACGTGGGGTCGCGGTACGGCTTTGATCGCTTACCTTATGATATCCCGCCCTAGATTTTTTGACCAAAACAGGTTACGATCTTCTGAGTTTTAAATGGTCTTTCAAGGAGAATATTACGATGCGTCTTCATTTTGAAAAATTATCGGGTACCGTCTACCCTGCCTATCTTGTTGTTGCTGACTATTCCATTGCGCTTGAACCTGAACTGATTGAATCGCTTAAGAAAATCGAGGCTGAAGACAATGAGCCCTTTCTCAAAGGCATCGTACAAAAGGTGGGCATTAATCGCTATTTACGGGAAATGATCCAAGAAGAAATTGATAAAACAGAAAACCAGGCAGACTTGGTTTTTAAACTCCGCAGTGGACTAAAAAACCTTTAAACCACTTCTCGCTCACTCAGCGGTACAAAAGGCAGGCCCTTTTCCCCGGTATATTTACACCGGGGACGAATCAGTCGGTTTTGATCGTGCTGCTCAATCACATGGGCGGCCCAGCCTGTCACACGACTACAGACAAAGAGCGGTGTATAAAGCGGCACGGGCAAATTCAAGAGGTAAAATACTGAGGCTGAATAGAAATCGAGATTTGGATAAAAGCCCTTTTCCTCTCTCATGATTTTTTCGATTTGAATGGCGTAGTCATACCATTTTTTTTCGCCTTTTTGTTCTCCTAAGGCCTTTGAATAAGACTGAATGATATCTGAACGCGCATCTCCCTTTTTTAAAACCCGATGACCAAAACCCATAATACGTTCTTTTTTTGAGAATTTTTCAGAGAGATATTTTTCCACATCTCCAACACGATCCACCTCAAATAACATCTCCATGACAGCCTCATTTGCCCCGCCGTGTAGCGGCCCTTTGAGTGTCCCGATACCGCTCACCACAGCCGAGTGCATGTCTGATAATGACGAAGCAGTCACCCGTGCCGCAAAGGTCGATGCATTAAACTCGTGTTCTGCATAAAGAATCAGAGCGACTTCCAAAGCACGAACACCCAGTTCATCCACTGGATCGTCACACAAAAACTTGAGCAGGTATTCCGCATGGCCTTCGCAAGCTGAAATATCTGAAGGAAAAACTTGTTTTTTCCCACGCAGTGCGCCCAAAAGCGCCGGCATCTGTGCGGTGAGTCGGATAGCCTTTCTCAAATTGGCATCGTGATCATTTTTGTCTGCGTCGGGATCTTCCATGCCCAGAATCGAAACGGCAGTTCTTAAGGCATCCATTCGGTTAATCTCCGAGGGGATGTTCTTCAGAAAATCAATCAAATGTTCCGGCACAAAACGGGAATGGAAGAGGGTTTCTCTAAAACCCGCCAAGTGACTTGGGTTCGGAAGCACACCCACCAGTAGGAGAAAAGCGACTTCTTCAAAAGATGCTTTTTCCGCCAAATCCGAGATGGCGTAGCCTCGATATTCAAGTCCACCGCCCACATGATTGACATCGCAGAT
>JAADHI010000043.1 GCA_013151935.1 Candidatus Manganitrophaceae bacterium
TCGTCTGTTTTTTCTCGATAGACGGTGGTTTTTCGGACTTGTGTCATCTTGATCGCAGCGTCTTTCAGATCAATCGTCAACACGATGTTGGCCCCTGTGACTTCAATGCCCTGGCCGACCACAAGCCCTTTAAAAACAGTCGCATCTGAGCCCTCTTCTTCGTAGCGGAGTTTAATCTCGATTTCTTTTCCCGGTTCAAAAAAGGGAGATTCGCTCAAGGGGAAAGTGCCCGTCGTTGGATCTCCATCCTGCACTCTAATCTGAGCAGAGGGGATGCGATTGACTTCCTTGCGAACCTCTATAGAAAGCAGCGCGTAACTGGGATCAATCTCCGTCCCTTCACTTAAGACTGTACTTGTGACAATACTCAATGTTTAGTTACCTCACACAAGCTGAACACTTACGACCATCTACCTAGGTCTCCAAGGGCGGAAAAAAGATTTCCTGCCCGGGGACTAGGTTTCGGAAGTCGTCCAGCCCGTTGACTTGTGCGACCCTCAGATAATGCACCGACGTGCCATAGATTTCTTTGCTCATGAGGGGCAGGGTGTCTCCACTTTTCACAAGCCTGACATGGGTTAGATCAGGCGAACTTTTATTTTCTTTGGCCTGGCGTTTTTCGACTTCTTCATCTGCAATGAGATTAATATCCAGTTCCGCATGCAGCGGAAAGACCGCTTCGGTCAAAGGAGGTGTAATTGACATCCACCGACCCCAGGCGGCACGAAAAAATGAGATCCCCCCATTCCACAACCAGAAAATTGGGTTGGTGAATCGCACCATTCATGTGAAAGGTCAGGTCTAAAAATTCGGTTACACGCTCGGTGACAGTCTTTGATCCAAACAAGAGCTCAATGCCAAACTTGTCGACGTTTGTGCCATCCAAAACGAGTTTAAGATTGAGATCAGAGGGCAGACTTCGATCGTAATTGACTTTCATGCCGCTGCTGTTTCGGCCTTGATTTTTACTATAAACAACTGCAAATTTTTGCTTGAAGGACTCAGGATTAAACATCGCCTCAAAGGTGCCTACCGGCAAACCCGCGCGTTTGCCGTTTTTATAGGCTTTAATCTTCAATTTTTCGAGTTTGAATAGATTGAGAAGACCCACCTTAACGTCCCTTTTGCCTTTTTAAAATTTGAAGCACTTGTTTGACACAGGCTTTGACCACCTCTTCTTCAGAGAGGTGGTTTTGCTCCGTGGCCGTTTCTGGCATCTGCGGTGTTTCATGCGACACAGCGCGAATCACCAATTCATTAATCTCGATGGGCATGATTAAATCCTCAAAATCTGCATACGGGTATAGGCCAATTCCATCGTATCAATGGCGACTTCTTTTTGAGTCGCATCTAAATCAGAAGTCGCCCATTTCACAGGAAAGGCCTTGATAAAAAGCCAAGCGGAAAGCGGGACTTTATCTTCACTAAAAAGCGTTACGAGCACATTAGACGGCGCAAATTTAAAGAGCGACATCGCCACATTAAATTCAATATTTAGGGGCGATCCCACAACCATGCCACGGGTCAAGGTCAGGTTGCCATGGGAAACCGCTTGCGGAAGCTGGTGGGTGTAAAAATTCTGGCCTCCTTCGGTCACCGTCCGGGTCTTCACTTCCGAGGTCAAACCACTCACTTTTTGAAAGCGAATGTCCAAGGGATTCGGAATCACGCCGCCCGCGAAAAAAAAGACACCAAAACGAAACCCTAAGACCAACTCATCCGTCAGGGAAAATTCACCCAGGTTTGCTTTTCCAAGTTTCAAATCTCTTGCTCCTTACAATTGGGCTCTCATGACATTACATCCCGTGCCACATGATATACACGACAGAAATATCTTCACCCTGACTACGATCAATCCCAATATTCATTATTTTATGATCGGGCAGTGATATTTGCCCTCCCAATAAAGTTTTCCCTGCAACATTCCACCACTCGTTTTCAGTATCAGAAATCATTGCATATTCTTCTGATAGCAACTCAAGATCGACAACTTTAGGGTTAAATAAATCTCTTAGTTTTGACTCTGTTCGAAATTTGAACCAAATGGCGTCGTCCATCCCTGATCCGACAAGCTTAAAACCTAGCGGATCAATTATGATATTTTTGTTTATGTACATTTGATCTTGACTGTGTTGTACCTGCTCCGGTGTGGGTGAAGTCGTTTGCACATCATTTGCGAAGAGAACGAAACTTAGGAGGCCATAAAACATAACAACCACGACGCCCAAAATAATAAAAAGAACGCGCCCTTTAGTTCTCAATTGTCGTTCCAACAACCCATTTTCGGACAGCCTCCTAGTGATGCACGACCGAAATTTTGGCTGCCATAATTTCCAGGCTTTCAATCGCCACGTCGTTTGAATTGGCGTCAAAAGTGGGGGCCTGAAGTTTCACGGGAACGGCCACACCGATCTTCCATGAAACCAGAGGTGTGCCCATCTCATCACATAAACTGATGTCCATCGGACGGGAACTGTTTTCTTTTTCTTGTATCCATTCAGAAAAGATATTGGTACCTTTCACAACACCCCTCTTTAAAGTGACCGGTACATATTTTTTGTAGTAGTACTTGCGAAATCCCTCGCCTTCCCAAAAACTCAAACCGTGTTTATAGGTCACAATTTCATATTCAAGCGTAATGCCCGACACCTCCGAAAAACTCACTGTCGTGCCACTCACAGTGACCCGAAAGTTGTAAATCGGAAGCGGATAATATTCTTTTTGAAAATCTCTTGTTTCAGACATATTTTCTCAACTTATTTCCATTACACTTCCGTCATTCCCGCACGACCTCAGCGGGAATCCACAGGCCATCAATCTGGATGCCGGCTCAAAAAATTGCCGCTGGAGCTATTTGTTATGCAAATTATGATTCATTAACTTCAACGCTCACTAGTTTCCAAATTTCACCTTTTTTTTCATAAACCGCTAAACCTCTGATACCTTCTGGTGAATATGTAAACTCGAGCGTTGCTGTATCATTTTTTATATTAAAAATTTGAATTGAAAATACATTTTCATACTTCTGTGATTCATGCGTAAAAACGACTGTCTGGCCAAATTTTTTAATTTGTTTTTCAACTAAAGATATATTAGATGGCAGGGAAACAACTACAGGGATTCTTTCTGGAAATGTATCTATATGCCAATAAGAATCGAGAGCTTTACTGTTTAACAGTTGATCAATAAAAATCTGTAAGTTTTCATCAGCTCTTGTAAAATTAGGAAAACCGACAGAAATAAAAATAATAAATATTATCCATTTCATAAAATTTACCTTACACATATAGAAGCTTAAAAAACGATTCCTTTTGTAATCAAGCTTGAATAATAAAACGCACAGTGATGTTGACTTAGGTTGTAAATATGTTTTTCGAAAAGTTCTCCTTCTTCACCCGGATAGTCGATGCCGTCTTGATCATCTCCCCAATGCACCAATTCATGTAGAATAGTCGCTCCTAAAGTTCTGAGTAATATTCGATCTCCAGAAGATTTTTCGAATTTCTCAACTAAAGACTTATGCAGTCTCAATTCATTAGACTTTACGTTAGGCGTAAACTCGCCACATGCTCTCACGAGGGTAATGACTCTTACTTGAGGCCCAAAACCATAGTTTAGAACAATATATAAACCTGGTTTTTTAATTTGTCCGTATTTCGATAGTGCCTTGGTGATTTTAGAATGATGACTTAGTTTAGGAACATCATTTTTGAGATAGTAATACAGTTTGGGGTACTTTTTTTCATCGGTTTTAGATAATTTCATGTCGTTCTCTTTTTTGCATAACAAAAGGATTACGCATTTAGGGGCTCAGTCGTCAGAGCAAGGCGGCGCTATGCGCAGTCCCGCAGTGCGAGGACACGAGCACAGCACAACGCAGCCATGGCGGAAAAATGGGACACCTAAATGTGTGATCTAGGCTTCTTCGATAAAGACGGCATCCGCCATCAACTCCATGCTCTCTACCGCAACGTCGTTGGAGTTGGCATCGAAACTCGGTGCATCCAATTTTGTTGGAAAGGCATTGACCACTTTCCAAGAGATGACGGCATCGCCTTCTTCATCACAAAGTCGCACCAGGATGTCTTTTTTTGCGACTTGATTGAGCTGTGTGTCGTTCATCCATTTATACAAAGTTGCGATGGAAGTCCCGCGCACTAAGCCTTTTTTTAGGCTGATGGAGGGTGCAGATTGCTGTGCGGGCATGTACATCACACGAGGGCCGGGGGCACCACTTTCTGTCGGGCTTTCTTTATAGGTTGTGGTTTCGTAAGTGATGCTCAGTCCCGATACCTCAGAAAATCCGACAGAAAT
>JAADHI010000005.1 GCA_013151935.1 Candidatus Manganitrophaceae bacterium
TAATTGCCGATACGTCTAAGTGCCCGAGTATACGCGTCGATGGTTTTTGGTTGATATCCCGACAGTTGTAAATGCTTGAGGTGCTTTGTGTCATTCTTGTTAAATTTTGAATCCTTTGGTAGTCTTGTGTTCATTGTAACCTCCTTGGTTGTAAAGTTGATTGAGTTTGTTGACTAGATTACTATACAATCGAACTATTGTTTCTTTACAAGGGGGTTACAATTTTTTAATGAAATTTGGGGGCGCAATGACAGGCTTGGATGGGCCTTTTCCGCGTAGCGGCTTCGTCCAACATCTTACTCAAGCCGACCCTGGCCCCGCTCGTGCTTAATGTGTCACGCCTGTAGCAGGGCGGCTTAGCAAGGGCGTTAAAATAGATTACAAAATAAGATA
Source organism: Candidatus Manganitrophaceae bacterium (assembly GCA_013151935.1). GTDB lineage: Bacteria > Nitrospirota > Nitrospiria > SBBL01 > JAADHI01 > JAADHI01. The sequence continues at coordinate 394 of JAADHI010000005.1, forward strand.
GGAGGCAATCCCATGAAAAAACAAAAAACTGCGTATAGCGATATAAATGAAGTCTTGTCCGAGATAACCGGTGATATAGTTGGACAATTTGATCTTCCTGATCTGCTTAACAAGGTAGTGGGCCTCGCAATGCGTCTATTGAATGCAGAGGTATGTTCTATATTTTTAGATGATAAGGAAAAACACTCTGGACGTATCAGGATGATGGCAGGTTCGGGATTTGCCAAGAGGCTAGTTCATAAGGCCGAATATAAGATTGGAGAAGGTTTTACTGGCTTCATTTTCGAAACCGGAAGGAAATTCAATATAAAAACAAAAGACGAATTGCAAAACCTCCTCAATAAAGAAACAGGAAATACTATTTGGAGAGGAAAACATGATGGAGATCAATGGCAAAGTGGAAAAAATGAATTTAGGAACTTGATTGCATTACCATTAATAATAAAGGATCAAATTTTTGGTGTAATAAAGGTTGAGAATAAGGATGTTTCCTTCGGAAAACATTTTTCAGAAGAAGATGAGCGTATTTTCGAGATTATCGCAAACGTTGTCGCTCTTGCCATAGAAAATGCAAGGCTACACAACAAGATTGAAACTCAATTGAAAGCTATATCTGCTAAAGCGGCACATAGGATAAACAACCAGACTACTAATTATGATGGTATCAAATTAGACTTAGAGGAAGAGTTGGACAATCAGGTATGCAATAAAGATAATATAAAGTTGATACGTAATAGACTAATCGAAACAACAAGCAACCTTAAAAAAATGATTGGAGAATTCAAAAACTATGGCAAGCCAATTGTACTGGAAAAAAAATATTTTTCAATAAATAAGATCATCAAAGATGAAGTATGGTATGCAAAACCGGCTGATGGTATCAAAATTGAGCTTAACCTTGACGGCAAAATTCCAGAAATATTAATCGATGGAAGATTCACTGAGTCCGTAAAAGAGCTAATAATAAATGCAATGACTGCTATAGAAAACACCTCAACATCAAGAGGAGAAATTAAAATATCAACCATGCTCCAGGAAAAACCCAAAAACAAAAATGTTGTTATTCGAATTGATGATAGTGGCCCAGGATTTCCGCCTAACTTTCCCATTTTTGAGCCTTTCAATTCTACAGACCCTCAAAGTACCGGACTTGGACTGGCAACAGTTAAAGAGCTTGTAGAAAAACATGGAGGAGAAATTGAAGTAATTTCATCACAGATTGGTGGTGCTTCTGTGGAGTTTACGATCCCTGTATTAATATAGAGGTAAAAGATGAAAGCGATGGTTTTTATTTTAGATGATGAAGCACATATTCGAAGTGACCTGCTCAAATATATTAAGAAGGCTGGTTACGAGGTGTGTGTTGCGGCTAATTTGGAAGAAGCAAATAAGATTATTCAAGTAGAACATATTGATTTCGCAATTATAGATTTAAAAATAGACTATCGGAGTGATTACGGCGGAATCAAGGTGATTGAGAGTGTCAACAAATTACGGCCTAGTGCGAAATTAATTGTTCTTTCTGCGTACGAGCTGACTACCGAAATTAAAAATGAACTGAATAAAGTCTACTATGATATTTTTATTTCTAAGGGAGGGGCATCGAACTATATTGAAGCTGTAATTGACCAGTTGGATCGGTTAAAAAAAGAACCTCCCAAGAAAATCTGCTTTGTGATAATGCCATTTTCGGATACAGACACGTGTACCAAAGACCAATGGACTGAGATATTTGAGACAATGATTAAGCCTGCTGTTGACGAACCTAATGTTCATTACGAATGTTTTAGAGCATGCCTAGACATCGGAAACATCATAAAGGATATATTGTTAAATTTGAATCGTGCTGACGTTGTAATAGCAGATCTTACTGATAGAAATCCAAATGTATTCTATGAGTTAGGCGTCCGGCATGCTCTCAGAAATGCCACAGTGCTAATAACTCAGAACATTGATCATGTACCTTTCGATTTACAGCACCTTGCACTTGTAGAGTATAACTGGACAACTAGGAAAGGACGAGACAAATTTAAAGAAAGGATTGCCAAAATTTTTAGTAGTATTGAAGATACGCCTAATGATCCCAATTTGTTGTCCCCCGTTCGTGAGTATTTGCAGGCGGGAACAGATTAGCAGAAGAAAGTTTTATCTGTTTTCATTTTTTGTTCTGACTATCAATATTTTAAAGAAAAATGAATATATTGATCACACAACCATCAAATCAACCTGACACCTTAACACGGTGCTTAATCGAGGTTATATGGCTTCGTTAAAAGTTTTTGGTTTATCAAGCGTGCCATTAAATCGGGTCAGGTTATTGGGGTCGTTATACGGATGACAGAGGACCGAATGCACCACAAAAATCGCCCTGTTCACCTTGCGGCGTGCGAGGCAACATGACACTAACCGGCGCAAGAATCCACGAACTCTGTGCGCGTGCCATCGCTGAGGCGCTAAAATCGGTACGCGAAGACGAGCGAGCACATCCGTTGGTGGGCGCCGTTCTCGCAGACGAAGATGGTCAGGTACTTGTCACCTCGTATCGCGGCGAGACACCAAAGCGCCATGCTGAATTCTGTCTCCTGGAAAAGGCGGAGCAACTTGGCGTCAACCTGGTTGGCTGCACGTTGTTCGTCACCCTCGAGCCTTGCATCAAACGAGGGCGTGAAAAGGTGCCGTGCGCCGTGAGGGTTGCACGGGCAGGCATCAAGAACGTCTACATCGGCACCTTGGATCCGGACCCAAGGATCACTGGTCGTGGCGAAATGTACCTAACCTACGAAGGGGTCACTGTCGGGCACTTTCCGCCTCAGCTCGCTGACGAGTTGAGAAGTGCGAACAAGGCGTTTTTTGACAGATTTCGGGCAGCGCACTTCTGGGATGCACCGCCTTCATCGCTCTACGGATCCGATGAAGAGGGACTCACGAGCAGGCCACACGCTGCACGTACGAGGGAGGGGATTCTCTACCAAACTCTTGATTTGATGACGGGATCGAGCGGTCCTATATGGATCTCTGCCGGGGACTTGTCGTGGCTACGTGAAGTTCAGGTGGCTCTAATCGGCGCGGCTCTCGAAAAGCGCGAAGTGCGGATCCTGCAGCACCTTAGCCCCCATGGGGGAGAGCCTGCGTTGATGGTGACACATTTGGGAGCTTCTGTCGTGCAGCGAAAGGAACCGGGACAACCGCGTTTCACGATTGTAGAAGAAGCGTGGGGGAAGCGTGGGGTCAAGTCTTTCATCGTGACAAATTTGTCACGATGAAAGACTTGACCCCAGAGATCTGTTGTCTTGCAGAAATACAAATCA
>JAADHI010000033.1 GCA_013151935.1 Candidatus Manganitrophaceae bacterium
AATGGCTTCCTTAATCAGGAAATAACCGGGGTCGGAGATCGTGGGTGTGCCGGCGTCTGAAACGAGGGCGAAGGATTCTCCGTCTTCTAGTCTTTTAATCATGACGGGGGTTTTGGCTTCTTTATTAAAATCATGGTAGCTGGTCATGGGTGTGTGGATTTCAAAATGGGCCAGCAGCTTTCCGGTGTGACGGGTGTCTTCTGCTGCAATGGTGGAGACTTCTTTTAAAATACGCAAGGCACGAAGGGTGATGTCTTCTAGATTCCCAATGGGAGTGCTGACGATGTAGAGGGTGCCGGGATGCACGGTTTTTAGCTTAGGTTTTGTTCGATCAGGAGACAGAGCAGGTGCCCGATCATGATGTGTGATTCTTGAATACGTGCTGTCTTTGAAGAAGGGACTTTGAAACAATGTGTGCATTCAAGCACAAGCTGTCCTCCTTTTTCTCCGGTCATGCCGATGGTCGTCGCCCCTTTTTCTTTGGCAACACGGATGGCTTTGAGTACATTGAGGGAGTTGCCACTGGTGCTGATCCCGATTACGACGTCTCCTGGGTTTGTGAGTCCTTGAATTTGTCGTGAAAAAATCTGCTCATACCCGTAGTCATTGGCAATGGCGGTGAGGGTGGAGCTATTTGTGGTCAGCGCGATGGCTGGAAAGGCGGGTCTTTCTAATTCAAAACGTCCCAGTAATTCTGCCGCGATATGTTGGGCATCTCCAGCGCTGCCGCCGTTGCCAAAAAGGATCAGTTTGCCGCCGGATGCAATGGATTCTGAGATGAGATTTGCGGTTTTCACAATCAAGGGAACCATGGTCGCAAGGAGTGTTTCTTTAACGCGAATGCTTTCTCGAATGTTGTCGCTGACTAAGGTTTCTGCTCTTGAGGTGTTCATTCAATGTCCTCGGTATTGACTGACACCGCCAAAGGTGCCAAACCACTTATGACCTTCATGGTCGATTTCAATTGAGAAGACAGAACCGATACCGTCTTTTTCTGTAAAATTTTGAAACGTTTTTCCATCGAAGCGACTCACCCCTTTGTTCGTTCCGATCCACAATATGCCTTGATCATCGAATTTCAGGGCATGAACCATATTGCCGACAAGGCCGTTTTCTATAGAATAGCTGATCCAGGTTGAGCCATCAAAATGGGAGAGTCCTGCGCCCAGGGTGCCAAACCAAAGATCGTCTTTTGAATCGACGGCCGAAGAGACAACGTAGTTGGGATTGTATGTCAGGGGTTTGTGATTTCCCTCATGATGTTTGGGGGTGAAGGCCAGACCTTTTGCGATCTCCGGTTGTTTCATCTCAATTTTTGCGCCGAGACCGTCTTTGCTGTCCCAGCTAAGCCAGGTTTTCCCGTCGAAGCGTGTGACACCTGCTTCCGTGCCAAACCAAAACGCCCCCTTTTTGTCCTGGGTCAAAGTATAAACCCATTTATCGATTAAACCATCATCTGTTGTATAGGTTTTGAAACCCTTGCCGTCAAAAACACTGACCCCTTTCCAAGTGGCGACCCACATCGTACCCGTGGGATCAAAGTGAACGCCGTAAACCCAGAGATCTCCCAGACCACGGCCTTTTGGATAGTTTTTCCAGCTTGAGCCATAAGATACAACGGTGCCCGTGCCGTAGGGGGTGTAATTGATCCATTCGCTCCCTTTGTTTTTGAGATGACTGAGTCCGCCTCCAATGGTGCCGACCCACTTGTCTCCGTTGGGGGCAATGTCAATGGAATGCACGATGTTGGAGAGCAGGCCTTCTTTTGTTGTATAGGCTTGCTGCTTTCCGGTCGATAAATCATAGGCCAAGAGGCCATTTGAGGTGCCGACCCACAGGATTTTATCCTGAATGGCAAGTGCGCGCACAATCGAAAAGAGCGAATAGTGATCCCAAAGTGATGTGCTTGCATCCGGTGTTGGAGATTGGGCTTTGGCCGAAGTCACGCTCAGAAAAACAATGAGGGCAAAGAGGACACCTGAAAGGGGAGAGCGGTATTTTTTTTTCAACATGGGCCTCCAGTTCAATTGATATTATTCGTGGTAAGTAATTTTGCGATAGGTGATCTCTGTGGGAATCCGTGCGAGGCCTTCAGGGTTCGGAAGTGCTTCTGTGGCGCTTTGTTTGATCCAATTCCCGACTTTGTCAAGATCATATTGATACCGTCTCTCTAAGATGACATTTCCTTGACCGTCGTATTGTGTTTCTTCGTTTAAGAGGCCATTTTGTTTGTAGAGAAAAACTTTTCGGGAATTGAGCGACTTGACGACTTGCTCCGGGGTGAAGCCTGAGCGAATCATATAATGCGCTTCCTCAAGGGGTCTGCCTTGGCTATCATATTTGTAAACCCAGCGGAATGAATTTTTTGTGTGTGGCAGAAAACGGTTTTCTTCCATGAGATTGCCTGAAACATCGTAGCGGTAGGTCGTACTGGAAAAAAAGGCGCCCTCGGGGGAGAAACGTTGTTCCTCAATGACCCCGGTGACTGCATCATGGGTGTAAGTCCATGAAAAGGCAAGCTTGTCTTGTGCGTCGTATTCAGCACCTTCTGTGAGTTGTCCTGTCGCATTTCGCTTAAAGACTGAAGTGAAGTCCAGGGCTTGATGGGTATAAATCTGGACTTCTTTTACCAAATGCCCCTGTTGGTCATAAGTTGTAGAAAGCCAGGGCATTGGCGGAATTTCCTCAATCCATATTCCATCTTTTTGCGTGACTTTTGCGATTTCAACATGAACATTTTTTACAGAGCCTTGTAATCTTTCCCGAGCGGCATCCGTTTTATCGAGCATACCCGCAAAGGAAGTTGATTGAAATAACCCAAAGATCAATAAATTTAATATGAGGAGAATTTTCATAGAGTAGTGAAGAGAGATTTATAAAATATAAAATCGCCCCGCAGGGAGAAATACCTGAGGGGCGATTTTATGAATAAAGATCATTGCAGGTAATTTATTTTTTGTCGTCTGCCTTGATGGGTTTTGCTGAAGCCTCTTCTTTAGGTTTGACATGACAACGCGTGCAGTTAGCGATGGGGAAGGCCACTCGGCCATGACAACGTCCACAAAATTCACCGTTGACAATCTTTACCATTGAAATAGGGTTCCCGCCTTTTTTCATCATAAAGATGCCCGGATGGCAGTTGGTGCAATCCAGCCAATAGGTATGAGGCTCGTGTGGAAAGATCACATTCGGCATTGAACCCACCGCTGGAATTTCAACGTCAAACTTTAGTGGGGGAACGTGTTTCTTGTCCAAATCCAAGGACTCATGCGGGTTGATTTTGTCCTCTTTAAATGCCTTAACCCAATCTTCAAGGCCAGTGGCCTCTTTTGGAATATCCTGCATCACCACTTCTGGATTCGTATTTTCCTTGTTAAAGGGTGGCCCTGGCGTTGGCATTCTTGAAGGGTTTTCAAAAACGGGGAGACCTGTCTCAGGTCTGGGTGCGACTAAAGATCTTTTTTCCCCGCCGCCCGTTGCCAGTTCTTTTTCCTCAACTTGCATGGGCGCTTTTGCTTGGGCAACAACCACCGCCTCGTCTTGAGAGGACGCCGCGGGCATGGCGGTTTCGCTCTTTGCCTGACGTGCACAGGCATAGACCGAAATGAGAGAAAATATAACTAAAAGAACCCCCGTAAACCATTTCTTTTTTAGTTCTTTTGCCCAAGTCATATAAAAATCCTCCAAATATCAATCAACAACTAACTCAAATAAGTAGTGACTTCTCAATGTGTGAAAAACTGTCTATTTTGGAAATCCCTCCAGTACCCCGGTTTTCATTCCCGGCGTCCCTGAGTGGCAACGGGCACATTCAATTGGTTTCCAAGAGATGGTCCCGTTATGGCACTTTCCACAAAACTCACCATCAATGACGATTTTTTTCATATCTATGTCGTTGGCACCCGAGCGCATTTCAAAAATCGCGGGGTGACACACTTTGCATTTAAATTCCGCCCGGTGATACCAATGGGGGAAAACAACAGGCGGCATCCCTCTCTTTTCGGCCTTGTTGTTTAATACCATGTCGCCAAAATAGGCCGAAGCATGATCTGCAGTGAACAAGAACGAAAGCAGAAGGGCCGAGCCCAATATTATGCCTAAACGTGCCTTTTTCATCGTCCCTCCCTATTCCAAATATGACAAAGTTGGGGGATGATTACCATACCGATTTTTTTTTGTCAACATGTTTGCATAGGATTTTATTTGATTTTAAGGGACTTATTTCTTCACGTTCTTTCCTTTATAGAATTCAAAATTATAAAATTCAAAATAAATTGGAAAGAGAGCTAGCAATTTGTACATTTTTTGTCTATATTACCCCATCATTATTATTGTACCGCGTTATTTCTGTGGCGGTATTTCCCGTATTCACCATTACATAAAAGGGAGTTCTTGTTTAGGGTGAAGAAGAAAGGGCTCAAAATTGCGCTTCCGCTTTCGATGGCGGCTCTTCTTTTACTTCTTGCGGTTTCCGCAAAAGGCGGATCTATCGTCCGCTCTCGACATGATCTTTCCTCCCTGAACTGGCGTGGCTACCAGAGCGAAACGGGGCCGATGCAGGGTGGAACCTTTAGCGACTACCGAGAAGCCTGTGTTTATTGTCATACCCCTCACAATAGCAGCAGTGCGGCACCGCTTTGGAATCGTGAATTACCGAAGGAGCGGGAATATCGTATGTATTCCAGTCCTAATTTCGATTCTAAGACAGCCAAAGCCCCCGATGGGATTTCTCTCGCATGTCTCTCTTGTCACGACGGCACTGTTGCGGTTGATTCTGTCCTGAAACCGCCGAAATTTCATGCCATTGTGGATGCGGGTGTGAAACACCGCATGACTTTGGAAGGCGAGCCCGGAACGGATTCCTGCTCAAAATGCCACAATCGTTCGGAAGGGGCCTATGGTGGGGTCTCGGGGGCGCATGACGCGACCATTCGGTATTTTACAAAAGATTTGCGGGATGACCATGCCTTTTCAATGGTTTACCCCTCCTTGGATATTGACCCCCAATTTAACCAGCCGACGATACTGAAAGCCGATGGGGGGCGCATGTTTGCAAATGGAGTGCAAACCTTTGAGGGCGACAAGGTGCAGTGTGCTTCTTGTCACGATATCCATAACCCCGATGAAAAAAATCTGGAAGGGCGAGATCCCTTCCTCCGGACTTCAAATCGAGGAAGCGCCCTTTGTTTGACCTGTCACCAAAAATAGGAGTGATTGTTTGACTGCGCGTAGCCGTATAGTGACTTTCTTGCTTTTTGTGTTCGTATTGGGAGGCTGTGGTGGTCGTGGTTTGCAAACAGAGCCGGATATTTTCTGGCCGCCTGCACCCGAAACGCCGCGCATCAAGTTTGTCAAAACGATTTCATCTTCCGAAGATGTTGAAGAGAAAACGTGGGTTGATCATGTAAAGGCTTTTTTATTTGGGGGCTCATCCTCAGCCCATCTTGTAAAACCTTACGCTGTTTTTGCGACTCCTTCTGGTCGTGTTTATGTGGCCGATTCCGGTTGGCGAAAGGTGCTTGTTTTTGACGAAAGTCAAAAACGTTTTTCGATGTTGGGTGTTGACGGCCCCGGGGCTTTGGCCGGGCCCTTAGGAGTGACTGCCGATGCCTCTGGACGGGTTTATGTGACGGATACGGTGCATCAAAAGGGTTTTGTTTATGATCCCGAAGGGCAGTTCCTCTTTAGCTTTGGTGATAAAAATCAGTTGGAACGTCCCGTGGGTATTGCTGTAAACAATAGCCTCAAGCGGGTCTACGTGGTTGATGCAAGAAAACATCAGGTTTTTGTCTACGATTTTGAGGGAAAGTTCCTGTTTGTATTTGGGGAGCGGGGAACGGACGATGGTCATTTTAATTTTCCAGCGAACCTCTTCGTGGATAATGAGGGAAAAATCTACATCACCGATATGAATTTTCGTGTCCAGATTTTTGATGCCGAGGGCAAGTTTCAGTCGAAATTTGGGGGAGTTGGTACTGGTTTTGGGCAATTTTCTTTACCCAAGGGAGTGGGTGTTGATTCACGGGGTCATGTTTACGTTGTCGACGCACGGTTTAATAATGTGCAAATTTTTGATCAGTCTGGACAACTGTTGTTGTTTTTTGGTGAATTTGGTGGAAGAAATGGGCAGTTTTGGTTGCCTGCGGGTTTGAGTGTGGATGCGCAAAACAGAATATATATTGCAGATCAGTATAATCATCGCATCAATGTTTTTCAATACCTTGATCCTGTGAAAAATGATACATCTGGGGAGTCAAAAGCTACTTCTGAACCACTTAAGCTCTCCCGAGAGGAAGGCGCAGCCGCTCCAGAATGAGAATGTTTCCCAGAGAACGCGCGAAAAATTGGATGATGAAATCCTTTGTCTTAGTGATGACTGTGCTGTTTATCTCCGCTCACTTCTCTTTTCAGAAGAGCTTTGCTTTGGAGGATGTGCGCCATACCAAACATAATCTTGCGGTTAATCCCGATATCTTGGCTGGGGAAGGCAACGATTTTGTGCCCGGGGGGCTGACCTCCTTGCGTGGCGCGAGAAACCCTGCGGTCAGAGGCACTGAAGGGGATGTGCGGCAGAATGAAGAAGTCTGTATTTTCTGTCATACCCCTCACGGGGGACGAAGCAATGTCGGTGGTGTGTCGGGGGCTGCGCCGCTTTGGAATCGGCGGCTTTCCAGCCCGATGGCCTATACCCCTTATAATAGTCAACATTTTGATGCACAAGATTTGACGGGAACACCGGGTCGCCCTAAAGGTGTTTCTTTGGCTTGTCTTTCTTGCCATGATGGTGCCGTCGCGTTTGACGCACTCATCAATAGCTCGGGTTCTGGTGGATTTTTCCCACAGAATAAAACTTTTGATGGGCCGGGTGGCAGCATCGGTATGGGTTTTTCTGGCCCTGCCGTGGATTCCTCCAATAGTTTCCGTGAAGGGAGGCGCGCCTCTGCATCGAATGGGGAATCGCCTGGTTTTGTCTTTTTTGATGGTTTTGGTTCAGGGCCCAATGCTTCGTTTGGTGCAGAGCCTTTTCCCAACCTGGGTCTCGATCTGAGGGATGACCACCCCATTAGCATGGAAATACCACGGGCTGATCCGCAGTTCCGAGAAATTTTGACCAACATCACAACAAAGGGTGGACGTATTCCAGGCAGTGGTGCTGTGATGTGGATCGACCGTGACCCCAATGGCGCAAACTTGCCACTGGATAAACGAGATCGCATTCGAGCCTATGCCTCTGATCCGAGTCGCCCGGATGCGCCTTATATCGAATGTGCTTCTTGCCACAATCCGCACGAAGCGAGTCGTCCTGGTGGTCAGCCGGCGCTCTCAGAGCCAGTCAATGCATTTACGGTCAATAACTCCTTATTCCTTCGTTTGGCCTCGAGGCCAAATCCAGATGCTCAGGATCGAAATGCGAAAAGTCTGATTTGTTTGAGTTGTCATAAAAAATGATGTTTGCATATACAAAAATAAGAAAAAAAGAAGGGCTCTATGTTATCAAACCCCCTCTTTTTTTTGCTGTTTTGATGGTTTCGTTTTTTGCCACTTCGGCTTTTGCAGCGACTTTGGCGCGGGTGAATCAAACCCCGATTGAGGCGCGTGAGATTGAAGCCCAGATCCAAGTGTATTTACGGAAGATCGGGCACAAAAGGCTTTCTCCTCTTCGTATGGCTTCTCTTGAAAAAGAGGTGTTAAAAAAGGCGATTGAGGAAGAATTGCTCTATCAGGAGGCCCTCAATAATGACTTATCGGTGAGTGCTGTGGAAATTGCTGCAGGATTGAAAAAAATTCGTCGACGTTTTCCATCCGAGCAGGCTTATCTTGATGGGCTTTCTAAAGCGGCTTTGAGTCTCGATGACCTTGAAAGGGGTGTTTCTCGTTCGATCTTGATTCAAAAATACTGGCAGCGCCTCTCCCAGATGGACGAGGCTACGCGTTCAAATCGTGTGCGTGAGATGACAAAGGCAGCCGATATCGAAATTTTTGAAACAAAAACTTTTACCGGGCTTGAAAATGAATAATGTTGGTGTCTGAGTGCATAAAATCTGTATGAAGAAACCAGAGCGAAAATTATTCCATTTGCGGATGCGAGACTGTTTTTTTCTGGGTCTTTTTTCGGTTCTTGTGCTCTCTCCTTCTGAAGCCAAGGCACGCTTTATTAATTTAAGCGGATCGCTGGATTTCACTTATGGAGATGTTAAGACAATCTCAGAGGTCAATGGAACGGATCGCACGAGTTATCTTCAGCAGCGCTATAGCCTGCAAAATTTCGGTGAGCTGTTTAACCCACGTATCGGAAACCTGCTTGTCAGCAGCACCTTCCTCAAACAAGATACCAAGACCAGTCGTCGGGGAGACCAGAATTTTTCGAACACCGATTATTCCTTTGCCGCAAATTTATTCCCCTATGCCTCTCCGCTTAATCTTTATTATCAGCGCATGAATCGTGTGAATGAAATCAGTGCAACGGCTCTGCAAAATGCTTACAAAGCGGAAGACCGTCAGACGACACTGGGTGGAAACTGGACATTGCTTTCTCAGCGTCTCCCGCGTATTCGGGTTTCTTATAATCAGTCTGAGCTAGAGTCACCGGATGACGCAAACCGTTACCCCAATAGCATCAATCGTTTTTTGAATCTTGAGTCGAATGGTCGTTTTCGCGAGACGACCTTGACGGGTCGTTACCGACGTAGCGAAGTGGATGTCGCCCGGAGAGGGCCCGGAAGGGTTCAAGTCGTAAAGAGCGATGCTTTTACACTCAACACAGTCAGTCGTCCAGCGCCTGCCTTGGTGGCCACAACAAATTGGCGTTGGGCCGGGCCAAATTCTGGAGGCGCACCAGGCGTTTCTTTTGCACAGGAACGTGGTTTTGGGAGCACGCTGTCCTATACCCCTTCGGTCAAGTGGGATACCCATGCACGTTTTAACTATTCTGAAACGCCCAGTGGCGCGGGTGATTTTAAACAGCAAAACGCTTTTTGGAGTGGGTCCTATCGTCCGACTGAAGAATTGGATATGGTGGTGAGTGGGCGCTATTTTCGCTTCGATGTCAATGATGTGGAAACGACCTCTCCCTATTTTGATTATGGTGTGAATTATAGACCCTTTTTCGGTTTTTCTTCCGGCATTGGTGCGTCCATCGGACAGACAAAAACGAAGGGAAAGGGAGTAGCTGTCACGAATGATTACCAGCGTTTTCGTGGCAATATGGATTACACCCGCGCCTCAGAGCGCTTACGTTATTCTTCGTCCTATTCTTTTGGTCAGGGCTACTCAGATACCAAAGGCCAAGATAAATTCAGGGATATTATGCACACGGTTTCTCTGAGGGTCGAAAATACCCAAATTCGTTATGTTCATGTTTCGATGGGATATACTTTTAATGATGTGGATGCCAGCCGCGAAGCGAGTGATGTTCAAAATACAGGGGATCAGCGTTCTCACCTTGTTCAACTCAATGCAAATTCCAGTTATTTTCGAGGTCTATTAACATCCTCTGATAGCCTGTTACTGCAATCAACTGCAAGCTGGACACAGATCAGTGGCTTTGGCGCGGCTGGAGAAAGCATCCTGCTTGATGGACGGGGAAATTACTATTTTTTGCCCGGGGCGATGTTCTCAACAGGTTTTACACGTCAGGATTACCCTGGTGGGTTTTACGCCGATACAAATACCTTCTACGAGGAGTTGAGTTGGAATTTCTATATTGGTGCGACCTCCTTTACTTTCTCTGCCACCGCGAGACAGCAACGCAGTAACGGCGATCAAAGCCTGAATAGAGATACAATTCAATCCAGCGGCGGTCTTTCGTACCGTGTCGGACGATTCGCTCTCTCGGCAGATGCACGCTGGAGCCAAGATCAGTCGGAGGCAGACAGCGTTGATTCTGAAACCCGATCTGTTTTTGTTCGTGCCAATCGGTCCTTTTAATAATGACATCGCGCTCACGATTTTTTAAACACGGCTTTCTTGTTTTACTGATCATGGTCTGCTCGGCCTGTGCGGCAGCGCCTGTCAAAGAAAAACCAACAATTTTTTGGCCAAAACCGCCAGATGCGCCCAAAATTTCTTTTGTCGATACTTGGTCAAAACCTGCAGATATTGGTCTAAAACCTTCCTGGTTTAAGCGTGTCGTTTACTTCATCTTCGGTGAAGCAAAGATACCTTATGTGGTGAGGCCTTCCGGTGTGGCCGTAGATGGGAAGGGTGGGGTTTATGTGGCGGACACAGGCTTACAGGTCGTTCATTATTTTGATGAAAAGAATCATAAATATCATCAGCTTTACCAAATCACTCAAAACGAACGCCTTCAAAATCCCATCGGAGTCGCCGTGGATGCGAGCGGGCTGCTTTATGTTTCTGATACCGATCTCAATCGCATTTTTGTGTTTAATCAAGACAAAAAAATGGTACGCGTGATCGGGAATGATGAAAAAGCCACACGGGTTTCAGGGCTTGCACTGGATCCTGTTCGTGAGCGGCTGTATGTGGTTGATACCATGGGGCATCAGGTCTTGGTCTACTCGCTTGAAGGAGAACTATTAGAAACGATTGGAAAACGAGGGGTTGAACCTGGAACATTCAATTTTCCAACGTATGCCACCGTGGATGCGGATGGGGCGCTCTATGTTGCCGATTCCCTTAATTTTCGTATCCAGATTTTTGATCCGGAAGGAAGGTTTCAGTCTCAGTTTGGCCGTTTAGGTAGACAATTGGGGGAGTTTTCCCGTCCAAAAGGTATTGCGGTAGATGCCCAAAAAAATGTTTATGTCGTGGATTCTCTCTTTGATACCATCCAGGTTTTTAATGCCTCAGGAGAATTGTTGATTCATTTTGGCAAAACAGGTGTTGAGCCAGGAACTTTTTGGTTGCCTGCAGGTATTGCGGTGGATGATACAGGACATATTTATATCGCAGATGCTTACAATAAACGGCTTCAAATTTTTAAGCTTTTGAAAGATGAGACACCACCGGGATAACTTCGTTTTGTTTTTTTCGATGTGGTGTTTTGGTTGACAAAGAATCTCCCGCTGATTATATTCTTTGCGCGATGATGAAAGGGTCGTTTGTACTGATGAGAAAAATCCGTTTGTTCTTGGGTCAATACAAAGTGCTGGGTATGCTCCTCCCCCTCTTTTTGCTTATTCTTGTTGTGGGTGCTTTTGGGCTTTTTACTTTTTCTGATGATTTGTCCTGGGCGCAGCCGACTTCGGAGCCTTTTAACGAAGATGTGAGTAGCACAAAACACAACCTTTCAGCCATTCCCTTAGATGCCGAGCAGCAGCAGATTTTTAATGAACTCTTTAGCCCGGATCAAGAGCGCAATATAAAGTCCAGCCTCGCAAATGGCACAACTGAGGTCTGTGTTTTTTGTCATACCCCTCATGGCGCGAGTCGAGAAGGCGTCAAGATTCGCGCACCCATTTGGAATCGCAATCTTTCTAAAGCCCAATATCAAATGTATGACCAGGTTTGGAGCAAATCCTTTGAGGCCACGCCCAATGATCCGGGTAGACCCACGGGGTATTCCCGGCTTTGTCTTTCCTGTCACGACGGCACGATTGCACTCGGTCGTGTTTTGAATAAATCGGGCAGTGGTGGTTTTGAAGGCGAATATACGATGGAATATCCCACGAATCAAAGCCCGGCGGGCCCCTTTGGTTCTATTCCCGTTGGGGAAGGTGCAACCTCGCAAAATACTCGTGCCCTCGGACGCGACCTGAGAAACGATCATCCCATTTCAATGAAGTTTGACGCGGCCTTGCTTGCGAAAGATGTGGAGTTTGTGAATCCTGGCCCACCTGTGCGCCGCCCTTTCACTGAAAGCACGCCGACATCACTTTCTCCTTTGAGACGGGCTTCCGGTAACAATGTCAATGTCTATGATTCTGTTCAGTGTACCTCCTGTCACAATCCACATCAGGTTGATTTTCCAAAGTTTTTACGGGCCAATCGATTGCAGTCGCTGACCTTCGCTTCCACGCAAGCTGAAAAACGTGTCGGCGCACCCTCACGGGGGGGAGCTCCTTCGCCACAGGGGGCGATTCTTTGTCTTTTTTGTCATGACAAGCCCGGCTGGCCCTATAACGCAAGAGAACTGAATTCCCATTTTGGTGATCGACAGGCGGGTGTTTTCGACGATACACGTCTTAAACCGGGCGCGACGAATTTGCACGATGGCGAAGCACCTGTTGTGGCCGAACGGGCTTGTTTGGTGTGTCACGACCCCCACACCCGTCAAGGTGCTGTGCGTATTTTGAGAGAAGGGGTTGATTCCGTCGGAAATGTTGCGATTGAGAATACCTGTTATCAGTGTCATCAGCCCCAGGAAAGCTCTATTCTTCAGGCTCCGACCCGCGCCCCGGATATTCGTAGCCAGTTTTTTAGAGATCGTGAAGGCAATGGTAATAATGGGACTTCCCCCACGGGTAGCGCAATGGACCTGACTTTGGGTTTGGGGCATCAACCCGTTTTTGTCGACGACCCTAAAGAGGGGGTTCAGCTAGGAAGCGACAATCTTGTGCCTTCCTTTTTTGGTGGGCCATTTCAAACCCCGGCGAATAACAAAGATATCGATTTAGAATTTGCGACCAATACTCCGGATACCTCTCACATTGAATGTGTGGATTGTCATAATATGCATCGCGTTACCCGCAGAAATCGCTTCAAGGGCATTCCCGGTGTGACCATTCGTAGCCAAATGGTTGCGGAGACTGTCAGAGGTGCTGCCGAAGTGCGGGAGCCTTGGCTTTACGAGGTCTGTCTGCGTTGCCATGGCAACACTTTTAACAATCATGTGCGAGAGGCCCTCTTTACAGCCCTGGGGACGGGTAAAATGGTTCAGGCGCGAGGCAACAGCCCCATTACCCCGGGTTTGGGTGTCAATGCCCACGGTAGCAATAAACGCAAAGAATTTGACCCGGACGCGCAACCTTTTTATCCTCAGAATTTTATGATAGCCGATACGAACAATCCCGCAGGACCGCTCGTGAGTGACCCCAATCCTCCCATGATTAATACCTCTTTTCACCCGATTGCTGTGGAAGGTCGAAATCAATCGGGTGTTCTAAACAACTTTAATCTCTTTGTGGATGTTCCCTCACAGCAAGGGCAGTTAATGGGTGGTTTTGGTTCGCTGGCCAGTTTTGATTCCATGGGGCGGGTCAGTGGACAGGATGGCTCAGGAGGACTTTCTCGTCGGGCGACCTTGCAGTGTCCTGATTGTCACAATACAGATCTCTTCGGAACTTTTGGTGGAAATATTCCTTTGTTTCGAGGCCTTGCAAATGGATTTCCTTTAGGGATTAATTTTCCGGATTACCCCGGCCCCATTAGTTTTGATGAAACACGCGGCCCGGCGTATAAACGCATCACAGATCGTTCTCCCAGTATCCCTGAAAATCCGATTGGTATTCGGACCTCTTCTTTGAATGATCCGAAGACCGCGCAGGGCCCGCACGGTTCAATCTATAAACGTATTTTGCGTGCGAACTACGATACAACCATTGGTACGGCGACGACCCCCCCACCAGGAACGGTTACGGGTCAGTATAATCCACAAAACTTTGCCCTCTGTTTTAATTGCCACAATGAATCGGCCTTCATTACACCTTATTGGGAATCGGCGACGACCATCGGTCCCAAAAGTCGTCTAACAAATTTTTACCGGGGTGGGACAAGAAATGTTGATGGTCTAGGGACGCAGGGAGGGAATCTTCACATGTTGCACTTAATTGGTCGGACGAACGCGCGATGTCATGAATGCCACAATAACGTGCATAGTAATATTGAGTCCGGTAATACCATTTTTGTTGGCATGAATGACCCCAAATTTAAGGCCGATAATCCGGGTCATGAAATGAGTACGCATCTTATTAACTTCCAGCCCAATATCACCGGAAATCGTGTGCCAGACCAACCCATGTGGGGCGCAGGAAATATTGTCAATGGGCCTGATGGTGGGCAAAGTGGTACAAGCTCTAATAATGACTACGATAACCCAAATAAGGTTGGAGATCATAAAGGCCCGGGATGCAACTTGCGTTGTCACGGTTTTGCGATGAACCATAACACCGATGCCCACACTGTTCTGAATGGCGAAAAATAGTTCCTGTGTTTTTGAACGTGTTTTCTTCTGAAGTGCAAGCGCCAGACAGCATCTTTGAGCAAAAATTGTCCCGTGGTTACTTGAACAGATTCCTCAAAAAACCGTTTTTCTCTCTCTTTTTATTACTCGGTGTTCTGATTGTTGGTTTTATGGCCTTTATGCCCGCCGAAGAAGAGGGGGTTCCACTCAAGATGGTCCGTATTCCTTCAGGCCCGTTTATTATGGGCAGTGATGAAGTTGAAACCGCTGACACCCAGGGCGAATTGGGCAATAAAAAACCCTTTTATTTAGACGAACATCCCCAGCGTATGCTTTCAATTCCCGATTATTATATCGACCGTTTTGAAGTGAGCAATGAAGATTATGCGCGTTTTGTGAAAGAAAAACGCCGTAATGCACCAAAATATTGGGGTGGGGCGAGCTATAGAACAGGCGAGGCGCTCTTGCCTGTGGTGGATGTGAATTGGTATGAGGCGCGGGATTATTGTCTTTTTCGTGGCAAAAGGCTTCCGACGGAAGCCGAATGGGAAAAGGCCGCCCGTGGCCCGGATGGCAACCTCTATACCTGGGGAAACGAATTTGATGCCACAAAGGGTAATGTAAGCGCGGGAAGCCACGGGAGTATCATGATGGTCGGACGATTTGCTCATGACAAAAGTGTCTACAATGTTTATGACCTCAATGGCAATGTCATGGAGTGGACGGCGGATTGGTACAAACCTTTTCCCGGTGGAGATTACCGTTCTGATGATTTTGGTGAGCAATTTAAAGTTGCCAAAGGGGATGCCTACGGCGATTCGGGGCATTACACGCTCTCGATCTTTTCCCGTTTACCCTACCGACAGAATGTAGAACCCGAGACCCGTTTGCCTTTTTTAGGATTTCGCTGCGTTAAAAGCTAGGAGGCATCTCCTCGTTCATTGAAACGCCCCTAAGTACTTCGTTGTTTTAGCTGGGGCGATCTATTTTGTGTTTGCTCAGAATGTCGTGGAAGCTTTGTCTTGAGATACCGAGTGCTGTGGCTGCATGTGTGATGTTTCCGCCTGTACGATTGAGTGCGTTTTGAATTAAATCGCGTTCGAGCTGATCTTTGGCATCTTTGAGTCTAGGCAAAGGGGCAAGTGCACCGAGTGTGCTCAGTTCCAGGTCTTCAAGCGTGAGAGATGGGCCTTCTGCCATGACGACTGCACGTTTGATCTTGTTTTCGAGTTCCCGTACATTTCCCGGCCAGTCATAGCTTGTAATGGCTTTTAAAGCCTCTTGTGTGAGGCTTTTCTTTCGTTTGCCCGTCTCTTCACAAAACCGTTGAATAAAGGCGCGCGCCAGCAAAATCGGGTCTCCTTCGCGTTCGCGCAAGGGAGGGCTTACAATGGAGACCACACTCAGTCGGTAGAATAGATCTTCTCGAAAGCGTCCCTCTGAGATACCTTGTTTTAAGTCCCGATTTGTTGCCGCGAGTACTCTCACATCTATTTCAAGGGTTTTGTGTCCTCCGAGACGTTCCAGGGTTTTTTCCTGTAAAAAACGCAGGAGCTTGACTTGAAGGTTTAGGGGCAGTTCTCCAATTTCATCCAAGAAAAGTGTGCCGCCTTCGGCAAACTCAATGCGGCCTTTTTTTTGGGCATGGGCCCCGGTAAATGCGCCTTTTTCATGACCGAAGAGTTCGCTTTCCATCAAGTTTTCTGGAATCGCCCCGCAGTTGATTGCGACAAAAGGCAAAGTTGCGCGTTCGCTTTTTCTATGGATGGCATGTGCAACGAGTTCTTTTCCTGTACCGCTTTCCCCTGTGATGAGGACTGGAAAGCTGTTATTTGAAATTTTATTGATTGTTTTATGCAAGTCTTCCATTGCACGGCTGCTTCCAATCATGCCACTGCCTGCGATGGGTTGTTTTTTGAGTCGGAGGTTTTCTTCTTCTAATTGAAACAAATGATTGGCGCGGCGAAGGGTGTGTTGTATCGCGTCGAGTTCAATCGGTTTTGTGAAAAAATCGTATGCCCCTTGTTCAATGGCCTCTAGGGCATTTTTTTGATCTGAATTGCCGCTCACGACCAAAATTTTTGCGCTTGAATTCATCTCCAGCATTTCGGAGAGGGCGAGCAATCCTTCTGTTGCCTGACGTGGATGAGGCGGCAAGCCGAGATCAAGTGTGACGAGGCGCGGGAGCTCTCGCCGAAAGAGATCCATGCCTTTTCGACGATCTCCTGCCAGAAAGACCTCATAGTGGTCTTTGAGTGCCCATTTCATCTGGTTCAAGATGTTTTCGTCATCGTCAATGATCAGTAGTTTTATTTTAGACATCGCCGGGTATTTTTTTTATCGCGTTAAGGCAGAGATCTCTTCTGTCTGGCTTTTCAAAAAAGATACCATACTTTGCCGTTTTCGAAAAATAGAATCAAGTGGATTCGGGCAGATGGGATTGAATGACATTGCTGAGGGCTTTGATAAAAAGGGGTGTGCTGTTGAGTGAGGGAATGCGTTTTAGTGTGATCCCTTGTGAGGCAGCCAGACCTTTAAAGTGGATATCCACATCGTAAAGAATTTCGATATGGTCGGAGACAAAGCCGATGGGTGCCACCAGAAGATGGCTGCACCCGGCTTCCCCCAAATTTCCCAGGGTTTCCTCCACGCTGGGGCCAAGCCATTTTCCAGGTCGCAGGCCTTGGCTTTGATAGGCAAAAAACCAGGGGATGATCGGGGTTTTTAAATCAAGTCGTTCAACAATGGCTGAAACGGTCGCACGGACTTCATCGGGGTATGGATCGCCTTCTTTGATAACGCTTTCAGGTAGAGAATGGGCTGTAAAAAGGAGGCAAAGTGAATGGCGCATGGCGTCTTTGTATTGAGCCAATTCGTTTTGAATGTGTTCTTTGAAGGCTGCAATCAAGGCCGGTTCGACAGCCCAACTTTTGACTTCATGCACGGGAATGTCGAGATCGGCTGCGCTAAGGGCCTCGCTTAAGGTTTGAAGGTAGGCGCCGACACTGAGTTTCGAATAGTGTGGGGCGAGGCTTAAGGCCAGGAGTCGTTCGGGTTGATCTGCTGTAATCTGTTTGACAGTTTCATGAATGAAAGGATGCCAATGTCGCATCCCGATATAAACCTTGAATTTCTTTCCGTTCTGGTTCAGAGATTTTTCGAGTGCTGTGGCTTGTTGCTGTGTGATTTCAAGTAAAGGGGATTTTCCGCCGGCCAAACGGTAGCGTTCTTTGATCTCGTCGATCACTTCTTTTGAGGGGCTTCGTCCCATGATATTGCGAAGATAGGGCGAAACTTCATCAAGGGATTCAGGGGCACCATGCGCCATAAGCAGCACTGCGGTCAGGTTTTGCATCTTATCGCTTAGCGGTTCCTTAGATTGACGTGGGAGGTTGTGGCGTGGATTTCTGCTGTTTTCGGGCTTCTCGGCGTTCCAAGGCCAATTGTTCTATTTCCTCAATGAGGGTCGATTCCAATGCCTCTGACGCGACCTTCCGAATAATCTCTCCTTTTCGAAACAAGAGACTGCCACTATGTCCACCCGCGATCCCGATGTCGGCTTCTTTGCCTTCGCCGATGCCATTGACGACACAACCTAAAATGGAGACATCAATGGGTTCGGTAATGTGAGAAAGACGTTGTTCGATATTGCAAGAGAGCTTGATGACATCAAATTCGAGCCGACCACAGGTCGGACAGGCGATGACATTGACCCCACGTTTTCTCAGGTGCAGGGACTTGAGGATTTCATAGCCGACGCGAATTTCTTCGATGGGATCTGCCGCAAGTGAGACGCGAATGGTATCGCCAATGCCTTCGGCAAGCAGAATGCCAAGCCCGACTGCGGATTTTATGGACCCTGTGGCGGCCGTTCCGGCCTCGGTGATCCCCAGATGCAAGGGATAGTCGTAACGCGAAGAAAAGAGACGATAGGCCTCAACGGCTAAACCGACATGGGAGGCTTTGAGTGAGACTTTGATTTCATAAAATCCAAGGGATTCCAGTATTTCGATGTGCTGTGCAGCAGAGGCCACCATGGCTTCTGCTGTAGGATATCCGTATTGTTCTAGTAGCGATTTTTCGAGAGAACCTGCATTAACGCCAATACGAATAGGGACACCCTGGTCTTTTGCTTGTTTAACCACGCGTTCAACGCGGTCGCGTGATCCGATGTTTCCCGGATTGAGACGGAGTCCGTCTACTTTTGCATCCAGTGCCAAGAGTGCCAATTGATAATTAAAATGAATGTCTGCAATTAAAGGGATGTCGATTTGTTCTAAAATTTTTGGAAGCACTTCTGCCGAGGCATGGTCGGGTACAGTGACACGGACAATTTCGCAGCCTGCGGCTTCAAGACGGTGGATTTCAGCGACGGTTGCGACAACATCACGTGTATCCGTTGTGGTCATGGATTGCACGGCGATAGGGGCATCTCCTCCAATCTTTACGGAGCCGATCGAGATTTGCCTTGTTTTTCTTCGTGTGATGCGTAAGTCGTTTGACATTGCAGATTCAGATCACTGGCGCTGTGAACGTTCTTCTCCTCATCCCGGTTTTATAAAAAATCGCATGATGTCGTTGTAGAAGGCGAACACCATGAGAGAGACAATAAGAAAGAGACCGACCTGTTGTGCAATCTCACGTTTTTTAATGCTGAGTGGACGACCAATAATGCCTTCAATAATAAAAAAGACAAGATGTCCGCCATCAAGGATAGGAATCGGAAAAAGGTTGATGAT
>JAADHI010000164.1 GCA_013151935.1 Candidatus Manganitrophaceae bacterium
AGCCGTAATCTATTTAACATATTAATATCCTCCAAAAAAGTCATCGTTGTTCTTATCCATAATTATGCCTTCTAAAACATTGTTCTCTTAAAAGTCACCTCTTGGAGAAAGCAAACATGGTGCCACAAATAATTTCTTCAATAAAAACAATCTAAGTCATTGATTTAAAATCAATTTTAGTTAGAGGCGTAAAAAACAAAAGGAAAAAATCCTTCCCTCAAAAATACGACTGTCAAAAATCCTGACACATGAATATATTCAAATATAAAGGATATTGTATAAATAAACCTGATTTTACAACAATTTATGTGGATTATTTATCACACAATCTACTGTCTACTTTTTCGTCAGCTTGGAAATGGATGGTCTTCCCAGGGAACGACAGATAGACTCGCAATAAGTGGAGTAAGTGAAGGCTCCGAGGTATTCTGATGAAAAAAGGAGACTCAGAAATGAGAAGAAAAAGAAGGAATCGGTGTTTGGATGACCTTTTACAATCAAGACAGGCGGCATGCTAGTCTACAAAGGATGACTCTGGGAGCCACTTCTGACCTCCCCCCGCAATTCCCATCCGCGAAACAAAGCATAAATCACCGGAATCAAGAACAAGGTCAAGATCGTCGCTGAGATCATGCCCCCCACCATCGGAGCGGCGATGCGTTTCATAACATCCGCCCCTGTTCCGGTGCTCCATAAAATAGGAAGCAAGCCGATGAAGGTCGTTGCAGCGGTCATCATCACCGGCCTCACACGTTTGGCTGCGCCTTCGGCGATGGTGCTTAGCAGGGTCTCTTTTGTCAGTTTTTCTTTTTTTGAGGCCAAGGCTTCGTCTAAAAAGGTCACCATGACGACCCCCATTTCGGAGGCGACACCCGCAAGCGCAATCAAACCCACCCAGACGGCAACGCTCATATTATAGTCGAGGTATTTCAAGACCCAGATACCGCCGATGAGGGCAAAGGGCACGCTGAAGAGCACGATCATGCTGCGTGCGATGGATTTAAAATTGATGTACAACACGACGAAGATGATGAGCAGGGTCATGGGCACGACCACGGCCAGTTTTTCTTTGGCGCGCAGCATGTATTGATATTGTCCGGCCCAGACGAGGGAATAGCCTGACGGCAACTTCAAGTTCTCCTGGACGATTTTTTTTGCGTTCTCAACAAAAGTACCGAGATCGCCGCTCACACCATCCACAAAAACAAAACCAGCCAGTGACCCGTTTTCATCCCGCACCATAGGTGGGCCTTGGTTGATGGTGATATCGGCCACTTGCGCAAGCGGAATATGAGCCCCCGTTTTTGTGGCGATCAAAATACGGCCTAAGGATTCCGGGCTGTCTCGCAGCTCGCGCGCATAACGCACGTTGATGGGATATCGCTCGCGGCCCTCCACCGTTTGTGCGATGTTTTTGCCGCCGATGGCGCTTTCGATGACATCATTTAAATCTTTCACACGCAGACCGTAACGTGCGGCTTCCCGACGTTTGATTTTAAAATCGATGTAATATCCGCCGGTCACACGCTCTGCAAAAATGGAACGCGCACCGGAATACTGTTTCAAAAGCCCTTCCATTTTGATGGCAATTTTTTCAATTTGTGCCAAATCCGGCCCCAGAATCTTGATGCCGAGGGTGCTGCGAATACCCGTCGCCAACATTTCGTTACGGGTTTGAATCGGCATCCACCAAATATTGGGCATGCCCGGAAATTGCAGTTTGGCGTCCATTTCGTCAATGAGTGCATCCCAGGTAAGGTCTTCTCGCCACTGATCACGGGGTTTAAAGGTGATGACGGTTTCCACCATATTGAGCGGTGCGGGGTCGGTTGAGGTCTTGGCGCGTCCGATTTTGCCAAAGACATGTTCGACTTCTGGAAATGTCTTGAGCATCTTGTTTTGTTTTTGCAAGATGGCTTTGGCTTCCCGGATGGAAAGTCCGGGCAGGGTCGTCGGCATGTAGAGTATCGTGCCTTCGTTTAAAGGCGGCATGAATTCAGAACCCAGTTCTTTAAAAACGGGTACCGTCACAGCCAAAGCCACTAAGGCTACAATGAGGGTCACGATACGAAAACGCAGCACGCCTTTCAAAAAAGGTCGATAAAAGAAGACGAGCAAACGGTTGGCGGGATTTTTATTTGCTGGGGTGATTTTGCCACGAATCAGCAAGGTCATGAGGGCGGGCACGAGGGTGATGGAAACGATGGCTGCAAAAAACATGGCGAAGGTTTTGGTGTAGGCGAGCGGTTTAAAAAGTCGCCCTTCCTGTGATTCCAGGGTAAATACGGGCATGAAGGAGACGGTGATAATAATCAATGAAAAAAACAGCGGTCGACCTAATTCTTTGGCGGCGTCAATAATCACGGTCACACGGTCAGCCTCGGGATTCTCTTCCAATCGTCTGTGGGCGTTTTCGATCATGACAATCGCCGCATCCACCATCGCACCCACGGCAATGGCGATGCCGCCCAGGGACATGACGTTAGAGCTTAAACCCAAATAATACATCGCAATGAAGGAAACCAGAATAGCGACAGGCAGCGTCAAGATGGCCACCAAAGCCGAGCGAAAATGAAAGAGAAAGAGGATGCAGATGATACTGACAACAATCGTAATTTCAACCAGTTTTTCACGCAGGGTGTCGATGGCCCCATAGATGAGGTCGGATCGATCATAAGTCGTAACAATTTTGACACCCTTGGGCAGGCTGCTTTCGATGTCTTTGAGTTTGGCTTTCACGCCTTTAATGACATTTAAGGCGTTTTCACCAAAACGCATAATCACGACACCGCCTACGACTTCGCCTTCTCCGTTCAAATCTGCAAGACCGCGTCGCATTTCCGGTCCGATTTGCACACGCGCAACATCGCCCAAAAATACGGGGGTGCCGTCATCACGCAAATCCAGCGAGATATCACGCAGATCATCCAAGGTTTCGATATAACCCAGGCCCCGCAACATATATTCGCGCTCCGAAAGCTCCAGCACACGACCGCCGACATCGTTGTTGCTCTCTCGAATGGCCTGAATCACGGTTTTTAAGGGGATTTTGTAAGCTAATAATTTATTGGGATCGAGCAAAATTTGATACTGCTTGACCATGCCGCCGATGGTCGCAACCTCGGCCACACCCGGCACAGATTGCAGCCAATAGCGTAAGGTCCAGTCTTGAAAACTGGTCAACTCCCACAAATCGTGCTGGCCGGACTCGTCAACGAGGGCGTATTCAAAAACCCAGCCGACACCGGTGGCATCCGGCCCCAGGGTGGGGGTGACACCTTCCGGCAGCTTGCCCGTGACCCCTTGCATGTATTCCATAACGCGGCTTCTGGCCCAATACATATCCGTGCCGTCTTCAAAAACCACGTTCACAAAGGACAAGCCTAAAAAAGACTGACCACGCGCATATTTGACTTTAGGTGCGGCGGTCATGGCGGTGACGATGGGATAGGTGATTTGATCTTCAATGAGGGTCGGGCTACGCCCCGGCCAATCGGTAAAAACAATGACCTGCACATCGGAGAGATCAGGAATGGCATCCAGTGGAATGCGCGCTGTCGCCCAGATGCCCCAGGCGGAAAAAAAGAAGACGCCTAAGAAAACCATGAAGCGGTTGCGCCCACAAGCTTCGATGAT
>JAADHI010000103.1 GCA_013151935.1 Candidatus Manganitrophaceae bacterium
AAAACAGGTGCAAAAAATTCCGCCTCCTATTCTGGAATGGCTCAAGTCGCTTGAAAAGACGGCCATTTCTTTACTGGAAATTCACCCGGAAAGCCGAAAAATAGAGACCTTGCTTGAGACCGCCCGGATCTGTTTTCGCTCAATCGGCAAGCAGGGTGATGAAGAAGGAGCAACAACTGAGTTTTCTGAGTCTTCAATCCAACAATTGCAGAACGGCAAAGTGAGCCAGGTTAAGGGTTGGCAAGAAGAGGAATTCAAAACAGCCCAAAACTTAATCAAAATCGCGCAGCAACTTTTAAGGGTTGATGAAACCCGGGTGCGTCCTTTGCGAATTGCTCAAACCTTTTGTGGGGCTTTTTCACGAAAAAGCCCGTCAGGAAGCGTGGGTTTCATTTGATGCCTTATTGGTAAAAGCACGGGATTTATTGCGTGACCATCCGTCCGTGCGTGAGAACTTAAAACAGCGTTTTCAGGCCATTCTCATTGACGAATTTCAGGACACCGATCCGGTGCAATACGAAATCCTACTTTATTTGGCGGAAGAGAAGGGACAAATTGCAAAAAACTGGCAAGCTGTGAAACTCGCGCCGGGAAAACTTTTTGTGGTGGGGGATCCCAAACAATCTATTTATGGTTTCCGGCGAGCCGATATTGAAGCCTATCATGCTGTGCGGGTCTTGATTTTTGGGCAGGGGGGAGTGCATTGCACCCTGAGCACCAATTTTCGGAGTCATGGGCTTATTCTTAATTTTGTAAATGGCATTTTTGAAAAAGTGATGATTCAAAAAGCGGGGATCCAGCCCGAGTACATTGCGATCCAGCCCCCGGAATTTGAAGAGACATCAGAAAAATCAGAAAATAGCATCTTGAAATTTAGACAAGTCTCTCTTCGCCTGATTCAAACAACAAAAGAAAAATGGAATGCTGATACGGCAAAACAAAGGGAAGGCGAAGCAATTGCCCAATGGCTTTCACAGGAAGTCTTGGGAAAGGTCGAAATTCTGGGCGATGACGGCAAAATCCGACATGTCAAAAAAGAAGACGTGGCGATTTTAATGCGTACCCTCACGGGGGTTAGACATATCTTGCAGCCCCTGCGGCGTTTGGGTATTGCCTATTGGGTGGAAGGAGAAAAACATTTTTACCGGAAACAGGTGGTGATTGATGCCGTCAATTTACTCCGTGTTGTCGCGGATGCAAATGACAAAATTGCCCTCGTCGCAGTCCTGCGTTCACCTCTGGGTGGACTGGATGATGATGCGATTTACGTGCTTGAAAAAAAGGGGCTTTTAAATTATCGCCGTGAATCAGCCTTGCTTGATGCCCCCATTTCTGATTTATATGCAATATTTTCCCGTTTTCACGACCTTGCCGCGCGACTTCCGGTAGCTGAGGCTGTGTCAACTGTTTTTGATGAATGTACACTTAGGCTTTTGGCTGCGGCTTCAAATGATGGCGCGCAGGCCCTTGCCAATCTCAAAAAAATCGAAGAAGAGGTCGCGGAACTTTCAAAAGAAGAAACCATGACCTTTCAGGCTGTGGTCTTTAGCTTGCGAGCGGCGGTGGATACTGCAACCGACACGGCAGAAAGCCCCTTGGCCGAGGCGGGCATTGATGCTGTGAAGGTTTTTAGTATTCACAAAGCAAAGGGTCTTGAATTTCCCCTCGTGATTTTAGCGGGCTGTCATGCAGTGCCAAAGCCAGGAGCGCGCGACTCTGGAAGCCTGCGCTACGACTGGTCCAGTGATTTGACGGGGCTTCGTTTGGGGGAAGTCAGGGATCTCAATGCTGTTTTTCTCAAAGAAAAAGTCCGTTTGCGGGAAATAGAAGAGGAGAAGCGGCTTTTGTATGTTGCCATGACCCGTGCCCGTGAACACCTGATGATTTCTGCAGCACCCAGTGAGAAAATTAAGCCCGGGAGTTTTCTTTCTCAAATTGAAACGGTTCTTGCAGAAAAGGGTGAGGGAATCTTGAGTGATTCAGGGTCCGGGCCCATTAAAATAGGGGACGACTTGATTTCCAGGACTGTTTTATCTGAGATAGAACTTGAGGGTGTTGCGCAAGTGCTTGAGGATCGTCCTGCATCCGAAGTTGATGATGCAGCCTTGGCTCAAAAATGGGAAAACCGATTTAGGGTTTATGATGTGCTGCAAAACAAAAAGGTTTTTATTTCTCCGACCCAACTTAAAATCACCGATAAAACAGCCTTTAAAAGAGCACCTGCAAAAAAGAAAGCGCTTTCTCAAACACCTACAGCAGAGATCAGTGCAAAGCTGGGACAACTCGCGCATCGTTTTTTAGAAACGTGGGATTTTTCATCTGACCCTAAAAATTACAAAGGGATTCTTGATTCTTTTTTAAATCAACAAGGACTTCTGAATAAAGACATGAGCCCAGAAGCCCTTTTTGAAGAAATGGATGCGATTTTTAAGGTGTTCTTTTTTTCACCGGCTTATGCGGCATTGAGCCAAGTCAAAATCGTGGATCGTGAAGTGCCTTTTTTCATGCCCTGGCAAGGACAAGTAATGCAGGGCGAAATTGATTTGATTTATGAGGAAGCGGGAAAACTTTATATTGCAGACTACAAAACAGATCGCATCAAAAAAACGGAGATTCAAGAAGCCGCAAAACAATATCACCACCAATGCCAAATCTACCCGGAGGCTGTCCGTCGTGCTCTTCAAAGAGAAGTCGCGGGCATGAAACTGATTTTTTTACGTTTAGGGCTTTCTTATTCTGTGTCTATGGGCGCTTGATGTGCTATCGATCTGCGGTTCTTATCGGATATGCCCACTCCTGCGACCATGTCGTGGCGATGCGGTGTGGATTTTGTAATTCGTGTGACCCTTTGAAAGGGAATGTGACTTTGTGATGATATGTTTTTGTCTAGGGCGATGGCGAGGGGTCGATACATGAGGCTGATGTTTTTTTGTGTGTGGGGACAGAGAATGAAGGTCATCTTGGGGCTTGTGGGGCTTTTTTAGATGAGATTTTTGAGAATGGCGGAGATTCAAAATGTTTTGACGCTGATGAATTCGTTGCGAAGAGGGGAATATCGCCGTGCTGCGGTGTTCCTTATGCCGACCCGGATGGTGCGCGACATATTTTGCCTTGTTGTGACGCCCATGAAGACGATTAACAAAATGATGTCGGATGGCGCGGCCATTAAAAGCAAATCGATACCCTTTAAAATGATGGGCATTCAGGCCTGCCCTATGGAGGGCATAATATCCGTGAACCGTGGTGCCATAAAAAGAAAAACCGTTTAAAACCGGAATCCATCGATAAGACGAGATCATCTGGAGTGGAGGAGGGGAGATATAAACCAAGGGCAGAACCGAGATAAGCGGATTGGAAACGTCTCTGTTTTCCGTTTCTGTGATCTGAGGAATCGGAAGTCCTGTCAGGGCGGCCGCTGTATCAAAAGCAAGCAGAGCTTGCTCGGGAGTGATCAATAGCCATCCCATTTGTGTGGCCGAGACGCTTAGTGTGCGAAGCCGTGTGGTGAGCGTTGGCGTCATTGCCCTATCTAGGGCCCAGTCACCCAGCGTCGGGGAAATGCGGATTTCCGATAAGGTTTCGGCTGCTTCTTCGTAAGAGATGTTTTGAGCTAAGCCCAGTTCACGGACCAGTTGAACCGCAAAGGCTCCTTGGCTGACTACAGGAATAGATATTTGGAGGCGATCTTCCTCTACTCTCTTAGTGGGCACAATTTCAGGGGGTAATTTTCCAAGCCTCTTCGTTCGGCGAATGATGCTTATATTTTGTTCCGATGAAAGCGACCAGACCTCTGCCTTGACCCCCTTCGGAGCCAAAGTCGGGTCATCGCTAAATGCAAGCACTCCATT
>JAADHI010000129.1 GCA_013151935.1 Candidatus Manganitrophaceae bacterium
ACCTGTGTCACAACTTTTCGCCATAATTCGGTAGACTCAAGGACGTTGGCTTTATCGACTGATGTCACACGTTTGTTTCGTTTTCGGGCCACATCAAAAGCCACACGCGCAATGCGCTCAATTTCAGAAGTGGTGTAGACCAGGGTATTATAGCCTTTTTCTTCATCACCCACCTTTTCAATCCCACGCGGTTGTCCAAAATAAATACCACCCGTCAATTCACGCACGACCATCAAATCAATCCCCTCAATCACCTCTTTTTTAAGCGTTGAGGCATCACACAGCATAGGATGCAAGGTCGCCGGACGTAAGTTTGCAAAAAGCCCTAAGGATGCGCGTAGTCCCAAAAGTGCACGCTCTGGACGGATCGCATAATCGAGTCCTTCCCATTTTGGACCACCCACGGCACCGAGCAAAACCGCATCCGCATCCATCGCAAGCGTCAGTGTGGCTTCCGGTAAAGGGATTCCAAATTTGTCGATCGCATCACCCCCCACAATACCCTGAGCAAATTCAAAAGGATGATTAAAATGCTCACCGATGACTTCGAGTACAGCAAGCGCTTGCGGGATAATTTCTCTACCAATGCCATCGCCAGGCAAGACAGCGATCTTCATTTTATTTGTCATATTTTCCTCTATTTTTCTAAACCAGACCGACTTATTGTTGCCCCTTACGCGCCCTTGTCTCCCCGGCAGCCAGTTGATTCAATGCACTTAAATAGGCACAAACCGATGCGATAATAATATCGGTGTCCGCACCATGACCCGTGACGCGGCGACCCGACTCTTCTATGGTGACAGACACTTCACCCATGGCATCGGTGCCCCCCGTGATTGCCTTCACAATGTAAGCACAGAGATGGCTTTTTGTTTCTGTTATTTGTGCGATGGTTTGATAAGCTGCATCCACAACCCCGTCTCCGTGACCTGTTTTTTTGAGCAGGGTGTCATCAACGGAAAGTTCGACAGTCGCCGTGGGTTTCATCCCACTGCCACTTTCAGCATGAAGAGAGACAAGACGATAACGCTCGACGGGGCGTCCCATTTCCTCAGAAATCAGCGCCTCCAAATCTTCATCAAAAATTTCTTTCTTTTGATCGGCCAATTGTTTGAGTCGTTCAAAAGCCTTATTCAAATCTTTCTCATTGGGTCGATACCCCAACTCTTCCAAACGGGTCTTAAACGCATGCCGCCCCGAATGTTTTCCGAGGACGATACTCGTTTTGCCCGCACCGACCGACTCTGGAGAAATAATTTCGTAAGTCGTTTTTTCTTTGAGCAAACCGTCTTGATGAATGCCCGCCTCATGCGAAAAAGCATTTGCACCCACAATGGCCTTATTCGGCTGAACAGACATGCCTGTGATCTTACTCACCAGTCTGCTTGTTTTTGTAATTTCCTCGCTTACGACATCGGTGTCGGATCCATAAAAATCCTGACGTATGCGCAAAGCCATCACCACTTCTTCTAAAGAAGTGTTTCCCGCTCGCTCTCCAATGCCATTAATCGCACACTCAACCTGTCCGGCCCCTGCCATAATGGCACTGAGTGAATTGGCCACAGCAAGACCCAAATCATCGTGACAATGCACCGAAATAATGGCCTGATCAATATTAGGAACCCGTTTTCGAATCGCCTGAATTAACCTGAAAAATTCCTCAGGACTCGTATATCCCACCGTATCTGGAATATTCACCGTCGTAGCCCCTGCCGCAATAACGGCTTCCAGGACTTCGCAGAGATAGCTTTCATCAGTCCGGGTCGCATCCATCGGTGAAAATTCAACATCTTGTAAATAACTTTTTGCCTGTGAAACAGCTTCAACAGCACGGATAAGCGCCTCTTCCCGCGTAAGTCGAAACTGATATTTCAAATGAATATCCGAGGTCGAAATAAAGGTGTGAATACGGACATTTTCACCCCCGCTCAAGGCCTTCCAGGCCACATCCACATCCCCAGGTTTTGCCCGAGCAAGGCTACAGATGGTCGGTCCTTCCACTTCCTGGCTGATGGTTTTGATGGCCTCAAAATCGCCCTCGGAACTAAAAGCAAAACCCGCTTCGATGATATCGACCCCCATGCACGCAAGCTGGCGGGCAATCAATATTTTTTCGGAAACGTTCATGGTCGCGCCTGGAGATTGCTCCCCATCACGCAAAGTTGTATCAAATATCTTTATCTTTTTATTTTTAGACACCATGGGAAACCCCTCTTCGATATCCGCTTTTTGAGTGAATTATTTGAAAAAATCGACTAGTTTTTTTCGAGGATGTTCTTATCTTCAATATCTTCAAGATCATCCTCAGATGCTTCTTCTGCGCGCCCGCCAGGCTGCTCGTCAAGCTTTCTGTAGAGGGCAACAAAAGGCTTTTCCAGAATGCCGAGAAAGACATACAGCGCAGAAAGCGTAAAGAGCATGATCCAAGGAATCGTAACAAGCACCATGAAAGCGAGGATAAAACCCACCAAAACGTTGAAGGGTTTTCGATCTCTTAAATCGAGTCCTTTAAAGCTACGGTAACGGATATTGCTGACCATGAGAAACGCCAGAAGATAGATGAGGGCGAGGGTTAAAGCAGGACGAACGGCATCTCCAAGCGCAAAAACATTTCCGTCAAACATCACCATCGTTGCAACAAGAATGGCTGCTGCAGGCGTCGGAAGACCAATAAAATCCGTGCTCTCCACACTTGAAACCTGCACATTAAAACGGGCCAGGCGAAGCGCACCACAAACAATATAAAGGAAAAGCCCCATCCAGCCTAAACGACCGTAAGGCTGTAGTGCCCAAGCATAGGCTAGCAAACCGGGTGCAATACCAAAAGACACCAAATCAGAAAGTGAATCGTACTCAACACCAAAACGGCTGGTGGTATTGGTCAAACGCGCAAGTTTTCCATCTAAGACATCAAAAATAGAACCCACCAAAATGGCCGTTGCGGCAGTCAAATACTGCGTATGAAAAACCGACATGATCGCAAAAACGCCACAAAAAAGATTGCCCGTGGTAAAAAGATTGGGGATAATGTAGATCCCTTTTCTACGTAACTCCTGCATCCGTAGCGCTCTTCTTTGCCTCATCGGAGCATCCCCAAAACCGTTTCGCCCCCTTTAACTTTATCACCCACCTTGATCTGCATTTCGGTCTCAGGCGGCAAAAAAATATCGGTACGAGAACCAAAACGGATCAAGCCAAAACGCTCTCCTCGATCAAATAAATCTCCCTTTTTTGCCCGGCAGACAATACGCCTTGCAATCAAACCCGCAATTTGAATACAGACAATACGTTTTCCACTCGTCATTTCAATCAAGAGGGCGTTTTGCTCATTGTCTAATGACGCTTTTGGAACATTGGCCCTCAAAAATTTACCCGCATTATAAAAGGTATCCACAATTTTTCCCGCAACAGGAACACGATTGACATGGACGTTGAAAACATTCAAAAAAACACTCACCTTGATTGCAGGTTTTTTTAAAAAACGGTCTTCCTGAACAGAAGAGATATCCACGATCAATCCATCCGCCGGAGAAACGACGAAGCCTTCATCTTGTGGCACCTTCCGTTTGGGATCTCTAAAAAACCATAAACAAAAAAAGCTCAGCAAAGCCAAAAAGATCGTCAGACCTTGAGACAAAAAAACAGCACTCAGCGCTGTTGCAACAACACCGATGGCAATAAAAATATAACCTTCTTTCGCAATAGGGGCTTGGTTTTCCACTGCCATTAAAAATCTCTATCCATATTGATCAATAAAAAAAAGCAGCCCAGTTTCCGTTTTTTGAAAGAACAAAAATCGGAAACTGGCTGCGCTCAACAATAAAAACTTACTTGGGAATTTTATCACCTCGAGTCAAAAAAAGACAGAAAGCCCGAAGACCAGCACACCGCTAGTTTTTGTCGCGATCAACTAAAAGCCCTTTTTTCAACCACGGCATCATTGATCTGAGTTTTCCACCCACCTCTTCAATGGGATGCGCCGCACCTTTTTTTGCTAAAGCGTTAAAAACGGGCCTGTTCGCTTTGTTTTCCAAAATCCACTCCCGTGCAAAACGACCGCTTTGGATCTCACCTAGAATTTTTTTCATCTCAGCCTTGGTCTCATCCGTAACGATACGAGGCCCACGGGTCAGATCACCATATTCAGCCGTATTTGAAATGGAATAACGCATATTAGAAATACCGCCCTCATAAATAAGATCGACAATCAATTTGACCTCATGAAGACATTCAAAATAGGCCATTTCAGGGGAATAACCCGCTTCGACCAGAGTTTCGTAACCCGCTGTAATCAAAGAAGTCACGCCGCCGCATAAAACGGCTTGTTCCCCAAAAAGATCGGTTTCCGTCTCTTCTCGGAAATCGGTTTGAAGCACACCCGCTCGTGTGCCACCGATGCCCTTCGCATAGGCCAAAGCCATTTCTTTTGTATTTCCCGAAGGATCTTGGTGAATGGCGATGAGCGAAGGCACACCGCTGCCTTTTTGATATTCAGAACGCACCAAGTGTCCAGGGCCTTTTGGTGCCACCATAAATACATTCACATCTTTAGGAGCCACGATCTGACCAAAATGAATATTAAAACCATGCGCAAAAACAAGAGAGGCCCCCGATTTAATGTGAGGGGCAACAGATTCATTGTAAAGATCACCTGTCAACTCATCCGGCGTCAGTAACATCACGACATCCGCAGCCTTTACGGCATCGACCACAGGCATGACCTTCAGGCCCGCATTCACCGCTTTGTCCCAAGACTTCCCTTCGCGTAAACCGACCAAGACGTCGATTCCGCTCTCTTTGAGATTTAAAGCATGCGCGTGTCCCTGGCTGCCAAATCCAATAATTGCAATCTTTTTATCAGCCAATATGGCGGTATCTGCATCTGCGTCGTAATAGATCTTCATTCCATTCCCCTTTTATTTATTCATTTGTTGCAAAATATGACACACAATTCATCGTTGCTCAGGCAGAAACACCACGGCGTTCCGTCATTTCGCGGACAGAAGCACCCCTAATGTCTCCACGGGCAATCGCGATCCGTCCGGTACGGCTCAGGCTTTTGATGCCCAGTGGTTTCAGTAAATTGATAATCGCCTGAATTTTTTTGACACTTCCTGTCATCTCGATGGTGTAAGTATTTTGTGTCGAATCGATCACCCGCGCACGAAAAATATCCACGATGCGTAAGGCCTCGGCACGATCTTCTCCACGAGCATTGATCTTAATGAGCGCCGTTTCTCGCTCGACATATTCTTTTTCGGTGAGATCAACGACCTTGATCACATCCACCAATTTATTGAGTTGTTTTGTAATTTGCTCAATAATTCTGTCATCCCCTTCGGTGACGATCGTCATCGTTGAGATATCAGAGTCAAGCGTCGGGCCAACAGAAAGGCTCTCAATATTAAAACCTCTTCCTGAAAAAAGCCCTGAAATACGAGAAAGGGCACCGGCCTTATTCTCGACTAAAACTGAAACAATATGCTGCATCGTTTACCCACTCAGATCAAAAATATCAAAAGCTCCAACAAGCCTCTCCTGTGCGAAGCACTCAGGCCGTTAAAATACCTCCGGCCTTCTTGGCCTTTTGCATCTCTTCTGAAGGTCCCGGACCGATGGGATCACTGAAAACCATCTCATTGATGGCTGCACCTGCAGGCACCATGGGATAACAATTTTCTTCTTGTTCAACACGGAAATCCATCAAAACAGGACCATCAATCGCAAGCGCTTTCTCCAGAACAGGCACAACATCCTTGGCCTCGTTTGCACGTAAACCCGTCACACCAAAAGCCTCAGCCAATTTTACAAAATCAGGTTGTATGCCAATATCACTTGAAGAGTATCGCTTATCGTAAAAAAGCTGCTGCCACTGACGCACCATGCCAAGATAACGGTTGTTAATAATCGCAATTTTCACGGGAAGCTTCTGTTCAACAGCCGTGGTCAACTCCTGAATATTCATGACAATGCCACCATCACCGGCGATGCAAAAAACCAATTTATCAGGAAAAGCCTTTTGTGCACCTAAAGCCGCAGGCAAACCATAACCCATCGTGCCCAAACCACCAGAAGTCAGGAAGGTTCTTGGATGGTCAAATTTATAAAACTGGGCCGCCCACATCTGATGTTGCCCCACATCGGTTGCGATTATTGCGTCACCACTCGTGACGCGATAAATTTGATCGATCACATATTGCGGTTTGCTAATCTCACTACTCTGATCGTAGGTCAGTGGGTGTTCTTTTCTCCAGACCTCAATTTGTTCAAACCAGTCTTTAAATTTTTCAGCCGTCCCGTTCCCCGAAGCACCAACCAATTGGTTTAATTCGGTCAAAACCGTCTTAGCATCGCCCACAATCGGAATATTCGCGGTAATCACTTTATGAATCGAAGTCGGATCAATATCAATGTGTACAATGCGTGCGTTTGGGGCAAAATCCTTAACCCGCCCGGTCACACGGTCATCAAAACGTGCACCCACGGCAATAATCAAATCAGAATGGTGTATCGCCATATTCGCCCAATAGGTGCCGTGCATCCCCAACATCCCCAACGAAAGGGGATGTGTTCCGGGAAAACCACCCAGTCCCATGAGCGTGTTGGTCACAGGAATGCGAGCGGTTTCAGCCAATGTAAGCAGCTCTTGGGTCGCATCAGAAGAAAGCACGCCTCCCCCCGCATAAATCACAGGTTTTTTGGCTTTTAAAATCTCCTGAACCGCCTGTTTTAACTGCCATTTATTGCCCTTGCGGCTCGGAGAATAGCTCCGAATATAAACGGAATCTGGATATTTAAAAGTCGTCTTCGCCCGCACCACATCTTTGGGTAAATCAACCAAAACAGGACCTGGCCGACCAGAAGTTGCGATATAAAAGGCTTCTTTCATGGCTTGTGCCAAGTCGTTCACATCTTTCACAAGAATGTTGTACTTCGTACAAGGCCTTGTAATACCCACCATATCGGCTTCCTGAAAGGCATCATTTCCAATCATTTGCGTAGGAACCTGCCCCGTCAAAATAATAATAGGGGTCGAATCCATGGCAGCATCCGCAATGGCCGTCACCGTGTTCGTTGCACCCGGCCCGGAGGTCACCAAGATCACACCCGGTTTCCCCGTTGCACGTGCAAAACCTTCGGCCATATGAGCCCCACCCTGCTCATGACGACAAAGCACCACATCAATCTCATCCTCATCATAAAGTACGTCAAAAATCGGCAGATTGACGCCGCCAGGATAAGCAAAAAGAGTGCTTACGCCTTCTTTTTTGAGACATTCAATGAGAATTTGCGATCCGGTCATTTTCATGGGACGGTCTCCATTTTGTTGCAAAACAAGGGTAGTCAGGGCAATTCAGACAAAACAACCGCCTAAAGAGCGCAGCACAAGCTGTATCTCTAGCTCAGAATTTACTATTTTTAGCACAGCCTTTTATCTATAGTCAAATTCGGAAAGGGTGTGAATTCGAGGACTTACGACCGTTTCCCAAAAATTATTCACCCCAATGTCAGCCTCAATTAAAAGGCATAAGCGAGGGATGCATTCACAATATGAATATTCGACTCAAACCGACCATTGACACTGGTATTCGTTACATTTCGATCTTTTTTTTGAGAAAGAAGGTAGCCCAAAGCCAATACGATTTTTTTATCATGCTGATATCTCAAACCCGTTGAATAGAGAACGGCATTTGAATCCGGCAATTCAAAATTCAGGGAACTCTCCGGGACAGGGGTCTCGTCATAACCCAATCCCATCAGCCAGATAAACTTTGCATTATAGTGATAAGTAAAACCAAAACGATAGGTATCAGAATCTTTCCAGTTTTTTGCAATAGGTGTGTCAAAGACACCAGACAATACGGGACTATTTAAAGCGTTCCCGTATTCAAAATCAAGTGACTGATATGCACTCCAATAGGTTCGTTCGTAAACAAGTTCGAAAACAGCCTTTGGAAGCGTATATGCCACTGCGACTTGCCAAGTGGCCGGGAGCACCACCTCTAGCGAGGTCGGGCCAGAATAAGTCCCTCCTCCAGGCCCTGTGGCAGAAAGCGTTGCATTTCCCTCAAGATTTGGGGTCACCTTTGAGCGGTAGACCGTCGACAGCATCAAGGGCTTGGCTGCTTTGTACGATAACGCAACGAAGTATCCAGGACTGAAGTCATCTCCTTTGAGCTCACGCCTGAAATCCCTAGAAATAGGACCAAGCCCAGGAACCGTCGCCGAACCATCACCCTTAACAATCCCTTTGCTAAATACCCCTCTAATTCCCCATCCCACAGAAAGTTTGGGATCTATCATAAATGCTGCCGAAATATCCAACTCGACCACTTCTAGTGTAAATTCCTTAAAAAATACCCTCTGGGGTGATGTATCCCAGCGTTTTGAAAGACCAAAGGGGTAAACCAAGGAAAAACCCAAACGCGTATTTCCATATTTGGGGGAAATAAAATGAACATTAGGCAAAAAAACATTTTCACTTCTTGACTGGGTGTTAGCACTGACCCCGAGATAAGTCCCGTTAAAATCAACCCCCGGCAAATAAATAAAGTTCAAACTCGTCTCAAGCGCAGCGCCTTCATCACTCCAAACCATGTTTGCAGGATTGTAATAAGCGGAATCAGGACCACTCGCATTGGCAACATAAGCCGCACCTAAACCCACAGAATTTGCAGACTGTTCTGGAATTTTATACCCTCCCGCAAGAACATCAGACGAATAAAAACGGGTGATGCTCACAAACAAAAACAGGATCAAGACAGCACGAAACAAAGATGACTTTGTACAGTTCATGATTTCCTCCCTTGTCTTTTTTCAGTAGAATTCAAGCTCTTTCTTTTTGAAGATGCTTTTTTATGAGTAGAGACAAACACTTTTTTTTTCGCCACAGGAGGTTCAAAAGGAATGCCCTGGACAATGGCTTGCAATTTTTTGACTTCATAGCTGGTTAAGTGGCGATAGGCCCCACTGGCAAGCCCTCTAAGTTTTAAAAAAGCGTAGGCGACCCGTTTCAGTTTTACGACAGGATGCCCCACCCGCTCCAAAACACGGCGAATTTCGCGCTTCTTTCCCTCATGCAAAATCAACTCGACCCAGCCATTTTCACTCGTATTATGCAGAGGACGAATCTTACAGGGCGCTGTCTTCCCCGTTGGCAATGAGATCCCACCGCGCGCAACTTTCAATAAAGTCGCCTCCGACATCCGCCCCCTGACCTTTGCCCAATATGTTTTTTCAATTTCATTTTTAGGATGCATCAAGGCATTGGCCAAATCGCCATCATTGCTCAAAAGCAAGAGACCTTCGGTATCATAATCAAGTCGTCCTACGGGAGAAATACGCTCCTTCACATCATGAATCAGATCCATCACCGTCTGTCGCCCTTCCGGGTCGCTGCGTGTTGTAATACAGCGTTTTGGCTTATTGAGCATAAGATAGACCTTGCGGGAAGGTTTTTTAATCAACTTGCCATCTACACGAATATGATCTTTCGCAAGGTCAGCCTTTGTCCCCGCCTCAGTCACAACCGCACCATTTAAGATGACACGGCCCTCGGCAATCATGGTTTCAGCTTCGCGCCGGGAGGCCAGACCCGCCTGTGCAATAATTTTTTGTAAACGGTCTTCCACGTTTTTTATCTCTTTGCGGGAATGGTCAGTACCGGACAATCTGCAAGCCGCACGACTTTTTCAGCCACACTGCCAAGTAGAAGCTGCTCCATACCCGTGCGACCATGTGAACCGATGACGATTAAATCAGAGGCCATTG
The DNA here is from genome assembly GCA_013151935.1 of Candidatus Manganitrophaceae bacterium. Lineage (GTDB taxonomy): Bacteria > Nitrospirota > Nitrospiria > SBBL01 > JAADHI01 > JAADHI01. The sequence goes on from JAADHI010000129.1 coordinate 9,772, forward strand.
TTTTGGCTTTACCCACAATCTCTTTGTAAGCCGTGCCGTGTGTCAAAACACGTTCAACGGAAAAACCGTCACCCTGTAAGCGGTTTTGAAGATTTTCAAGCAAAGCCTCTGCCGTCGCGGAAAGGGCTTGATCGTGCCCGATAACAGTCATACTGTCGGTCAGACTGTAAGTAAAGGATTCAATCACATGTAGGAGCAAAATCTCGGCTTCAAATTGTTTTGCCAGCACTTCCGCATATTCAAGCGCATGGGTGGCATAATCGGAAAAATCTGTTGCCACTAATATTTTCTTAAAAACGATATTGTCCTTGTTTTCTTCACCCGTCATATTGAATTCCTCTTTGGCATCACTCTACGATAAAGACATGATTTAATCAAGAAAAACACGGACTTCTGTAATAAAGGCCCTCTGAGACAAAGCACCAATTGACAGCCTCTTCATGAAAATGATTAAATGCCACACAAAACAGATTCGAGAAAAAAAACTTGCACAGACTTGCAGGCATAGTCCCATTCGAAAGCTTTTTTTATAAAGAATTGTTGAAAAATATGCGGGAGTGGCGCAGTGGTAGCGTAGGAGCTTCCCAAGCTCTTGGTCGCGGGTTCAAATCCCGTCTCCCGCTCTTTTTCAATCCCAGACTAGGACGACTTCTTGTCGCAAGAGCATCCCATGATTGAGCGAGAACGGCTCATTGAAAAACTCCAAGAAACCTTTAAAACACCCATAATATCCCTACAACTCAAGGCATTGACCGGAGATGCCTCAGACCGCGTCTATTACCGTGTTTCATGGAAAAAAGACACTGAAACCCACTCCCATATTTTGATGGAAATGGGCGATACAAAGAATGCTGTGACCTCAGAAGAAATCACGGGGAAAACGACGAACACACATTTCGGTCTGCCCTTTATCAACATCCAAAAATATCTGAGCGCTTGTAAAATTCCCGTGCCAGAGGTCTTTTTTTATGATAAAGGTCAAGCGTGGATTCTGCTGGAAGATCTGGGGGATCTCAGTTTTGCGGATGAAGTGAATCGCGTCATTCAAAGCCCTGAAAAGGTCTGTGAATATTACAAAAATGCCATTGATTTATTGATCTCCCTTCAACTTCAGGCAACACCCATTTTAGCGCGACAGTGCGTCGCACATACACGACACTATGATCAATGCCTCTTTGAGTGGGAGTTCGATCATTTCATAGAATACGGTATCGAAAAACGAAACAAGACCCCACTGGCCCCAGAAATAAAATCAAGCATTCGCAGCCATTTTTCTCAGTTGTCGGCGCATTTTTCCGCACAACCCAGCTATTTCACACACCGCGACTACCATAGCCGCAACCTCATGATGCAAGACAGCCCTGAAGGTTTGCACTTACGCTTGATTGATTTTCAAGATGCCCTGATGGGCCCTGCTGAATACGATTTGGCTTCACTGCTGCGCGATTCCTATATTGATTTATCTCATGACATGATTGAGACTTTGCTGGATTATTACATTCAAGAATGGAAAAAACGTGCAGCCCTGCCAATCGATTCGGCCCTTTTTAAGGAATCTTTTGACCTCATCAGTATCCAGCGTAACCTAAAAGCCGCAGGACGATTTATTTACATCGACCAAGTCAAAGGCAAAGACTACCTCTTGCCTTTTGTGACACCCACCCTGCTCAAAGTCAAAAACACCCTACAAAAATATGAACGTCTAAAACCCCTCTACGATCTGCTCGCCGAAGCCGTGCCGGAGCTGCAATAAATTCCCGTGTTTTTGGAAAAACCGCAATGAAAGCCATGGTACTCGCCGCAGGGTTTGGCACACGACTACGCCCACTCACCGACCACACACCCAAACCCTTGCTACCCGTCGGAGGACGGCCCATGATCGAATACACCCTGCTCTTGCTCAAGAAACATGGCATCACTGAGATCATCATCAACCTCCACCACTGCGGCGATCAAATCATCAACACACTGGGAGATGGCTCTCAACTGGGTCTCTCAATTTCTTATTCGGAAGAACAAGGAGAGCCACTGGGAACGGGGGGAGGCCTCAAAAAAGCGGAAGCCTTTTTTGAGGGAGCACCCTTTCTGGTGATTAACAGCGACATCGTAATCGACATCGACCTGGGCAAACTGATATCCTTTCATCACGAAAAACGAGGCTTAGCCACACTGGTTTTAAGGGCTTGTAATGATTTTTCAAATTTTGGTGCAATTGAAATCGATAAAAACAATCAGATACACAATATTCTCGGCAAACTTGAGACTAAAAACCAGCAAACGCGAAAACTGATGTTCACCGGACTCCATGTCATTGAGCCCTGCGTATTAAGTGATATTCCTGAAAACATCCCTTACACCTCCATTATCGACACCTATATTGACTTACTGCGTGCGAAAGAAACACTCTTTGGCTACGAGACAAAGCATTACTGGAATGATCTGGGTCAACTCGACAGATATAATGCAGTCGATCACGCGCTCAACACGGGCGCACTAAAACTCGGGCATATCCCGCCGAATTAGATGAGGACAAGAATGGACACAGTCACAATCTACGAATATTCAAAATGCAGCACCTGTCGAAAGGCACTGAAATATCTTGATGCCAATAAAATCAGCTACAACAAAATTCCCATCGTTGACCAGCCCCCCACAGAAAAAGAACTGGAAACGGCTTTGGCGCGGCTCGGGGGTGATTTACGCTTACTCTTCAATACCTCAGGCATTCAATACAGAGAAATGAAATTGAGCAAAAAGATTAAAACCATGGATATAAAAGAAGGGATTGCCTTACTCAGCAACAATGGGAAACTCGTCAAACGTCCTTTTGTATTAACAAAAAGCAAAGCCCTTGTTGGATTTAAAGAGGAAGTCTGGGACGAAATTTTTAAATGTTAACGCCATTGCATATCCCACAGCTTTCATCGTAAAACAAGGACGGAAGATCAACAAAAAAACGCATTTTAACATCATCAAAAAGGAGTAACACATGGCACTTTATGAAAAAAAAGAAGAGAAGACAGACGTGAAAAACGATCCAGCCGCAAAAGCTTTGCTCAATCAGGCCTTTGATAAAACCTCACGCTGGAAAAAAGATTTCCCTGGTTTCACCGCAAGCCTTAGCTGCAACGACAACGGCGTGACTTACAAAGGAGATGTCCGGATTAAATCCAGAAGTGAGATCACCGTCAACATGGAATTACCCGAAGGAAAAGAAAACTTAAAAAAATGGATTGACGACGAAGTCGGTATGATTACCTCTCATCGCGCCTGGCGCACCTTTGACGACGCCGATGGCAAACATGCGGTCACTTTTGGCCCGGCAGACGATCATCCGCTTGGCAGAGAAATTCTCATCCACGGGGACGGCATGTCTTCATCTTATCGTCTGAAAGACGACCGCATTCGTCAAATCTCCCGAACCACGCCCCGCATGCGCTTTACGATTAACATCGAAGAGGTCATGACTACAGAAGACAATAAATCCCTCACAACACAATATGTTGTTTTTTATTTTTCCGGGGACGGCACACTCAAAGATGTGGACAGTTTCACAGAAAAACCGTGTCAATTTGAAGGAAGTTACCTACCGGGGACGCGACGTGTCATCTCCACAGAAGACGGCGCATCTGTCGTGAGAATTCTCGAATTCAAGGATCATAAACTCCTGTCTTAATGCCGTGAGAGGGAGGCCATCAACTGATCAAGTTTTTGCGTGACCGCTTCGATTTTGATCAGGCACATGGCCTCCTCGTTACGGACTCGCGTCCCCCAAGGTACCTCATCGACGCTTTTGCCGAGGAAGGCACGAACGGCCTCTGGGTATTGGTTGATCAGCCATTTTTCACTCAAATATGCCCGGGCACGACTCGGATTGGTTGTCGCATAGAGACCGATCACCGGCGTCCCCGCCGCATTGGCAATGTGTGCCGGGCCGGAATCGGGCGCAAGCACGACGGTCGCACGTCCCAAAAGGGCAAGCAGCTCTTTTAGGCCTGTTTTTCCAATGAGATTGAGAATTGGAGATTTGACTAATTTTGAAATCTGTTCGCCATATTGTTTTTCAAGCGCTGTCGGTCCTCCCATTAAAATCACACGCAAACCATGCGTTTGTATTCCATAATCCGCCAAGGCCGCATACCCTTCAACATGCCAATTTCTGAAGTTTCTAAAACGTGCATTGGCACAAGGACTGATAACCAGCGTCTTCTGACCTTCAGGAATGTATTTTCGAGCCACATCTAAAGCTTCACTTGGCACGGGGATATCCCACTGAATACTTTTATCTTTAATGCCGAGCGTGGTCAAAAAACTAAGAAAACCATCCATCACATGTTCACAGGCTGTCGATTCAATGCGATCTGTGGTAAAAAAGGCCTGATGATCTTTTGCCCGCGCAAAATCAAAACCCAGACGCAGATCCGCAGGAATCATCAAACTCGCCATATTGGCCCGCATAGAGGTTTGCATGTGTAATAAAATATCAAACCGGCGTTTCGAAAATTTGGAATGCAACTTTAAATACTCCAGCCATCCCGTCGATTTGTCGAAAACAACAAATTCAATACCGGGCATATCTCCCAGCAACTCTGCTTCGAGTCTACCAATGACCCAAGTTAGCCGGGTCGTGGGCCAAGTGGACTGCAAGCTACGAATGACTGGGAGCATATGGCAAACATCCCCCAAAGCGGAAAACCGTAGGATACAAATAGAATCGGGTGCTGAGCTCAAAGGGAGTGGTCTTTGATGAGCCCTGCGTATCAAGGGATTGGAAATCAGCATTTTTTATATGACCCGACAATCATCGAAAAAATCACACCCGACCACTTTGACTTTAAGGCTTGGCACGATACAGGGAAAGTCCTCGGAGAAGCCCGAGGACGAGGCCGTGTTTTGTTTGTCAGAGACGAGTCTTATCAATTTGTACTGCGTCATTATCGACGCGGGGGATTCATTTCTAAATTTTTCACAGATCATTATATCTGGCAGGGATTGCAACAGACCCGTGCTTGGGCCGAATGGCACCTTCTGAAGCTGATGTTTGAAAAAGGACTGCCCGTACCCAAACCCGTCGCCGCACGGGTCATCAAACATGGACGAACCTATACAGCAGACCTGCTCACACTCACCCTGCCCGATTGCCAATCGCTGGCCGAGCATTTTCAGAAAGAGACCTGCACCAAAGAGATGCTCTTTGAAGCCGGCCAAACCATCCATCATTTTCATCACGTGGGTATTTATCATGCGGATTTGAACGCCCACAATATTTTGATCAATCAAACAGGTCAAATTTACTTGCTGGATTTTGACCGAGGCCGAAAAAAACAAGGACAGGCCTGGAAAAAACAAAACCTTTCTCGTCTCCATCGCTCTTTTTGTAAACTGGCGAGAGAAAATAAATCCGCCACTTCCTTCGAAAAAAAATGGGAAACGCTGCTTCAAGGCTACGAAAAGGATCAAAATAGCCAAGCGTTGTAGCTTGCGATAAACACGAACTCAAGTCGTTTTATATCATAAACGGGTAAAAGAGAAAAACGGAAGAAATCCCCATCCCTGCGAAAAAACAAGCTCACCCCTCGCTCCCTTTTTCTGACCGCAAGGTAAAGTAGATGGCCGCTTCTCGACTTAATGAAAACGGCACTTCATTTTTGTGACGCCACTAAGCATAAAAAAAGGCTGGGTACCCTAAGAGTACCCAGCCTCAGTTTATAAGCTGATTCGTCATATTTAAAATCAATTATTCATCCCCAATCACGCATCAATGTGTCTGCATCAATAAAATGCTCTGCCAAATAGCCGCCGTAGCGCCCATGATGATGGTAGATACCTTGCACAATCACACGATTGTTCACAATATTGTAGGCTGGAAAAATCGTAAATACGGTCACGATCTGACCATCTTTTCCCAATTCTGTCTTGAGATAATTCGAACCCATACGTCCTCGCAATGTCTCTGAGGAACGCGCCCAGCCCATAACAGCAACACGCTTGCCATCATAAGCCTCGCTGAGCTCTGAAACATCAACCAAAATAGGCAACTCCTTTGCGATGATGGTATAAGTCATCAAAAAAAGCACCGAGATCACGGCTAAACCAATGCAAGTGATCAGTTTATGTAGTTTATTCATTGTCCTAACCTCCCACCACTATTGTACCATTTCTTCATATTCTCGCCGATTCTTCCCTCTTATTTAGAGAAATCGGCGAGAATATGTAAATGGCAGGAGAATTAAAAAAAAGAGCGCTTATCTGTTTTCGAGATGGGTCTTTTCGATGTATTGAAGTTTTTGAGCGACAAAATTCTTTTCTTTTTCAGACAAAGAAACCTCACTGATTTTAAAAATAATTTGATTTTCTTTACTGATATGGAGACGAAGCCTACTCATCACCGCATCCCCCAGATCAAGCACCCGTTGTAGGCTTGCATCCCGGACGGAACCAAAGAAGGACTGACTCAATACCCCGACCTCATCTTTCCACTCAGACAAAATAGCTTTAATCTCAGTGTGTTCCTCAAGCAGTACCTCTATCGGGCCATGTTCCTTGCCAAGATATTCAGACAAAGTAGGGAAAAGCCCTTCTTCTTCCATCAGAAAATGGAGCGTCATACGCCCCTCAAGCTCGTTCACCCAAGTCCGCAATCGAGACTGCTCGATTTTACAACGTTTCATGGCCGTCCGGCTTGGCGAACTCTCAAGGTATTGCAAGCTTCGTTCAATCATCTCCAAACGCTGAATAGTTTCGAGATGCTCGATTTTTAATGTTTTAATGGGATCTTGATTTTTTATTTCGGAATGGCGGTAGTCTAATTTATGATCCATCTGCTCCACCCTAAAAATATGAGTCGAAAAAAAGATCTATTCTACGAATTAAAAACCCCGGACAAAAGAAACCGCAGCGAAAACAATGAGCAAAGCAATCAACAGATTAAAGCGCGCCACCAAGCGCACCTTTTTTTGAAAGGGACCTGAGCGCCCCATCGAACGGCTCAAGGCAATCGACTTAGGCCCGAGCACCAAATCATGCACCAAGGTCAATGAGACCATGACAAAAACGAGGAAAAGCTTCACCTGAAATGCTGTACCATAGGCCGTCAAGGCTTGGCCCTCTTGATACAAACGCAGAAACCCTGTTGTTAGCAGCACCACAATAGAAATCCAACCCACGACGCGAAACCGAAGCCCTACCCGACTCATCAAATCAGACCTCAATGCCTCGCTGAGACCAGGTTTTAGACAGGGGACAAGCACCAGGGAAAAGAAAAGCATTCCACCCACCCATAGCATCGCCGCAATCACATGAATCCAAGTCACGATTAAAACAAACATAAATCCTCCTTGAATTTAAAAACTGCATTAGACACCGTGTCGCTAAAAAATGCTATCCTTAGGCCACCTCCACCTTTGATTCATGCAACATAAAAAAATAACAATTCAATTTCAGATTATAAAACTATTCGCCACCAATCAGGATTCGGTCATCGCCTTCTTGTAAAATATGATCTTTTGGAGTCGCTGTATCTAAACGTGTTTGCTCTTGAGATTCGTAGGCAGGTCGTCTAATCAAACTCGCGTTAAAAACAAAGTCCATCCGACTACTTTTACTCGCCTTCACTGTCACCGTCTTATTGTAAATCTTCGAATGTGGATGCCAAATACTGACTTCGTAAGTCCCTGGCGGAATGCCATCAATTCTGTACGAACCATCTTTCTCAGTCTTCGCGTAATAGGGGTTTCTCACCACAAACCCCCAACTCTGCATAAATTCATGCATACCGCAAATCATCTGCGAAATACGACGCCCACGCTTAAAATTTAAAACACCACCACGTGGTTTATCCGAAATAGGCAGTGGCGAATTGAGTAAAATATTTCCTTTTTCATTCTGATAAACCTGGATGTTGTGTACAACCGGGTCCCTGTTAATCATGTTCATACGTTGATGATTGTGAAGGATGGCGACATTTGGATGTTGATGCCGCAGTTTGCCATCGTCTCCAAGCACAAACTGCTCGGCATCAGCAACGTCTGCCGGATGAAACATACAGTCCACTGCAACGAAGTCTGCAACAGTGGGACGATAAGGTTTCCCCTTGCTAATATCTCTAATTGATACGACGGCTTCCCACAATCCGTTATTCTCTTTATTAACAACGTATTCCTTAAGACGGACGTTTCCTTCTCCATCTGAAATCTTTTTACAAAAGGGCCCAAAGGGAAATTGAATGAGTGCAAAAACTCTCGGTGTCGGAAGCTGTCCTTCTATCGTGATTGTCCCTGAAATCGATCCGCCATTCGATACATCAATCTCCTCATAAGCTTCTGAAATTGTGGGAGATGAAATCATTCCCGCAATTCCAATAATAAAAAGGATGAAGCCAAATCGACATATTTTTTTCACCTAAGTCTCCCCCTAAAAAAAGTCGGGGCAGAGGATAAGCACATTCCCCTGCCCCGACAGATGACCCACTACACGTTCTTATTTATCAAGCATTGAGAGAGGGCCAGGGGCACTGCTGCCACCAGACAATACCTCAGGTGCTTTTTCTGTCGGCGCTTCTGCTGTTCGACCACCCATTCCGCCACCGGAATTGAGTGGAAGAATCGATTGACTACCAGCTGGAAGAACCTTGAAATAGCCCCACTGTCCCGCCGCCGTGTAAGGCAAACGGTGATTCTGCCAGAGATAAATACCTGGCAGTTGGGTTGGGCCACCCGCTGCACGAACAAAGACATCAAGGTTTTCGGAGGAACCGAATTCCTCGGTGTGCATCTGATCCGCACCGGGCATATTGATTTTTAATGGCCATTGGTGTCCTTCAAGTGAGAACATCTGGTTCTGCTCGTTGAAAGCACCAAAGACATGAATCCGGACAGGATCACCCGCATGTGCCACGATGGTTGGTGTCACAGGGTCA
>JAADHI010000052.1 GCA_013151935.1 Candidatus Manganitrophaceae bacterium
ATGAAGGGGCGACGCGGCAAACAATTGCACCGGGTTCTTTTTTTGGATGTCCATCATAAAACATGTCTCGTAGAACCATTTCTCCTGTTGTGATGAGACTTAAGGCGCGTGTGGTGGGCACACCGAGATGAAACATGGCCTCACTGCACAGAAACTCCCGAATGGATGAGCGGAGTACGGCCAGACCATCGGCGCTGCGTGAGTAGGGTGTGGGGCCTGCGCCTTTGAGCTGTAAGGCCCAGCGTTCGTTTTTTTGATTGAGCACTTCTCCCAGATTGATGGCGCGGCCGTCACCCAATTGTCCGGCCCAGTTGCCAAATTGATGCCCGCCGTAACAGGTGGCATAAGGGTTCATGTCGGATAAAAGCTGATTGCCAGAAAAGGTGTTCAAAAAGGTTTCGGATCTACAGTCCTCGGGTGTGAGGCCCAGTGTTTCTGCCATTTCTCGTGAATGGGAAATCAAGGTCGGTTGGCACACCTTTGTGGGTTTAAGATGTGAATAGAGGGCTCCGGTGACCTCGCGACGATAGTTTTCAGATTCAGGATCAGCGGGAAGCTCTTGAGTAAATCGATTATCAAAATGAAGGGCCTCAAGTCCGTTGTTTTGATGTGTGGGATTCATTTTTATGTTGATCTCCTCATTGGGGTCTAAAAAATAAGTCTTTCAAAATATTTATTGTTATTATAATGCAGTGTATCTTGTGAGATCTTTTTTTCTTTTTGTCTTGTGTTCTTAATTTTTTGAGTGATTTATCCTGATAGCAGTTCATGATATGAGTTGATGGGTGAACATGAAAAAAATACTTCTCCTTATTCTTATTTTAGTTTTTGCACAGTGGTGGTTTACAGACCCGAGTATTCGTGTTTCAAGTCATGAAATCCGTTTCAAATACGTCGTAAAATACTCAGGGAATGCCGGTCGAGCTGATGATCTTCCCATGCTCGTGGCAATGCATGGCCTTGGAGTTCTGATGATTTTAGTCAATATGGGAAAGCATTCACTGAGGCTGTTGACGCGCTTGCGCTCAAATACCCGACCCTGGGCAGACCGATTTTATTCGGTTTTTCCGGTGGGGGCATGATGGCCTATTATCAAGCCGTAAAACATGGTGATCGTTATGCTTATATTTTCCCCGTGTCGGGTCGTTTATCAAAAAATCTTCTTGGAGATGGAGCCATTCGTATTGGTGCCGAAGTCATTGCTTTTCATGGGATGAGTGATTCGGTCGTTTCAATCAATGGTGGGAAAGAAGCGGTCGCTCTCTTGAAGAAAAGTAGGGCCGACGTGATATTTTCAGAATTTAAGGGAGGTCATCTAGAGATATTTACGACAATGAAATCTACGATTATTGAAGCCATTGAAGAAAAAATAAAGCACTTGAAGAAAGCAAAAACGTAATGGATGTTTATTGAACTATTTGGGCATTAGATTTGTAAAAACGGAAGTGGCGGTGACGGAGGCTTCGATAAAGGGGTTGGGCCAGATACCCAATAGAATGACACCTGCGATGCTGATATAAAGGGCCACTTTAAGCGGTGTTGAAATATGAATGGGGGTGTATTCTTTGGGTTCGACAGAGTAAATCTTTTTGACAATGATGAGATAATAATAAAATGAAATGACCATGTTGATCAGGGCAACGACGACGATAAAAATGAGACCTTGATGCATGGCGGCGGCAAGCACATAAACTTTTCCGATAAATCCTGCAAGCGGGGGGACACCCGCTAAAGAAAGTAAAAAAATCAACATGGCAAAGGCCATCAATGGAGAGCGGCGATTGAGTCCTGTAAAATCTTCAATCTCATCTTTGTCAGTCAGATTTTGAAAAATGATGACGACGACGAAGGCTCCGATGTTGGCAAAAAGATAGGTCAGGATATAAAAAAGAATAGATTCCACTCCCATGGCTGTGCCTGCGGCCATACCGATGAGCAGTGTGCCAATATGCGAAATCCCGGAATAGGCCAAGAGCCGTTTCATATTTTTTTGGGCGATGGCCGTGATATTGCCATAGGTCATGGATAAGACGGCAATGGAAACAATCATCCATTGCCAGTCAGTTTTCAGTTCCAAAAAAGTCCCAAAAACAACACGTAAGAAAATTGCAAACGTCGCAGCCTTTGGGACAACAGAAAGATAGGCAGTGACTGTTGTGGGCGCACCTTGATAAACGTCTGGCACCCAGACATGAAAGGGGACAGCGCCCAGTTTATAGCCAATGCCAATAAAGATGAAGAGCAGACCGATGGTGAGTCCAATGGAAGATGTGGGCGGATTGGCCGCAATTTTATCAAAAAGAAGCGTGCCGGCTTCCCCATAAACCAGTGAGATTCCATAAGCAATTAAGGCGGCTGAAAGCGCACCCAAGATAAAGAATTTTATGGCTGCTTCATTGGACTTTAGGTTGTCTCGCAAATAAGCGACGAGAATATAAAATCCAAAGGTCGAAAATTCCAGTGTAATAAAAAGGGATAAAAAGTCGTTTGCAGAGACCATGAACATCATGCCGAGTGCAGAAAAAAGTAAGAGGAAATAATATTCGCCCCGGAAGTAGGGAATCTTTTCCATGGCGTCAATGGAGGCTAAAATCATCAAAATCGTGGAAAGCAGGATGAAAACTTTGAAAAAAATCGCCAAGGGGTCGAGCACAAACATCCCACTAAATGAGGTGCCACCGACGCCATCAATCCCGTAGCTGATGATCAGGAGGGTGATTAAGCCCATTCCTGCTGCGGAAAAATAGGCGAGTTTGGGTTTTGACAGTTTTGGACAGAAGACATCCATCATCAGTACAACACAAGCGAGCAGGGTCATCCAAAGCTCTGGTGCAATCAGTTTCAGATTTAGATCCGAAAAACTCATAATCTCAGGTGTCATTTTGAGGTCTCATCTCCAGTTTTTACGGTCAACGCCGTTTTTTGCGCGGCGGAATTTTCAGCACTGCGGTCAAATCGGGCTAAAATGGGGGTGACGCCTTTTTCAATGACGCTGATAAATCTTCCGGGAAAGATGCCAAAAAAGAGCGTGAAAAAAACCAGAAGTACGAGCGGGAGGCGTTCATACCAGGTGCGTGCATCCCTGATGTCTGGCAGGGCGGGATTGAGTTTCCCAAAAAACATGGTGCGTGTCATTCTAAAATAGTAGGCCCAGGTAATGACGACCGCCAAGGCTGCGATGATGGTTTGAATCGGATAGACTTCCCAAGCACCCATAAAAACCATGACTTCTCCCACAAAATTCATGCCACCAGGTAGCCCAAAGGAGGCCGCTCCGCCCACAACAAAACAGAGGGTGACAAAGGGCATTTTATGCACGAGTCCGCCAAGAGAGGGGATGTCCAAGGTATTGGTCTGGTAATAGATAAAACCTGCGAGCGCAAAAAGTAGCCCCATCGCCATTGCATCGGCATATAGAAAGAAGACCGCTCCGGTGAGGCCAATGGTATTGAGGGAGGCCAGACCTAGAAAGATGTAGCCCATGTGTCCCACAGAGGAATAGCCGATGACAAACTTGGTGTCTTTTTGCAGAAAAGCGACCAGTCCACCATAGACGATGTTAATGACACAGAGAATGGCGATAAGCGGCATCCATTTGGTTGTGGCTTCTGGAAACAGATAGAAACAAATACGGATGATGGTGAAGTGTCCCAGCTTTTTTAGCACGCCCGCATGCATCATACTTGCTGCAGGTGGGGCTGCGGCATAACCCACAGGAGACCAGGAATGAAAGGGGAAAATGGCAGCGATGGGGGCAAAGCCGATAAAAATCAGGATGAAGGCAATTTCTTTGACCTCCAATGAAAGATTGCCTTTTTCTGCAATGGCGATGAGATCGAAGGTATTTAAACCACTTTGGACATAGATGTATAGGATGCCCAGCAGCGCCACAACTGCGCCGAGTGAGAGATACAGCGTCAATTTCATCGCCGCGTATTCTTTGCTGTTTTTGTTGAAATTCAAGAAAAAAGCAACTGAGTTGCGTTTTTCTTCCCCGGACATGTCAATATGCCCCTTCATATCTTTGTAACCCTTTGTATGCCGTCCCCACATAATCAGGAAAAGATACATGGGAATTACAGAGAGTTCGTAGAAGAAAAAGAGGAAAAAGAGATCCAGCGACATATAAACACCCATGGTCGCAGAGCCCAGGATCAAAAGATTGATATAAAATTCTTTGAGGCGGTCTTTAACATCCCAAGAAACAAAAACCCCGCAAAACATCAGTAGGGCGGAGGCCAAGACCATCGGGGCTCCGATACCATCTACGCCTAAATAAAACGAGATGCCGAGTGTTTCAGACCAAACAGTACGACTGATAAATTGATATCCCCCCTGAGAGATATCGAAGCTATAAAAAAGAAAAAGTGAGGCCAATAAAGAGACGCCGCTAAAAAATACAGTAATACTTCGAACGACATCCTTTTGTGTGTTGGGGATAAAAAATAGAACTGTCGCACCCAGAAAAGGGGCAAAAAGGATAATCAATAAGAGGTAATTGCTGATCATGTTTTATCCTTAAAACAGATGTCTGCGGCATCTTGTTTGAAAATCGCTGTATATTTTGCTTGCAAGTGCTGCTGCTCCTTACTTTTTGAATACCAGTTTGGATGAGATGCCCGGCAGACTGTTTTCAGTGAGGGCTGCCGCACTCGTGTCCAGTCGATCCGTAATAAATTGTATGGAACCATCCATCATTTTTAAAAAGGGAAAGGGATAAATCCCCATCCAAAGAATCACGACCACAAGCGCGGTGCAAATGCCAATCTCAATGCGATCCAAGTCGAGTAGATTTTTATTCTTGGGATTGTTGAGTTCACCCATCATGAGGCGCTGATAGAGCCAGAGCAGGTAGGCCCCCGCAAGCAAGACCCCGATGAAGGCGGGGGCAGCCAGTTGCCAGGAATTCTCCATTGCGCCAATCAAAATGAGCAATTCTCCTACAAAGCCGTTTGTTCCTGGAAAGGCCAGTGAAGACAGGGTGATGACTAAATAAAATCCGGCCAGAATCGGGACTTGTTTTGCGAGTCCGCCGTATTCTGAAATCTCACGGGTGTGGCGGCGGTTGTAGAGAAAACCAACCACAAAAAAGAGTCCTGAAGTGGAGATGCCGTGATTGATCATCTGAATCATGCCACCCTGAATACCGTTGGCATTTAAAGCAAAAATTCCCAAAATGACAAAACCCAAATGGCTGATTGAGGAATAGGCAATCAGTTTTTTCATATCATTTTGTGCCAGGGCCAGCAGTGCGCCATAAATGATACCGATGACGCCTAAAATGGACATGAGCGGCATAAAATAGAGCGAAGCTTCAGGTAAAAGCGGTAAGGAAAAACGCACAAAACCATAAGTTCCCATCTTCAAGAGCACTCCCGCGAGCAAAACACTACCCGTTGTGGGGGCTTCGACATGGGCATCGGGCAACCAGGTGTGGAAAGGAAACATCGGCACTTTGAAGGCAAAACCGAAAAAAATGAGTGTGAAAATCCACATCTGTTTTGTACGGCTTATAGGGGCTTTGAGTAGATCTAAAAAATCAAAAGAGTAGATGCCTGTTGCCGCGTAATGATTGAGGTATAAAATGACAAAACCCACCAACATCAACACACTGCCCAATAGTGTGTAGAGGACGAACTTGAGGGAGGCGTAATCACGTCGTTGTCCTCCCCAGGTTTTGATTAAAAAATACATGGGGATCAACATGATTTCCCATAAAAGGAAAAAGAGAAAAAGATCCAAGGCACAAAAAACACCGATGACCGTCGTTTCTAAAACGAGCAAACAGATGATGTACTGTTTGAAATACTTATTGATGCCCTTCCAGGAGAAACCCAGGGTTAGGATGGCTAAAAAAGTTGTGAGTACAACCAAGAGAATACTTACGCCGTCAACACCCACGTGATAGCTAATGCCTAAGGGGGCAATCCAGGCATAGCGCTCAGCAAATTGAATGTCTGAAGTGCCGTTTTGAAAAAGGATCAGAGGGATGAGCGACAAAACAAAAGACAAGACCGTGGCGCCGAGCGCGATCTGTTTGATTTGTTTTTCATCTTTCATGAGAGAAATAAGCACGGCAGCGGCAAGGGGGATAAAGATCATCAGGCTCAAAACGGGAAAGCCGACCTGATCACTTGCTAGGATTTCACCCAATGTGTTTAACATCAACGATTCCGCTTTCTAGCCAATGGCAAGCATCCAGGTACTCAGTTGCTCGCCCACCAGTAAATAAAGGTTCACGAGCACAAAAATACCCACGATGATGATCATGGCATAGTTGTGGACTGAGCCCGTCTGCAGTTTTTTGAAAATATGTGCAGCGACATGATTCATGTATCCCACAATATTGATAAAGGCATAAACGACATATTTTTCAAAGACATTTGAAATCCAACTGCCCCCAAAAATGACACGACCGACTTCATTGACGATACGGTCGATTACGCCCGTATCAAAGCGACGGCAATGTACGATAAACCATTTTGTGGGTCGGATGATGGCGTTTTTATAGACCTCAATGATAAAGCCTTCCCAAAGCGAAACGGGTCCCCGGGCAAATTTCATAAAGAGGGTCGCCCCTTTGCGATAAAACCAATCCACATCAAGGCTGATGGTCGCTTTGGGTCGTAATTTTTCGACAAAAAAGAGAAAAGCCAAAGCCGCCGTCAAAAGAATCTGAAATTGAACGACCAAATGACTTGCCGTAAAGGTGTGATATTCGACCTCTGGATAAGGCAGCATGTTGATCAAAAGGTGAGGCTGGATGCCGATCACAAAACAGAGGATTGCCGCAAGCCCCATGCCGATCAACATATTGGGTGGCGGATCGGTGACTTTGAGTTCTTTGTCGCGTCCGGCAAAAACATTAAAAGGCAGTTTTAAAGTGGTTGAAAGAAAAGTTCCCGAAGCGGCCATGGTCAAAAGTAAGGTGGTGATGGGGCGATGTGCTTCTGCGGCCCCCGCGATAATCATGCCTTTGCTGACAAAACCATTAAAGAGCGGCACCCCTGAAATTGAAAACCCTCCAATCATATAGAGAACCGCCGTATAAGGCATGACCAAGCCTAGCCCCCCCAGTTCCGTCGCTTTTCGTTTGCCCGTCATGTAAATGACTGAACCCATGCCCATCATTAGCAGACCTTTAAATAGGATGTTGTTGATGGCATGTGCGACCGCGCCGTTAATCGCCAATTCCGTGCCGATACCAATGGCAGCGACCATGTATCCCACCTGGGAGATGATGTGATAGGAAAGCAAGCGTCGGATGTCGTTTTCGAGAATGGTCATCCCGACCCCAAAAAGGGTCATAAAAAGGCCGATGTAAATCAAAACCTCAGCACCCGGAAAACCACGCACCAGGGCATAAACGGCAACCTTTGTGGTAAAGGTTGCAAGCCAAATCGTTCCGGTGACACTGCCCTCAGGATAGGAATCGGGTAGCCAAGCGTGAAGCGGGGGGCCACCCGCATTCACCAAAAATCCAAACAACATTAAACCACCCGCCCAGCCACCAGGGGACATGGCATTAAAGGAGATGTCTCCTGTATTGACGACATGCACAATGATGCCACCCAAGAGCATGACGCCACCAAAAGTATGGATCAGTAAATAACGCAGGCCTGCTTTTGCAGATCGTGGAGTGCCGCCAAACCAAATGATGAAGACCGAGGAGAAAGACATAATCTCCCAAAAAAGAAAGAGCGAAAAGAGATCTCCCGCAAAAACAGCGCCCATTGCCCCGCCTGCGTAAACGAGGGCCGCAATGTGTTCCCGAATGGTTTTGAGATGAAACCCATAAATCATGCCGATAAAAACGATGATGGCAAAAATATAAGCAAACACAAGGCTAAGGTTGTCCACACGGCCAAAAATGAGTTCTTGACCCATGAGTGAAATAGCCCCGTGTATGCCCTTTGGGGTGTAATAAAGCGGCAGCAAAGAAAGCATGGGCGCGCCGAGCAGCACAACTTTGCGTTTCATGCCATCTAAAAAGGGCAATGCGACAGCGGCGATAAAAAAGAAGAGTGCGGGATGAAACCAGGTCATTGAATCACCCCCTTGGCTAAAGCCAAGAAATAACTTGGAAAAAGACCAATTAAGAGGGAGAGGGTTGCAGTGACGACGAGTGGTACGACCACAAAATAAGGGGCTTCTTGGATGTCATCATGGTGGATCCCATAATTGCCCTCTGCATCTGCTGCCCGATTTTCCGGTTTGTGGAAGAAGGCTTTATAGATGATGGGTACGAAATAGGCGGCGTTGAGTACCGTACTTGTGAGGAGGACAAAAAGGATCAGAATTTCTCCGGCTTCAATGGCGCCGAGGGCCAGGTACCACTTTGTGATAAAACCTGCAGCGGGTGGCACACCGATCATGCTTAAGGTTCCGATGGCAAAGGCCGTCATTGTCCAAGGCATTTTGCGTCCAATGCCGTTGAGCTCGCTAATTTTAATTTTATGTGTTGCCACATAAATCGAACCCGCACAAAAAAACAGGGTGATTTTAGAAAAAGCGTGGTTTGCAATATGAATGACACTGCCTGTCATGCTATTCGGCGTCAATAAAGCCGCACCCAGGATGATGTATGAGAGCTGACTCACGGTAGAATAGGCCAATCGTGCCTTGAGATTGTCTCGTGTGAGTGCATAAATTGAAGCCGTGATAATGGTGAATGACACAAAATAAGCCGTTGGAATCCCCAAATTCAGTGACTGCATGAGATCCACACCAAAGACGTGAAAAATAATCCGCAAGACAGAAAAGACACCTACTTTTACAACGGCCACGGCGTGTAATAAGGCACTCACGGGTGTGGGTGCGACCATTGCGGCGGGTAGCCAGGCATGAAAAGGCATGATGCCCGCTTTTGCGATCCCTGCAATAAACAGCACGTAGGTCACTGTCAAAATCATGGGAGACCCTTGTCCTGCAAAGAGACCGCCGGGTGCAAAATCCAGTGTGCCTGCGATGTTGTAAGTGATGATCAGTGCGGCTAAAAAGAAGGTTTTTGAGGTGCCAAAAAGATAGATCATATACTTTTTTGCGCCCTCAAAAGAGGTCTGAGTTCCTTTGTGATTCACCAGAGGGAAGGTTGCAAAACTAAGGATTTCATAAAAAATAAAAAGGGTCAGCAAATTTCCCGAAAAAGCAATCGCAAGTGCTGAAGAGACACTGACTGCAAAACAGGAAGAAAATCGCGTCTGATTTTTTTCTTTGGCCGTTCGCATGTAGCCGATGGAATAACAGGAGGTGATGATCCAAAGAAAAGAGGCGACCGTCGCAAAAATGAGGCCGAGAGCGTCCGCCATAAAAGCGATTTCAAGACCAGGGACAAAGGTAAATAGCGTGTATTTAAAGGTCGTTCCTGCAAGCACAGCAGGTGCCATTGAAATAACGGTGAAAAAGGTGAGTACGCCTGCACCAACGGAGATGCCATCTCGGATATTGGGCGTTTTGTCAAACTTTAGCACCACCCCTGCCGCAAGCATTGAGAGAAATACGGCCAACACGGGCACAATTGATTCTACTGCTTCCACGCTAATTTTCTACCTAATCCAAAATATATTGTTAGCGATAATTGTTATTACCATTTCATTAAGTTCAGTTCATCAACATTAGTGATGGCTTTTTTCCGAAAGAGTACGATGATAATGGCCAAACCAATGGCGGCTTCTGCTGCAGCGATGGTAATAATAAAGAGCGATATCACTTGCCCATCAATCTCTCCGTAATGACGAGAAAAGGCAATTAAGTTGATATTGGCCGCATTTAACATCAACTCAATGGAAAAAAGGATAATCAAAAAATTTCTTCGGATCAGTACCCCCACCAATCCGATGACAAACATAACTGTGGAAACTGTAATGTAATAAGACAAAGGAATCATAAATTTATCTTTAAGATGCGGGCACCTTTTTTGCGAGAACCAAAGCCCCAATGACCGCACCGAGCAAAATAATACCAACGATTTCAAAAGGCAAGAGATATTTGGTGAAAAGCGCTATCCCGACTTCGGCTGTATTGCCTATCGGGGCTTCCGCCTGGGCAATGACCTTGGGTGCAGAAGAAAATAAGGGCGATTGAAAGAGTCCAATTAAGATTTCAAAAATTAAAACCACACCAAAAAAAATAGCAATGCCAACTTGTTTGTGTAAAAATTTTTCTACGGTTTTTAAATCCAGCAACATGATCACAAAAATGTACAAAACGAGTACCGCACCCGCATAGACAATGACTTGTAATGCTGCGACAAATTCTGCATGGAGCAGTACAAATAAACCCGCCACATGCAGCAAGGTCGAAAGCAGTGCGAGTGCACAATAAACGGGGCTTCTTAATCCAACAGTCAAAACAGAAGACACAATGGTCATTACCGCAAAATAGAGAAAAAATAAGAGTTCAGTCATTTGTTTTTACTGCGGCCTCTAGCTTTGGCGCTGCTTTTTTCTTTTCGGGTTCTGTCTCGTCTTCTTGGCGTGATGCGGGGAAACGGTAGCGATATTGGCTGACGATTTCTTCATCCTCATTTTCTTGATTATGGGCGACGAGATAGCCTTTTGCTTCCCCGTGAAATTTTTCACCGATATCGTAAAGCTTGTTTTTATCGAAGATGAGGTCTCTTTTATTGATGGTCGAATATTCGTACATCTTGGTCATGGCTAAAGCATTCACCGGACAGGCTTCGACACAAAAACCGCAGAAAACACACTTTGTAATATCAATATCAAAAGAGCTGGCATAACGTCGGACGATCTGTCCTTCTTTTTCGTCGACTTCACTGACCACGGTAATGCAGGCGGAAGGACAGGCGACACCACAAAGATCGCAACCCACACAGCGCTCTTCCTGAGTTTCTTCATAACGCAGCAGACAGAGTGCACCGCGTTGTGTATTGGGTAGCAGGGTTTTTTCATGTGGATATTGAAGCGTCACCTCTTTGACAAAATAATGACTAAAAACCAATTTTAAGGCCTTCATAATTTCTATGAAAAGCACATTGTGCAGAAATTTCCTCATGTTTGTTCTGCTTTGGCTGATGATTCGGTTTCTTCTCTCTCTTGCAGGGCTTTTTCAGATGCAATGACTTTCAAATCCAGTGAGGCTGAACGTGCAAGTGTGACGGCGATGGATCTGAAATAGATGGCCTTGCTCTTGGCATCCACTTCGACGGTCATCAAATCTTTGACAGGCGGATCATTAAAATGAATGGGGTAACATACCAGCCCTTTGGGCAAAGCTTCGGCCACTTCAATTTTCACTTCGAGCTGTCCGAATGCAGATTTGATGTTAATGAGATCTCCGGTCTCTGCTTGAAGGGCTTCCGCATCAGCAGGACTGATTTGTAAAAAGTTCTTGCTGTTGATCTCCATCAAGTTCTCATCATGTGTCGAAAGTTTTCCCGAGTGATAGAGGCTTTGCTGTAAAGAAAGTGTGACTGTCGTGTCTGTCTTTTTGTTTTCCTTTGTTTTGTAACGATCTGCAACATGGCGTGCAAAATCTTCGGACAAATCGCCGATTTGCATGGTTTTATCTTGCCGATAATAACCCGGAACCAAGGTATTGATTTCAGCACGGATTTCCTCGACTGCACGGTATTGAATCGGGTGTCCCAGATTTTTTGACAAATCGCTAAAAATTTTCCAGTCGGGACGGACTTCGTCTCTGGGAGAAAAGGCTTCGACAACACGATTCACGTCTCCGACGATATTGGTGTAAGTGCCTTCATTTTCTGCGAAGGTCGCGACTGGCAGGACATAGTCTGCAATTTCCGCCGTTTCACTCATAAAAGGATCCTGGCAGATAATTAAATCGATTTTTTCTAAGGCTTCACGTACTTTCATTGAGGCGGGTAGGGTTCCCAACGGGTTTTCCCCCACAAGATAAAGGGCTTTTATTTCGCCCCGATGGGCCGCTTCAATGATTTCAGGCAAACTTAAGCCGGGTCTTTTTGCTGAAGCGCTGGGAAGCGTGGCATGCCAGGCGCTTTCAAAACGTTGTCGTTCGTCTTCTAAGTCAAAGGGAATCTGGCCGGGTAAAAATTCTGGCACTGCACCCATATCGACCGCACCCTGTTCATTGTTTTCTTCACAGACCGGTAAAATACCTGCGCCTTTTTTTCTGAACAGGCCGCAGAGTAAAGCCAGATCGATTAAACGCTGCACATTTTGATACGCGCCTGTTTTTGAAACGATGTCTTCCGCCCAAAGCAGTACCCCGCGTTTGGACAGGGCCAGGGTTTGTGCGACTTCTTCGATTTTTTCCCACTCAAGTCCTGTTTTTTCTGCAACGACGGTTTCGGAAATTTGAGCGACAGCGCTTTTGAGGGCGGTGTAGGCCGCAGGCTGTTTTTCAATAAAATCTGAATCGGCCAGCCCCTTTGAAAGGACGGCTTTGACCAGGCCTTGAATAAAGTGGGATTCAGAACCCACAGCGATTTGAAGTGGGAGTGTCGCAAGTTTCAGCATTTTTGTCTCGGTGTTATGCGCGACCATCAGTTTTCCGCCATATTCGGCCATGGAGGCTTTCACACGAAGCGCCGTAATCGGATTCGTTTCTGTGAAATCAGAACCCACCATTAAAATGGCATCTGAAAGTGCGAGTTCTTGAAGGCTGATGGTTGCGCCGCCGATTTTAAGCGTTTCCTGCAAGGCAAGCACTGAGTTCATGTGCCCGTAGCGTGCGGCGGTGTCAATATTATTTGTATCCAGTACCGATCGCATGAAGCGTTGAAACAAATAAACAGATTCGTTTGTACAGCGACCACTAATCAGACCTGCAATCGCATCTCCACCGTAAGCCGCTTTGATGTCGTTTAGGCGTTTCGCGATTTCGATCATGGCTTTAAACCAGGGGATTTCAAGGAATTCCCCATTGTTCTTGACTTGGGGCAAAGTGAGGCGTTTATCACTCATCACATATTGAAACCCAAAACGTCCGCGGACGCAGATGCCGCCGTGACCGTCACCGGCTTCGATATCAAAACCAAACTTAGAAGTGTAGGAAAGTTCGGAGGTGACGACTTTAATCTCACGTGCCTTCGTTTCAAGGGTGAGTGTGCAGCCGTCGGAGCAAAAACCACAAGTCGTTTCTGTTTTTTCGAGTTGCCAGGGTTTGAAGGTGTATTTAGAAAATTTATTGACGATGGCCCCAACGGGACAGACGGCGAGACAGTCCCCGCAAAATTCACAGTCGAGTGTTTCGCCCCCATGTGCGCCGACGTGTTTGGCTTTGTCTTTTTTGTAAAAACAAAGCGCATCGACCAATTGCACCTCTTTACAGACATTGATGCACTGACCACAAAGGATGCAACGCTCCATATTAAAATCAAGTGCAACCGCCCGGGTATCTTCGGGAATGACTTTTCGTTTTCCTTCTTTAATGTCATACACTTCAAGATCGTAGGCCATGTCCTGCAACTCGCACTGGCCGTCTTTGTCGCATACGGGGCAGTCGAGCGGATGGGTTTTGAGATGTTTTTCGATGGCGGCTTTTTGAGCGTCGACCATCTTTTCGGTTTGTGTATTGACGACCATGCCTTCAATGACCTTTGCGGTACAGGCACGTACATTGTTCTTTTTGCCTTCCACCTCAACCAGGCAGAGCCCGCAGGAACCAAAGGGAGAAAAGCTGTAGTGATAACACATGGCGGGCAGTTCAACGCCCGTCCATTTAATCGCGTTAAAAAGAGATGAGCCTTCTTCCGCCTGAACCGTTTTCCCATCAATGACGATGTCGATGAGTTCAACTTTACGATCGGGCGATGCATTTTGTTTATTTACGCTGCTCATGGTTTATCGATCACATTCTCCCATGACAATGTCATAGGTTCCAAAAATGGTAATAATGTCGGCGATCATATAACCCTTGGCCATAAAATCAAAGGCCCCCATGTGCACAAAAGAAGGGGCACGGATTTTAAGACGATAAGGTTTTCCACCCCCTTGACTCACAATGTAAAATCCAAGCTCGCCTTTGTGAGCCTCTGTGCCACAGTAGATGTCTCCGGGGGGGGCATCAAAGCCGTCGGAATAGAGTTTAAATTGATAGATCATGCTTTCCATGTCCGTAAAAACCCGTTCTTTATCAGGCGCAACGTACTTGGGCAGGTAGGCTTTGTAAGGGCCTTCCGGAAGCTGATCGAGGCATTGTTTGACAATCTTACTACTCTCTTTCATCTCCTCCATACGGACCCAATATCGGTCGTAGGTGTCGCCTTTTTTCCCCAAGGGCACGGTCCATTCGACTTTATCGTAAGCACCGTAGGGGGCGACTTTTCTGAGGTCATAGTCCACGCCGGAGCCACGGAGGGTTGAGCCGGAGAGCCCATAAGCAATGGCATCCTCTCCTGAAATAACAGCGATGTTTTTTGTGCGGGCCAGCCAGATACGGTTATTGATGAGCAAAGTGTCATATTCTGCAATTTTTTCGTGGAAGCTTTCGATGAAGCGATAAATGTCAGCAATAATTTTTTCATCAAAATCCCGTTCAACACCCCCCACACGATACCAAGAGGTCGTCAAACGTGCACCGCACAAATCCACAAAAATATCCAGCAGGACTTCACGTTCTCGAAAGGTATAGAAGAAGACCGTCATTGCGCCAATGTCGAGGGCTTGTGTGCCCAGCCAAAAGAGGTGTCCAATGATGCGCTGCACCTCTGCGACGATGGTTCTTAAATATTCGGCACGTTCGGGGACTGTAATGTTAAGCAGCTTTTCGATGGCACGCACATAAGCAAAATTGTTGTACATGGCGCAGACATAATCGAGGCGGTCGGTGTGCGGAATAAATTGGTTGTAGGTAATATTTTCCGCAATTTTCTCAACACCCCGATGTAGAAAACCCAAGACCGGCTCTGATTTAATAATTTTTTCTCCTTCGAGGGAGAGAATGACCTTGAGTACACCATGGGTTGAAGGATGCTGTGGCCCCAAATTCAGCAGGAGTTCTTCAGTGCGGAGCAGTGGCAGGTGGGGATTTCGTTCTTTTGTCGGTGGGTTTTCTGTCGCCATTTTATTTACAAGTGATCCTTAAACGGGAAAATCAAAGGTGTCGCGCCAGCCGCGTCCCTGAATCGGAAAATCTTTTCGAAGCGGATACCCTTCATCATAGTCATCCGGTAAGAGAATACGTTTGAGTTCCGGGTGATTTAGAAAACGAATCCCCATCATGTCGTACACCTCTCGTTCCAAATAATTTGCACCAGGCCAAATGGACGTGACAGATTCAATTTCACAGTCGTCTTCAGGGACACGGGTTTTGAGCCGTACCTGATGTTTTTTGCGAATGGAAAAAAACTCATAAACCACTTCAAAACGTTCGGCTTCTTTTGGAAAGTCCACGGAGCTGATATGCACGGGGTAGTCGAAGTCGAGCGCCGGGTTTTCTTTTAGAAAAGTGCAAATAGGGACGATGCCTTCGCGTTTTAAGTGAATCGAAAGATCTCCTCTGTAGAGGGTTGCGCCAATATAGAACGCTGGAAATTCCGCACGGATTTTCTGCGAAATCGTGTGATCTTTACCGTCGTCCATCCACCGGGGGACTCTGAAAGGTTTGGCTCTTTTCATGCTTTGATAAAAACTTTCTTTTTCATGATTTGTTCTTGCAGTTTCAATAAACCTTCCAAGAGTGCTTCGGGGGTGGGAGGACAACCCGGTACATAAACATCAACAGGAATAAAGCGGTCAACACCTTGCACCACAGGATAGGAATCATAAATATTGCCGGATGTTGCACAAGAACCCATTGCGATGACGTAACGGGGTTCGGGCATTTGTTCGTAAACCTTACGAATGACAGGGGCCATGCGGCGGCAAACGGTGCCTGCGATGATAATGAGATCGGATTGCCGGGGCGAGCCGCGAAAGATGCCTGCGCCGAAGCGATCCATGTCATAACGAGAGGCCACGGCTGCGATCATTTCAATGGCGCAACAAGCGAGACCAAAAACCATGGGCCAAAGAGAACCTTTTCTGGCCCAATTGACGGCATGATCCAGTTTCATGGTGACAAAGTTGGCCTCGAATTTTCCCGTCAGTGTCAGTCCCATTCAAGACCTCCTTTTTTCCAAGCGTAGATGTAAGCAACGATAAAGAGTGCGATAAATATAATCATCTCAATCAAGCCAAAAAGCCCAATCTTATTAAAAACAACAGCCCAGGGATAGAGAAAGGCAACCTCCACATCAAAAATAACGAAGAGCATTGCAATGATGTAGTAGCGGGCGGGAATAGGGGTTCTGGCATCGGAAATAGGTTCGCTGCCACATTCGTAAGCAGAAAGCTTTTCGGGGTTATTGATACGAACTTGTACTAGATAGCTGAGCGCGAGTGTGCCGATACCAAAAGCAAGGGAGATAAGGATAAAAATAAAGATCGGGATGTAATTGATTGGCGGTGCTGCATTCAGCATCTGATGCACTCCAGATCAGCAAAAAAACCTATGGGGATGAAAACGGCTCATAATAGCGTGTTGGAGGCGGTTTCTTCAATAAAGGAAAAGACCTAGTCGTTGGGGATTTTATAGGTCTTTTGTCCTAATGGCATACTATATGTGGGAGACCTTCTTTGCATGATCATCAAAAAATAGGGAAAAATTAAGCCAAGTCACAGTGATTTTGTTTCTTCGTCATGATTTTGACGAATGACTTTGGTTGTTGAATTCAATCCGTTTATTTAAAAATGATTTTAGTTTAAATTTTTATCAATATTTATTGATGTTCTTACTTCTATCTGTGTTATCTCGTCTTATTTTGCATCCCTAGTGTTATTTCTTATTTGGCAGGACTATTGCATCGCACGACTTGGATGCCCTTTGTGAAAGTGAACTCTGTGAACGGTTCCCGCAATTGCATCAGGAAGGGTTTCAAGAAGAAAGGAGGGATGTTGCTTGCTGATTTTAAGACGAAAAGCGGGGGAAGCTATTTCTATTGGGGATGAAATCCGTGTTGTGATTATTGAAGTGAAGGGCAGCCAAGTCAAGATTGGGGTGGAGGCGCCCCTGGGGATTTCGATTTATAGAGATGAGTTGCTCCAAAAAATTCTCGCGGAAAATCAAGAGGCTGCACAGATATTACCGGATGCACTACAGACGGATCTGATGAGAGCAATGTTTAAAGATGTTAAAAAAAGCAATCCAGGTTTCTTTTTGA
This sequence comes from Candidatus Manganitrophaceae bacterium, assembly GCA_013151935.1. Taxonomy (GTDB): domain Bacteria; phylum Nitrospirota; class Nitrospiria; order SBBL01; family JAADHI01; genus JAADHI01. The sequence goes on from JAADHI010000052.1 coordinate 17,150, forward strand.
GGGATAAAGAAAATGAGCATTGAAATTGATAGCGTTAAATTGGGGAAACTGTTGGTTAATCCTGATTCCTTGCTCACTTTTCCCAAAGGAATTCCGGGCTTTCAAGGCATTAAAGAATATGCCCTCATTCCACCCGGAAACGACAGTCCTTTTTATTGGCTTCAGGCTTTTAAAGACCCGGCGCTTGCCTTTGTGGTGACAGATCCCTTGCTTTTTAAAGCGGATTACCACCCGGATTATCCAGAGGAAGAAATAAAATTATTAAATGTTGATGATCCGAAGTCATTAGTGATACTCGTCCTTGTTACGATTCCTCGGGATGACCCCAAGCGTTTCACCGCAAATTTTATGGCTCCGATTTACATTAATCTAGAGAATCGCATCGGCAAGCAGATCATTCTGACCCACTCTAATTATTCCCACCAAACCCCGCTTTTTTTACAAAAAACCTAAAGTTTCTTTCTCAATCCTCCGATAAGACTCAGTGAAGCGAGGAGAAGGCTACGGTCGATCTCCCATTCGGGCAAGGATGCCCATCACTTAAAATCAAGGAGGATAGTACTATGGCACTTGTTATTAACACCAATGTGGCTTCTTTAAATGCCCAGAGGAACCTCACGGGTTCTCAGAGCCGCTTATCCGTTGCTTTGCAGCGTCTCTCTTCCGGTCTTCGTATCAACAGCGCGAAGGATGACGCCGCGGGTCTGGCCATTTCCACCCGGTTTACCACACAGATTCGGGGTTTGAACCAGGCCGTAAGAAATGCCAATGATGGAATTTCCCTATCACAAACCGCAGAAGGGGCGCTGGCTGAATCTGGAAACGCCCTTCAACGTATTCGAGAGCTGGCCGTGCAATCGGCAAACTCGACCAACTCGGCATCAGATCGTGCTGCACTAAACGCGGAGTCATCCCAGTTGTTGGCTGAAATCAACCGGATTGCGCAAACCACCCAGTTTAACGGTCAGAACATCTTAGACGGGACATTTTCTTCCTCTCAGTTTCAGGTGGGGGCCAATGCCAATCAGATCATTTCTTTCGGCATTACAGGTGCGACCACGAATATTCTGGGTGCTTTTCAGGCGACCAGTACCGCAGTGGACGGTAACGCCTTCGACGGAGACGGTTTTTTGGTCAATAGTGTAGAGGTCGGTGTTTCCGCTGCAACCAGCGCAAATGGAGTGAGCGCTTCGAGTGCTACAGCGAAGGTAACGGCCATCAATAGTGTTTCCGACGAGACCGGCGTAACCGCGACCGCGACTAATTCAGTCGTTGGATCGGCGCCACTTGCTGGCATCGGTTTGTCCAATGGAGACCTGGT
>JAADHI010000112.1 GCA_013151935.1 Candidatus Manganitrophaceae bacterium
CATATGAAGCAGGTGAGGGGTGTTTTTTTATGAGTAGTTCGATTAAAGCTCTCTCATGTTTTGATAAATTAATAGTTCTACTTTTATCCGTTAATTCTTTTGAGTAGGTGTCGTAGCACAAGCCATTACCAATGACTTTTTTGGTTTCAAGTTTGCCATCCATAAAATTTTCGGCAAACGTTAAAACGGCGGTAATTTTTTCAAGGCTTATTGGCTTGATGAGGTATTGAACCAACTGTTGGTTAACCGCCTCCAGTAAATATTGTGGTTTTTTATAGGCCGTAATAATAATGATCTGGGTAGATAATGATATTTTCCTGATTTCATTGATCATCATCAAGCCATTTAATTTAGGCATCTCAATATCAGTGACAACAATATCCGGTTCAAATTTTTTATAACATTCAAGCCCTTCTTCTCCATCTTCAGCGGTATAGAGCACTTTGCATTGTGATCTCAAATACTGTGATAATTGCACTCTTGTAATCGCATCATCTTCAATATAGAGAATGGCTGAATTTTTTATTTTTTGTTGATAGGGCATCTCTACTTTCCTTTGGAAATAGATACAATCTCAAAAATAAGAGAGAAGACGGCGATGCAATATCTTGCCGATGTCGCGCTGCTACCGAGTGCCGGTATGAATAGCAACGATGCCGCCCGCTAGGTTTTGGTAGTTGGCGTTTTGAAAACCGATGTTTGTAATTTGTTTTCTGAAGGTCTTTTGGTTAGGGAATTTTCGGATGGAGTCGGGCAGGTATTGATAGATGCCTGTTTTATCTCTGGAGACCCATGTGCCGATTTTGGGCAGTAGGGAAAAGGAGTAAAAATCGTATATTTTTCGGAAGGGGCGGAAAACCGGGGTTGAAAAATCGAGGCAAGCCATCTTTCCGCCGGGTTTGAGTAAGCGGTAGATTTCACTTAAGGCTTGATCAAGATTGGAAACATTTCTCATGCAAAAACCGGTCAAAATGGCATCGAAGGACTGATCTCGAAAGGGCAGGTGTTCCGCATTGGCGAGCGCGACGGAGACGTGTTTCAAAGCCCGTGATTCAATTTTCTTTTTGCCGATGGAAAGCATGGGTTCATTGAGGTCGGAGGCGATGACAAATCCGCCTTCTCCAAGTCGTTCTGCTGCTAAGATGGAAAGGTCGGCTGTGCCGGAACCAATATCAAGCACTTTGTGCTCAGGTGCAATATTAAGCAGGTCAAGCGTCTTTTTTTTCCATGAATGGTGGAGTCCAAGGGAAAGTAAGCTGTTATTCAAATCGTAATAGTGCGCGATGGAGCTGAACATTTTTTGTACGGTTTTTTCTTTGTCGAAGGCGGTTTGTGTCACGATTTTCCTTTGGTTGTTTAAAACGGAGACAAGCTGAGTGAGGTTTCGATGCTTGTCCAGCTGTGAATTTTTTTTCAGTTTTTATAAACGGATGTGTGGAGGGAAGTCAAGCCGGAGAAAATGGTTTTGTCGTGTGATGTGGTGGTCTCTCCGTTTCAATGTCGGCTTAAAAGCCGACATTGAAACGCGCGGTGTACATGGGAAGATCGCCGAAATCGGCCTCAAAAACAAAGTTGATGAGTGCTAGAGAAATCTTAGCGCCAACAAAAGGTTTGGCAACACTGATTTTTTCTTTTTGCATGTTAAATCGAGGGTTAGCTTCACTCGTGATCCAGACTTGTCCATAACCTGCGTAGGGGGTGACAAAGAGAAAACCCTTGCTGATTGAGATATCTGCGCCCATGGTTTCCAGGTCAAGGTCGTCTACGCCGGACAAGGTGGTATAGGAGCCGCGGATCGCAATTGCGGGCAAGGCTGCATTCCCTGAAACAACGGCCCATTTAAGCTCTCCCCCGATCACTTTAATGTTGGAGCTGGGGAGTTTTGTATAGCTTGCACCGATGTCAAAACCGAAGGGTAATCCCTTTTGAAGATGAATACGTGGCAACACAAGGGTATCCGGTGGGTTGTCTGTGATGACGTTTCTCCAGAGCCCTTTGTCGATATTGATGACCGTGACTTCTATCCCGATATCAAATCCCAAAACACCAAGGGGTTCTGCGGGTGCCATGGGCAGGTAACTAATAGCGAGTCCAATTTCTTTTGAAAAATTCTCGAAGAGGGGTTGGTCCACGTTTTTGAGTTCAATGTTGAGTTCGCCGGCAGACACGGGGCGATTGGCAATGATTAATGTCATAAGAAGTGTGGCCCAGATTGTGTAGCCTTTTATTTTTGATGACATGGATTCTCCTTTGAGTGATTGACTGTCTTTAATTTATGCAATATGTGGGGGATCAATTTTCAATCCAGTATATCAGAATTTCTTCTTGACAAAACAAGACTTAGGCCCTAGAATTAGCCGTTTGTTTGGCTAGGTGACTCTTTTGTCGTTTTCTGTGGAGATGCCTTTGGGACATAAATTTCTTCAAATGCAAACCGTAGGTCTATATATCATAGTCATTTTTTGAATGTAAAGAATCCGTTACCAGGCTGAAGGCTGGCGTAGCTCAGTTGGCAGAGCAGCTGATTTGTAATCAGCAGGTCGGGGGTTCAAATCCCTTCGCCAGCTCCGGGTTTTTTATCGAGGTTGGATCGATAAAATTTGGAAGACGGAGACAGAGATTAGCGACGTAAAATAATGATGTTTTTTTGATGTGGGGAGGTACCCGAGTGGACAAAGGGAGCAGACTGTAAATCTGCCGCTTCCGAGCTACGGAGGTTCGAATCCTCCCCTCCCCACCAGTCAAATGAATTTTGCGGGAATAGCTCAGTGGTAGAGCGCTAGCCTTCCAAGCTGGATGTCGCGGGTTCAAATCCCGTTTCCCGCTCCAAGATAATTGAGGGGCTTATGGTGTTTGTCTCTCTTGTCTAGTCTGAGTGTTTTTGAGGGTGTTTGTTAAGGTTGGGAGCTGTTCTTCTGCCCTTGTAGCTCAGTCGGTAGAGCACATCCTTGGTAAGGATGAGGTCACCGGTTCAAATCCGGTCAAGGGCTTTTTCGTGTGCCGTGCCACGCAGAGAAGAAATGCTAGACGAGAAGGTGGATCGATGTTATCTTTGTCCGAAATTAAGGGCTTGTCCTGAGTATTGGAGCCATTTAGCTTGGATATCCCGTTTTTTGTAGTTGTTTGTTTAATTTAAGAGGAGATTGAGATGGGTAAGGCGAAGTTTGAGCGGACGAAGCCGCATGCGAATATAGGGACGATTGGTCATGTGGATCACGGGAAGACGACCTTGACCTCCGCAATCACAAAGGTTTTGTCAGAGAAAGGCTCTGCCGAATACCTAGCCTATGACTCGATTGATCGCGCACCGGAAGAGCGAGAGCGTGGTATTACCATCGCCATTGCACATGTTGAATACGAAACCGAAAAAAGACACTATGCGCACGTTGATTGTCCCGGTCATGCCGACTACGTGAAAAACATGATCACGGGTGCTGCACAGATGGACGGTGCGATTTTAGTCGTCTCCGCGGCAGATGGCCCCATGCCGCAAACGCGGGAACACATTCTGCTTGCGCGTC
>JAADHI010000047.1 GCA_013151935.1 Candidatus Manganitrophaceae bacterium
GCGCCAAGGAAATCTTCCCGATGAAAGCCAGACCCGTACCCGCGACCCTCGGATATTTTCCCAAAAAGGCCGCCAGGGCCATCGCCCACCGGCTGAGCAGGGTCATCAACACAAAATCCAGCCATCGCCCCTTGTCTATAATCTCGAAAAAGAGTGAAAATTTAAGCAACAGCACAAGCACCAATGCAATAACACCAAAAGCCCCGACCTGGCTTTCTTTCATCACGGCGAGCATACGTTCCGGCGCCCCCCCGGCACCCAAACCGTCTGCAAGATCGGCCACACCATCAAGATGGAGTGCGCCCGTGAGCATCACGAGCACAAAAAGTAAGACCGCAGCCAAAACCAGCGGGGGGAAAATAGCCTTTAAGAAATAAAGCAAGCCTACAAGTAAGACACCCACAAACAATCCAACAACGGGGAAATAAACAACTGAAGCCGCCAGACTTTTTTCATCACACTGATGAAAACGACGCGGAACGGGCAAAACCGTCAGTGTACTCAAAGCACTGAAAAAGGCCTTCACACTGGCTCCGTTTTGTTGGATACCCCGGCTTGCTCAAAGGTCGCCATCTCGTTTACGATTTTAATCGCAGCATCCACCATGCCCATAGCTAAGACCGCACCCGTGCCTTCCCGCCTTCCCCCAAACGCATGTCTAAATCTAAAAGCGGGGAGAGCCCTAAGTGTTTCAGTGCAATCTGATGACCCGGCTCAACACTTTGATGGGCAACCAGGAGATAGGAACTCACCGCAGGTTTCAGCGCAACAGCAATCAAAGCGGCAGATGTAGAGATAAATCCGTCGATAACAACGGGAATACGATTTGCCGCCGCACCCAAAATGAGTCCTGCCATACCACCAATTTCAAATCCCCCGACCTTGACCAAAATATCCAGGGGATCTTTTGAATCGGGTTCATTGACCCTAATCGCCTGATCAATGATCTTTTGTTTATGTGCAAGCGCTGCGTCATCGACACCCGTGCCCCGACCTGTGACCTTATTAACCGGAGCTTTGCATAAAACAGCAGTAATCGCACTCGCCGCTGTGGTATTTCCAATCCCCATTTCACCCGCACCGAGTAGGGTCGCACCTTCCTGCGTGGCCTTTTCAGCCAAGACAATCCCCGTTTTAAGGGATGTTTCTGCAGCGTGCCGGGACATCGCGGGCCCCTGCGCCATATTTTTTGTCCCGCACGCGATCTTGCGATGGATCAGGTTCGGCAGCGATTTAAAATCCGCATCAACCCCGATATCCACGACACGGACTTCCGCCCCCGTATGGCGTGCCAGCACATTCACCGCTGCGCCACCTTTTAGAAAATTGTGAACCATCTGCGCCGTCACCGATTTTGGAAAGGCACTCACACCCTCATCCGTCACACCATGATCCGCGGCGAATGTAAACAGCATCTTTTGAGGCAATGCGGGTGGAAATTTTCCTTTGACTTGAATAAACCACCTTGCAATCTCTTCTAAACGTCCCAAACTACCCGGCGGTTTAGTCAGGCGATCCAGATGGTTCTGCGCACGACTTTGCCATTTCCGGGTCAAGGGCTGTGATTTGCGCAAGCGTATTTTTAATCGTATTCATCTCACGCCCCCCTTTATTTTTTGGGCAATGCCTGCGGTCATGAAATAAACGTCTTGCGCCACTGCAGCCCATTGTTGATGCAGCAGACCCGCAAAATCCCGAAACGCACGCGAAAGCGCATCGGCGGGGACGATGCCTTGACCGACTTCATTTGAAACGGCGATGAGTCTCAGGTTTACGCTTGTAACGGCCTGAATGAGGGCATCTATTTTTTTACTGATTTCTTGTGCGTTCCGGGTTTCCATCATAATATTGCTTAACCAAAGGGTGAGGCAATCCAGCAACACCACATCGGCCCGGCCTTCAAGCGATTGAAGCGTTTCAAGCAAGCAAAGCGGTGACTCAATCGTTTCCCAATCTTTACCACGCTCCCGCCGATGCCGCTCAATGCGTGTAGACATTTCTAGGTCGCGCGGCTCAGCAGTCGCCAGATAGACTTTTTTTCCTGCTTGGGCCTCCGCCATCTGCAAAGCAAAGCGGCTTTTGCCTGAACGTGCGCCGCCTAAAACGAGAATGAGCGCAGACATGGTTTAATCGCCTCCTAAAATTTCCCGAAGCCTTTCAATCAACACCTCATTCTCTCGATGTGTTCTAACCGCGATACGCACATGACGGTCACTCAGGCCGCGAAAGGATTCACAGCTTCGGATTAAAATTTTGGAAGGGCCAAAGCGTTTTGAAAGCTCATCGGCATCGGGTGTGCCTGCGCCAAGTTTGAAAAGTAGATAATTTGTGGACGAGGGAAAAACCGCAATCCCAGGCAATTTTGAAAGCGCTTCACTTAAATAAGTCCGTTCTGCTTCAATCAATTGATGGGTCGCTTTAACATAGCGCGCATCCCCCAGACCTGCCGCTGCCGCAATCGCAGCAAGGTGGTTGACCGACCAGGGGTTTTGAATGGCTTCGATCTGCGAAACCGTTTGTGCATTCGCGGCCAGATAACCCGCACGCAAACCCGGCATGGCATAAAACTTTGTGAAACTTCTCACAACAATCAAGTTGATGTACCAGGCAATTTCTCCAACAAAAGAAGGCGCATCAGTAAAATCAATAAAAGCTTCATCCAAAATCACGAGTACACCCAAGTGAAAAGCGGCTTTTAAAATAGAAATGACTTCTTTTTTTGAAAGCAAATGGCCCGTCGGGTTATTGGGGTTACACAGGAAAACGGCGTCGATGCCGTTATTTTTATTGTCGTTGATCAAATCCACTAAAACCCGCACATCCAGACGATGGGCATTTTCCTCAGGCAAAGGCATGAATACCACTTCGGCCCCGGCAAGCTGTGCAGCACGTTCATATTCAGAAAAGCTGGGCGCGGGAATGAGTATTTTTTTAAGCCCCATCGCCCGCGGAATGAGATGAATCAATTCGGTCGCACCGTTGCCGATCAAGACTTGTCCCGCTTTGAGTCGATACTGTACTGCAAGCATTTCTCGCAACACGCGACAAAAACGGTCGGGGTAGTGCACGATGTCATCCAGGTTTTCTAAAATCGCGGCCTTTGCCAGGGGAGAAAGTCCCAGCGGATTGATGTTTGCACTAAAATCTAAAATTTCTGATGGATCACATCTGTGAGAACGGGCAAAGTCAAACACCTTGCCCCCGTGGATGGTCTTGCCCGTATCATCGAGATCGAAGGGATTGATTTCATACATTTTAAGCGGTCTCCCTGTCCACATCTTGTTTCTGCCATTGATCCCAGTGCAGTAAGGATGAAAGCGGTAAACGGGGTAACCAGCCCTTTTTTTCGAGTTCAGGCTGCTCGTAAAAATGACTCACGAAACCCATATTCAAATAGGCAATGGGAACGATTTTTTTAGGGATGCCCAGTATTTCTTTTAAGCGGTCGTGGTGAATAATGCTCATCCAACCCACGCCTAAGTTTTCCGCGCGTGCTGCCAGCCAAAGATTTTGCACGGCACAGACGGCGCTGTAAAGATCCATTTCCGGGTTGGCCGTGCGACCGATCACCACATTACCCGTACGGCTGCGGTCACAGGTGATGCAAATACCGACAGGGGCTTCGACGATGCCTTCCAACTTGAAAGATTTGTATTGTTTTTGTTTGTCTTTTGAAAACATCTCCGCCGCCTCTTTGTGGGCGATTTCAAAACCCGCTTTGATCCGCTTTTTAATTTCGGGATCTTTCACAATGATGAAATCCCAGGGCTGCATAAACCCCACACTGGGTGCGTGATGGGCGGCATCCAAAATACGCATGAGAATCTTATCGGGGATGGCATCGGGCTTAAACTCGCCGCGTGTATCGCGGCGGCTGTAGATTGTTTTATAAACGGCGGCGCGTTCATCTTCATTGATGATATTCATATTTCGCTCACTCAAAAAATGCTATTTTGCGCTATTCTAGTCGCTTCCCCGAGCGAAAGGAATGACTAAATGTCGGGTCATAGAGTTTTGAACGTTTACCCTCAGAGGCAAGGGCTTTTCCGACAATCACCAGTGCCGTTTTTGTGATTTTTGATTTTTTTACCGCGACACTCAAGTCAGACAGCGCACAATGCACAATTTTTTCATCGGGCCAGGTCGCCCGATACACCACGGCACAGGGCGTCTCCGGCGCGTAGGACGTGAGCAGGTCTCGCTGCATTTTTTTGACCAGGGTGATGGATAAAAAAAGCACAAGTGTTGTTTGATGCGCCGCCAAGAGCGGCAGTTTTTCGAGATCGGGCACAGGCGTGCGGCCTTCGCAACGGCTTAAAATCACCGTTTGTGCGACGTCTGGAACCGTGAGTTCTCTTCCAAGTGCTGCCGCAGCAGCCGTAAAAGAACTCACACCCGGCACAATCTCGCAGCGAATCCCTTCTGCACGCAGTCGTTCGCTGTGTTCTCCGATGGTGCCGTAAATAGACGGGTCTCCTGTCGCCAGCCTCACCACCATTTTTCCTGCTTTTGCCGCTGGCACCAATAGCGCAAGAATTTCTTCCAAAGTCAGTCCCGCACTGTCATAAATCTCCGCCTTTTGGGCATGAGATAAGACGGCTTTCGGAACTAAGCTACCTGCATACACCACGAGGTCTGCGGCCTCAAGCAAGCGTTTTCCCTTAAGCGTAATCAATTCCGGGTCGCCTGGCCCCGCTCCAACAAAATAGACGATGGCGTCTTTGTTCATAAATCCCCCCTTGCCCCCCTTAAGCTAAGTGGGGTAAGTAATAAGTTGATGAAAAACACTATTTTATTTTGATCCTCGCTTTTACCCCACTTTAGCAAAGGGGGATTTAATCCTCATCCAATAAAAACTGCTCGTTTTTTTTGACCAGCACGAGCGTCATATACCCCAAAGTCTGATTCCTGAATTGTTTGTTTCAAATCGCGTTCGACGCGTTCGTCTTCCGTGCCGATGTAACTCAATAAGACAGCATTGTCGATCAACTTCATCTCTTCGAGCAGCTTAACCACACGATTTAGCTTAGAACCCACTTTCATTAACACGATGGTGTCAAAATTTTCCAGGGCGTCCCGAACATTGGAAACATCACGATTCACCGGCAGAATGGCAACACGCCCTTTCCCCTCACCAATAGATTGATTGATCATTGCCGCAGCGGCAGAAAAGCTGGAAATGCCCGGAATGGTTTCAATCGGGACTTGCGGCAACAATTCTCTCAGGGTTTTCACCACATAAATATAAGTCGAATAAAGCGTCGCATCACCCAAGGTCACAAAAGCGACATCGGCACCCGTCTTCAAAATATCGGCCACTTTTTTAGCATTCAGATGCCAATAATATTCAAGCTGATTGCGATCTGTCGTCATGGGAAACATGAGCTCTTCAACTTTTGTGTCTTTTCGCATAAAGGGTTCGATGGTATTTAAGGCCAGACTTTCGTCGGTCGCATTACCACGTGGATAAAAAAGATAGCTTACCTTTTCAATGACGTCACGCGCCTGCAAGGTCAGATACTTCGTATAACCCGGCCCGACACCGATGCCGTAAAAAGTGCCATAAGTCTTCAGTGACTGTGCCGGCTTGGCTTCGATCACTTTTTCGCGCATAAGCTGAACCGATTTTTCGTCCAAACTATCGAGCTGATACTTGCTCTGATAGCCGCGTGGCGTAATCATCAGTCCATCCAAAGTAAAAGTCATTTTATTGCCGATGATGACCGTCGTCAGCATGCCGATTTCGTGTTCCAGCATGTCGTCTAAGTCGGTCAATACAATATGTTCAAGATCCCGGTAGGCCGATTTAACCAGCGCCACAGGCGTGCTGCTCTTGCGATACTGCAAAAAAATATTTTGGGCTTCAGCGATTTGTTTTGTGCGGCGGCCACTTTTGGGGTTGTATAAAACGGTCACAAAATCGGCTTTGGCTGCGGCTTCCAAACGTTGTTTGATCACGTTCCAGTCTGTGAGCAAATCTGACAAGCTGATATTGCAAAAATCATGACCGAGTGGCGCACCCATAATGCTCGCACAACAAGCACTTCCAGCGGTGACACCGGGCACCACTTCTACGTCAATATCGCCTCCGCGCCGCCAGCCTTTTTCTTTGAGACACTCAAAGGCCGGCCCCGCCATCCCATAAATACCGACATCTCCCGAAGAAACAAGTGCCACCTTTTTCCCGGCATAGGCCATTTCAACAGCCTTTCGCGCCCGCGCCAACTCTTCCGTCATACCGGTATAAATGACTTCTTTGCCTTCGCAGAGCGGTTTGACCAAACGAATGTAAGTGGTGTAACCGATAATGGTCTCCGCTTCGGCAATGGCTTCTT
>JAADHI010000028.1 GCA_013151935.1 Candidatus Manganitrophaceae bacterium
GCCGTCGCCATCGACAAACACCGACGGCTTTGGTTGGGTGAAAAAGGTGGGGTCGATGTTTGGGCGCCACAAGAATAATCAATGGCTTACAGATCGATTAAATAAGGGAAAATTGTGTCAAAAATAATTCGCATTGGAAGTCGTGCCAGCAAACTTGCACTTTGGCAGTCAGAGTGGGTGCAAACGCAATTGAAAGAAAGGGGCGTTGCATCCGAGATTCAAAAAATCATCACCAAGGGCGATAAAATTTTAGATGTGCCGCTCGCAAAAATCGGAGGCAAAGGTCTTTTTGTCAAAGAAATCGAAGAAGCCTTGTTACGTGAGGAAATTGACATCGCCGTTCACAGCATGAAAGACATGCCGGCTGAAATGCCAGAAGGATTACAACTTGGGCCGATTCCATTAAGAGAAGATCCCAGAGATGCACTCATTAGTCACAAAGGCAAGGCCCTCGCTGATTTGCCTCAAGGTGCGCTGGTCGGGACCAGTTCCCTCAGAAGGCAGGCTCAGCTCTTAGCGCTCCGGCCCGACCTTGAAATTGTCTCTCTTCGCGGCAATCTCGATACGCGGCTTCGCAAAGTCAAAGCAGGGGAATTTGAAGCCATCTTGCTCGCCGCCGCAGGCCTGCATCGTTTAGGCTGGGCTTCTGAAATTACAGAATACCTTGCGCCAGACACCTTTGTCCCCGCCATCGCACAAGGGGCCTTGGCCATTCAATTTCGACAACTGGATATAGAAACCCTGGATCAAATTCTTTTTTTGAATCACTCCGAAACAGGCGTCACCATTAAAGCCGAAAGGGCCTTGCTCGCCCGGCTCGAAGGGGGCTGCCAGGTCCCCATCGCAGGCCACGCAACACTGAAAGAAGCAGAAATTTGCTTAACAGGCCGGGTCTTAAGTTTAGATGGAAAAACCGTCATCGAAGAAACTCAGACTGCGTCTCGACTTGAGGCCGAATCGTTGGGGGTCGCCGTTGCGGAAGCCTTGCTTGCAAAAGGCGCTGATGTCATCTTAAAAGCTTTGTATCAATAAAATTCGAGAGAAGAGGAAAAAAGGGCTTCTTCATTTTGTGTACGTTTTGTTGAACAATTAAGTTCGTCTTGAGTTTTGTTGATTGTAATCTGGGAGACGTGGCTTGAAACTGAGAAATTTACATTGCACGATCCGCTAGAATTCATTCAGAATTGTCTTAGAAATCGGCAGATGCTTTGGACGTGTCACGTTAACATGCGTGTGGAGGAAATTTTGTCTAAAGTTGATCAAGATGTTGAATTGGAAATCGTTCGTTATGCAGCATAAGCTCTTTGCTTAAAGAATACCTAGAGGGCGTTCTCAATTAACAAGGTTGCACGGTCTTTATTTCCCTTTCCATTGCGCACGTCAAAAGTCCCCGGTAAAAATCCAGATCTTGCACTCGCAGTCGGACCACTTCCATTAGTCGTAAACGACTGCCGTAAAGTAGTTTTGCCATCAATTGATGTGTGCCTTCTAGCTGTTTAATCATTCTGGAAACCTCTGCCTGAGAGAGTACCGTCGGTAGCCGTTTCGCTTTTTTACTTTTGATTGGTGCAATCTTTTCCTCCATCGGGGGACGCAATACCTCTTGGTACAAAAAGAGAATTGCGTGCATCGCTTGTTTTTGTGTTGCGGCGGCGACCTTTCGGCGGATGGTAAGATGGCTCAAAAAACCTTCGATTTCTGCTTTTCCCATCAGCTTAGGGTGACGGGTCTCGTTAAACTTGATGAAATGGAGAATCCATTGTGGGTAAGTTTTTTCGGTGCAGATCGGGTAATGGTGATAACGCAAGGTTTCGCGCACTTGATCAAGCAGCCGGGTCGATTTTGGAATGTACTTTTCTTTGACTTTCGATTTTGTGTATGTCATATAGAGATCCTTCCCAAAATATAAGTAATGATGGTGTTTAGGTACTGTTGTTTAGAATTCTGTATATAGTAAGGAATTGTACAGAAAAAAATCTGTATAAGACCACGTTATGTTTCAAATCTATTAAAGTGACGTGAACACTTTGATTTGATATAATGTTAAGAAAATTATATAGTCCCCCCGTAATCTAGTTTCCAATTTGGTGTACTAAAATGCTCACTTGTCATGATGTTGCAAAATATTTTCTAGCTCAATCTGACAGAGAAGCTGGAGATTTAATTTCAAACTTAAAACTCCAAAAACTCGTATATTATGCCCAAGGTTTCAGCTTAGCTCTAAATAACGAGCCTATTTTTCCTGAAAAAATAGAAGCGTGGACTCATGGACCTGTTATTCCTACTCTGTACCAAGCCTACAAAGCTTACGATTCTTCTGTAATTCCCTCTCCATCAGGCATGGATTTTTCAGTTTACTCTCAAGAAAACATTGAGTTTCTTGATGAAATTTATTCAGTATTTGGTCAGTTTTCTGCTTGGAAACTTCGAAATATGACTCACGAAGAACCTCCATGGAGAGATGCTTCTGAATATTCGGGTGAAATTTCTCATCCCTCAATGAAGGAATATTTTTTGTCCCAAATAGAGACCAATGGATAGACGGAGGAAAATTAGAGCCCCTAAGAACAAAGGTGCAAACGTCCAAGCCCATAGCTCTACGCAAGAATCTCCCGAGCAAAAACATCCTTATTTTTCTCTCCGATATTTAAGCAAAAAATACTGTCTTTCAAATTGTGAAACCCAAGAAAAAGCAGCCTTTGCAGACACCCTTCACAAATTAAGCCAGTTGCCATGGGCACAAATTAGACAACATCATAAACACGGCCTTGGATATGAAAAGATTTCGACCAATTCTATAAAGTCCGGTATCCCAAACCACATCAAGCCCGATGTGAGTTTTATCGCTTTCCGTTTTCATGGTAAAAAGCCAATGGTTGGCTACAAAGATGGTCATATATTCCATATTCTATGGCTAGACAGATCCTTTACGTTATACGACCATTAGAATCACATAACCCGTCGCCAGACTGTGTGAAAAATTTTCTGGGTTTCTCCTTGTAAACCCAGAATCGGCGGGTTTTGGTGTTTGGTCGCTCGGTCTGATTCTTTCGCTTTAGAATGACCCTTTTGGGCCTTGATTCCTTAAAAAAAACAGCAATTAAGCCCTTTAAGCAAGGGCTTCTATCATCTTTTTGACACCCACAATCTTGATCACACGTTTCATGTTATAGGCCAGTGTTGAGAGAACTTTCTCAAGACCTCGCATCAAAAATGCGTTTTGATGATTCCAAAACTTTATCGTTCCAAAGGGGTGTTCTACGATTGCTTTTCGCTTTTTCATGATTTCAGGATGCTGTTGCATGCGAAGCTGTATCCGATCAATCGACCCTTCTTCCGGGCATCTTGTGATCCGCCTCGGGTTTTTGCTTTTTGTGCAGAGTATTTTCTGTTCGCAACTTTGACAAGATTCTCCAACGTAGTAGAGGA
>JAADHI010000076.1:0-20000 GCA_013151935.1 Candidatus Manganitrophaceae bacterium
TCTGGTTTTTCTGGCTTTTCTACGGGTACTTTTGAGGTACTACGTGAGGTTTTAACTTTCAATCTTGCCCTCCTGGATAAAGTCCCATGAACAACATGGAACGAGGATTAATTTCAACTTAAGCTAAACTGCTGATTTTAAAGAACTGCGATTTCTAACACATTGCAAAGGCTCAGGTCAATTTCATGCGAGCATTTGGCTCATTCCTCCGATAGGAAAACAAGACTCAAATGCCAAACAGCATGCGAACCGGGGCAGCGACAAAGACCTCTTTCGCCCCTGCTTTTTTCAGGGTCTTGGCCCCTTCTTTTAAAGTTGCACCCGTCGTGTACACATCATCAACCAATAACACGCATTGTCCTGAAATTCGCTCTTGCCTTTGCACAGAAAAAACACCGCGCATGTTCTTTTGACGGGCTTTTTTAGATAATCCGACCTGCGACAGCGTTTCACGTGTACGATACATCACATCCACATACAAGGGCCAGGAAAAATGCAGCGCGAGTTTCTTTGCCAACAAAACAGACTGATTAAAAGAGCGACTTCTCAATCTTGTGGGATGTAAGGGAACGCCCATCACCAGATCAATCTTCAAACCCCTCAGCGCCCCAATGAGCAAATCCGCCAGGGGTTTCGCTAACACAACCTGTTCCTCATACTTAAAAAGCTGAATCGCCTTGATCAAAGCCCCTTCATAACGATAAGGGGTAAGGGCTAAGGTAAAACAAGGCGGGTCACGACGGCAATCACCACAAACATGGTCCGGACTATGAGATAAAGCCGCACCTGATTGAAAAGGATGCGAACAGACAGGACAACACCTTCCACCAATACCTTCAATCTTCTCCCAGCAATCACGACAAAAAAAGCGGTTTAAAACAACAGCATGATCACTTGATTTTAGAGCATGAATAGGAACATCACATTCACGACATTTTTCGGGATAAACCCAAGAGAGGAGATTTCCAAGGGAGACTCCGAGACTAGAGCGTGTCAACACGCCTTAGCCTCGCCGAACACAGAAGGCCACCCCAGCAATACCAGCAAGCGTGCCAAGGCCCAAAGGCAAGGCCAGCATTTGCCAAACCGCAAGTGATGCCCCCTTTGAAACAATGAGCAGCATCACCGCAGAAAAACCACCCCAAGCAAACCACCACCCAAAATATTTTGCTCTGATTTTAATCTCTGAAGACATACTCAAAGCCCTCCCTCCCTTCAAGAATAAAACACCAAAGACCGCACCAAGTGCATCAATCCCCACATCAGTCACGCTGCCCGTGCGAGACTTTACAAAGCCCTGGTGCAATTCGTCAAGACCGGCATAAAAAATCGCAATGCACAGCGCTAAAAAAACGGGAGAAAACCTTCTCTGCGTCTCCGTGTTTAATGCAATGCACCATAAAACAGAGAGCACTGCATATTCAAAAAGGTGGGCCGATTTACGAAGAATGAGCTGGAAAAGATGAAGCCCCTCAGGGGAAATTCCAGGCACAAAAAACCGAATCAAGGGATCAAATAAAGAACGTGTATGATTCATCGAACCCAGATCGCTTGAAAAGACAAACATCACGCCCATCCAGGCAATCGGAGGAAAATACCGCTTCATTGTCAGTTGGAAGCGACTCAGGAGGACTCCATCGGTTCATCAAATAAAACCCAGCGGGTCAAACGACCCGAAACATCCGAAATCACCGCAAACTGCTGAGAAACGAGAAAAGAAAATGCAAGGTCAGGCATCGCGACAATTTCGGAAATATCCTTTCCAAACTTAAACGCAGGCGCCATTTTATGATCTTCAAAATTAGGATTTTCGTAAGTGAGATAAGAAACAAAACTGTCTTGATTCGGCAAAGCGCCGTAGATTTCATAGTGAAGCGCGTCCGTTAAAGCCGAGGGAGAGGGACCCTCCGGCAAAACCCGTGATAATTCT
The DNA here is from genome assembly GCA_013151935.1 of Candidatus Manganitrophaceae bacterium. Taxonomy (GTDB): domain Bacteria; phylum Nitrospirota; class Nitrospiria; order SBBL01; family JAADHI01; genus JAADHI01. The sequence goes on from JAADHI010000076.1 coordinate 1,931, forward strand.
TTAAAGCACGTCATCAACATCAAACTGGTAATCTTGTCCAGCATCTGCGCACTTTTTTCTTCCGTGATTTCCTTGGAAAGTGTGACGCCATATTGCGCATCATATTCCTCAAACTGGTCCAGCAAGGTTTTGTGCAATAAGTACACGCCGCCTTCTTTATAGGTTTCAGCCAGCTTTGGAAGCAGGGAAATGATTTTTTCTGACTGAGAACAAGGCGTCTTCTGTTTTCGATAGAGGGCATGAATTGCAGGGTTTGCGTGTTTTTTTCTGTTGAAGAGATTTTTGAGCAAATTCATTAGTATAGCTTCCTCAGCACCTTAGGAAACTATACAGGACTCAAGAAGAGATGGACAAGGCATAGGAACAAAATCAAAATTCCACATCGACTAATCAGAACCCGATCCAAGTCAATCCCTTTAATGTACAAATGAAGCAGAAACCTCTCTGACACCATCACTTTCTTGCAATGAGTATGTAGGCGTTTGCTTCAAATTCTGCCTTAGAAGTGAATGTCAACGCAATCGGGTGTTTTCATCGCGTTGTTTTTTCTCCCAAGATTCCCTTTATGATTGACTCGGCTCACTCATTCAAACGACTGTACGGAGTCAGTAACTATTCTCATAACAAGTTCAATATTTGACTTCACTCGAAACCGATATCTCATGCGGCGCAACATCGTCTCAATTGTCCGTGGGTTAATTCCCATTACCGCCGCCACTTCTTTGGACGACCACCCTTTCTCCAAGAGTTGAATCATCTGTTTTTGACGAGGGGCTAATCTCTGGCGAAGCGGGCTGGATTGAAAAACGATTTTGGAAAAATCATCTGCAAGTTTTCGCGTAAAGATTATTTTCTCACTGAGGTAGGATGTTTCTCCCATCGAACAATCGACACAGCCGATCACTTCGCCTTTTGGCCCGAATATCGGCACAGCGAAACAGCACCAACTTTGGAATATCCCTAAAAAATGGTGACGCCCCTTTAGTGCAACTGGTTTTCGGTCATGAAGTGCTTGACTAACCGCGTTGATCCCGCACGAATCTGCAGAGAGGGAAGCACCACGTGTTATTCCTCTTTGTCGACATTGTTTCAGTACATTTGATGAGGCAAACAACTCAACGATGTTGGCATTAACATCCGTCAGGATAAAAACACAATCCGGATCATCAAGCTGTGTATGAACAGCACTAAAGCGTCCGAGCGACTCGATATGTAGACACTCGTGCCGGGTCACAAAACGTCTCACGGAGCCATCACCATTTGCAACCCGCAAGCTGGAGGCCTCGGAATTAAGGCCTCTTTCATGGCACTCACGTTTTAAATAACTGGCACGTGTTTCATCTATAAAATACCGGCTGTTTGATTTTCTCCTTTGTACGCTAACTTCATTCCACATATTGACCTCTCATGTAAATTAAGGTTTAACCGAAGTCCATCATTTAGTATAGATATAAGCCATGTTACTTTTTATACAACTCCGATTGTTTTCCAGTGAAATGAAGTTCTAAGATTGCCTTTGCAAATTCAATATCCGTCACCAGTGTGGACACAAGTTCTCCCTTAAGTGCAGCCAAAGCAGGTTTTATCCGATTATCACGCGTACCAGCAAGTAGCACGGCACCTCCTTTTTTTCTTACTTCCTTTAGATGTTCGTAACTTGCACCAATTCTTCTGTATCTCTCTGATTTCAAACACGCTCCATCGTCATCCAAATAAATACCTGCTATCTCCCCAACTGAATAATGCAACATATCCGAATATATCTCATTTGGAATTGGTCCTGTTTTTCCGTCACCAAAAGACGTTTTAACTGAATCACAAGTAAATATGGCAATATCCATATCTTTCCATGGATTGGACGGGGACCGTTTAGATCTCAATGGATCCGGCTTCGTTTCATCCACAAAAACACTTTGGTCAAATCGATTACTGGAACTATCAAAAGTAGCACCAATGACCTCCGAAAACTTCATCGCGTTATAATTCGCTTCGATGCGTGGATCGGTAGTCCACATAAGACCGACAAGCGGGACCATTTCAACATTGGGGTGTTTAAAGTAGCGTTCAAGTATCCATGCAGGGAAAAGTGGTTCTTCATCATTCTTCAAAGGTGGGTTAGGATAATTTTCTTTTTGAAGGGTACTCTTAATTTTTTGGACTTCATCAATTAACTCATACATTGCTAGTCCCCATGAAACACCAACCCTACATTTTCGGTTACCCCTAAGTCTATTTTGAGAAGAAAACACAATTAGACCTAGGACATACCAAGCTGCTTTACGTGATATCGCCTCCCAAAGGCATTTGCCATATCTATGGTTATTTTTTTTCATATTACAAAAACCAAGTGCATCCTTATCCCATCGACTGTCTGCAAGAACAAGATCTACATTAAAGAGGTAACGAAAGGCCTGTACCAGTGTGAGCGGTAAAACATACTGATGTTTACTCTTTTTCAAATATTTTTGGATGTTCTCCGCCCATTCGGACGCCGAAACCTCATCGTGATAACAAGGAATGCTTTTGTCTTGAATGCGAGCAGTGCGTTCCAGAAGCTGAATATCGGCTTCGTGTTCACGGGAAACAAGGACATCTTCAAAAAATACGGCCCGGTGACACTTCCCCTTTCTTACTTCCTCCGCCACGAGGACATCCCCTCCTTTAGGCCCACTGTGGAATGGATCAACCCAGTTCTCATCATTAAACTTTGGAAGTATTTCCTTGATGCGCTCCATCTCACCTAATGCTTCTTCAAGTTGTATTGGAATATTAATATTATTTTTTTTGTATAATTTATTTCGGAGTGTGATTGTCCGCCACAAGCGATTGACCATCCTCTCCGGTTCTCTACCATTTAAGAGTTCCCCGGTTGTTCCGGTCGCAATTCTCCTGCCAAATAAATTCAACAACACACAATTTTTGTCAGCAAAATCCAATATTTTATATTTGTTTGAATCATGGGCAATCAGCGCAATACACTGATTTTTTATCAGATCTTTTTCTCTCTTTTCTCTCAAAAAGGTATTTTCTGCTTCCTCTTCGATAAAAAATTCATATTGATCAGCAGTAGACTTTTGTGAGTTATACCAGGAGAGCGTTGCCCATTCCCTCGCACTCGTGTAGGTAGAAAGAAAGGGAACGCAATTGACAACACACTCCCTCTTTAATGCAATATTTTCGGGAAAAATCGATGTGGGATCTTGAGGATCGATAAAATAGATCACACGCTTCACATCTTGTTTTTTTGCAACACGTGCGGTTATCTGAACAACACCACCCTTGCTGCCGGAAGTCATGACTTTGATTTTATTCCTGTCATAGCCCTGCAATAAACCATAACGAACAATCGCTTTATAGGTACTCTCAAGAAAAATAAATGTGGGTTGTAAATCATCCCGAAAAAAAGATTCAAATTCCCGGAAAAACCGGATGAGGGGACTGGAAGGTCCATCCCGAAGGGCTTTATGGGCTAGCACCGCAATTTTGTGGTCTTTCTTCGACATAGAAATCACCTCGATAAAAATATCACTTTTGTCGCAAAAAACTATAAACAATCCTTCATTTTGTCAAGCATAAAAATACATTTCTTGAATTTTTACCACTTGTGTACGGGCCACCCCATACACAAACTTCCTGGCATTTCGTATGGGGAAAAACTCGTTGAAATAATCCATTAATTTATGGCCTACTTCATTCACATAAATACAACTTAATTTGCTTAAATTAAGCAAACAATTATCGAATGGATTCACGAGAAATTCGATGTTCAGCCCTATCATTATTATTGATTAAAGGGATTAAAATACCAATTACGGTCAGTAAAGAATAAGACACAGAATAAACAACAGAAAGCAAAGAGATTCATAAAGAATGCCACGACAAAAGGAGATCCCATGAAAGCCTTTAAATTGCGATTCAGTATAGATTCTCTCCGCATTCAATTCCTTAGCCTTCTCTTCCTTGTCTTATCCCTCGCCGCCTGCGGCGGCAGTGAGGGCGGAGGTAGCGGCAACAACGATGACGGCAGTGGCATCACCGACACACAAGACGGTATCACTTTACGCGTCAGACCAAGTGCTTCGCTCAGCAATACCGTGGAGGTCACCTGGAGCGTTTCGAATGCAACGCTGTCCACTGGGGCAGACGATTTTACCCTTCAATTGTTTGTTGGAGGTGGACAGCAGTGGCTAACCCAAGTCGGCACGGCCGAAGCCACGGACAAGGGCATTCCCATACTTTTGAGAGGTGTTCCCGGATCATTCTGTTTCAGAATGATCGCAAGAATTGGCGGCACGGGCAACATACTGGGCAGCGGGATGTCAGGCAATGCATCTCGCTGTATTTAAAGCCAGAGACACAAAGGAGTCAGGTCCACGCTTTTTATATAATTGCCCTGTCCTTTATAAGGACTAGGAGGTCTGAAAATATGGGAAAACCTAAAACGAGGACAGGCTCCTGTGCCTGCCCTGAATTTGCCATTTTGGAATTTTGGACTACCCCCATATTTTTCCAAAATAGACATCAAGGGATGAAGCGATGAAAGGAAAACCACCGATGAAAAGATTGAGAAGCAATTTGTATTTACCCCAGAGAATCATTCAATTCCTTCTTATTCCCTTCGTCGTCTTAGCCCTCACGGCCTGCGGAAGCGGCGACGACAATGGAGCAGGAGCCACCAATAACAATGGGCCTTGGCTTGGGAAGTGGGTTTTGGTGAATTTTTTAGCTTCTGACGATAACGGGAACTGGGGGCGCGACGTCAACTCCGGTATTGGGACCAAGGTCGAAATCACAGAAACAGAATGGAAGGAAATTGATCGTAATCGTTGCGAAGTAACTTTTTCTTACGGCGTCAAAAGCGATTTTAGTATCAGCAAAACAGCGACTGCGATCACCTCCGAGTGCGGGAATGTGCCGCTCAGTAATTTTACCGAAACTGGGCGACTTCAATTCGCCAATAACGACATGATCATGGAAGATCATTTCGATGTGCAAGCGGGAGATACCCTCTTAGCCTGGCGGTATTTGAGACAGTGAAATTGGTGCTAAAAAGATAGAACAGGTAAAGGGAAATGCCGTCGTCAAGAAAGTGGGGCTCAGTTTTGGCTTGATGGGTCTTGTTGGCATCGAAGCGCCCGTGACCCCAAACTTTATGCTTTTTGCCGAAGGCAGAGTGAGTGGCGAGAATGAAATCGAAGTTGAAAACCTTGGCGGTGTGACTGTTCTCGGGGGCATTCGATTTTTGTTTTGAGGACAATTTTCATCTCTACAAAATGGGACATCTATTTGAAGTGTAAACGGCATCTGATATTGGACTCATTCGTCATCGTCAGTTTTATCGGTCTTTTGTCCGCTTGTTTTAAAGCTTCCGATGAAAAGGCTTATGAAGAGGTTCTTGGACAAATATCTCTGAAGAAAGCAGCAGTTTTTTTTGAAACTTACAAAAACAGTGAATACCGAGACCCCTTGGTCAATCAAATTATCGGATGGTGCAAAGAGGAGACGACAAAAGAATGTTACACGATGATTTTGAAAGTGATTCCCAAAAATCATGTCCGCTACGCTGAAATATCACAATATGAAAAAAAGCAATACGATCTAACGAACTAAAGAATAATTAGAAATGGGAGATTTCAGATGTTTCATCATCATACAAAATTGAATCAACAAGGGTCTTTTCTAAAAGTGTGCTTTCTATCCTTACTCCTTACGGCTTGTACAGCGAGGATGACGGTCGTCCCCCAAATTGAATATCAGGAGAATATTGATTTTCGAATAAATGGCCAGGTTATTTATGAAGGGAAAAAAGATTACCTTCCAAGAACACTTTCTCAAAATACTTCCAGACAACCTAGTTTTACATTTCGCTATCAGTATGATGTCGCCTACGGGAGAGACGCAACACCTCAGTTACTTCCACTTTTTAATCCCCTGACGTTAATCGGGTTTCCAATTGGGGAGAACACGATCATGATCACTGGAAAACTCGAAATACTTAAAAAGGATGTAGTGATTAAGACTTTTACGGCAACCTGTGGTTTTGAAAAAATACGCAGCATATTTTCAGAAGGCGAGACATTTTCGGAACTTCGCTACAAGGGACTCATCGTCGTCAGAAACAATATAGAGACACAAATGGCCCAAGAAAAAATATTCTTTTCCCAGTTGACAGCATTTGACAAGTAGTCAAATAAAACAGAGGAGCTCAATAATGGAAAAATTTTCAAAAAGAATACTTCCTTTTTTCCTGTTTTTAATCACCCTCTCAGGGTGCGCAAACCTCGGACCGGTCTACCGAAATGTGGACAGCATCCCTCAGAAAAAAGGCTTGGTCTATATTTACCGTCCGAGCGCATTTGTAGGAGGCGGCGTGTCATATAACGTCAAAACAGGCGAGAAGGTAATCACCACATTGTATAGCGGCGGCTACTATCCGTATTTTTCAGATCCTGGAGAAGTAGAGTTCTGGGCTAAAACGGAATCGAAAAGCGCCGTGACATTGGATGTCAAAACAGGTGAGACTTATTACCTCAAAGGAACCGTTGGGGTTGGATTTCTGATCGGGCGTCCCCATCTCATGTTTGTCACTCCAGACATCGCTAAGACAGAAATACAAAGAACAAAACTGATCCCCGAGTATCAAGAACGAAAACCAAGAAAAAAAATTGGAAAAAACTTGAGACGATAGCTCCCCAATTATGCACAGACAAAAAGGAGATTTAAATCATGAAAAAAAGACTTTCACTATTCTTTTTTGGAGTTATTTTACTAACTTTTACAAGTGGTTGCGCGACGATGATGAGTGGAAGCACTCAGCCAGTCACTTTCAAATCTTCACCCAACGACGTCACTGTAAGCATTGATGGCATCGCCCTAGGAAAAACACCTAATATTTTAGTGATAAAAAGAAAAAAAGGGTCGGTACTAGAGTTTACTAAGGACGGTTATACAAAACAGACCTTGAAAATGGATACCAAGATGAATGGCTGGCTCTTAGCAAATGCCATATTTTGTTTGTCCTGTGTGTTTTCCACCACGACAGATTATTCAAGCGGGGCGGCATATGAGTATGCACCCAATATCTATTTTGTGAGTTTGGTGCCAGAGGGGGTCACCGAAACACCTTCTGATATCAAAAAGCGCAAAGTAAAATCGTTCATCGTGGGAAACTATAACAATATTGTCAGCAGTCTCAACAAGACATCGCCTGACTCTGGTGTCTCGAAATCCTCGAAACGTCCGGGCACTCAGCGCACAGGTCCTAGCGAACACCTCAAAACCTTGTTTGTAATGCTTGAAATTCCTGAAGCTGAAAGAGAATCGGCCCGAAGCAAAATTAAGAATATTTCCAGCGACACAAAAGAGGTGCTGAGTTTTGCCGATAAAGTCATCAATGCCTTCGTTCAATAGAAGCTATTTGGCATAACTTGGACAAAAACGGATTTTCAGAAAAGTCATTTTTTTTAAAGTAGAGGGCACACTCCGTAGTGAGAGAGCAGACGAAGTGTGCCTGTTGGCACTGCGCCGTCCGACATAAATATCGAGACATTACATATCTTCAAAACATATTTAATCCTGACCCTGGCTGCACTCTTTGTCATTTCTACAAGCAATATATCAATAGGATACGACAAGATGTACCTAAAAAACCTGATAAAAAAAACACAGGATCTCAAACTATCAGAACAAGACTACTGGAACCTGCTCTTGCATTATCAATCTTCGGGTGAAGGTTACGAAAGCACCATAGATGACCCGCGTTTTTTTCTCTCTCAAAAGGGCAGAACAGATCCGGACGCGGAAATGGAAGCCACTCTCAGAGGTTTTTTTGCTGCGCCTGTTGCGGAAAATCAACATATGCGCTGTCGTTTTGTCGCGCGTTACACTTGGTTAAAAAAAGAATTAACGATAAACGAAGCCCGATTGCCCATGGTCAGGTGTCCCGATTTTGAAAAAATGCTTTTAGAGATGAATGCTCGATCTGTCGCGCTCATCTTTCCGGTGGCCTATATCAACAATCCCGCTTCGATGTTTGGTCACACTTTCCTGCGAATCGACGGCAACTCTGAAAGTACACTTCTGTCAACAGCCCTGAACTATGGGGCAAAAACAAATGAACAGACGGGCATTTCCTATGTCTTAAAAGGAATATCCGGTGGTTTCCATGGCTATTATGATTCCCGTCCTTATCATGAAAAAATACGAGAATATACGACAATAGAAGATCGCGACATATGGGAATACACTTTAAACCTCAGAGAAGAAGAAGTGCGTCGTATCGTGCTTCACATCTGGGAGATGCGTGATCTTTATTCGGAATACTATTTCTTCGATGAGAACTGCTCCTTTGCTGTGCTCTATCTCCTGGAAGTCGCGCGTCCATCCCTTCAGTTACTCAATGAAACAAATCGCTTCCTGGTTCTCCCCATCTCCACAATTCGAACCGTTGTCAACGCCGGAATTGTAACGCAAATAACATACCGCCCATCACAGGGAACGACCATCCGTAAAATCGCAGAAACCTTGTCTAAGGAAGAACAGCGTTTAGCTTATGACATCGCAACAGGCGACACAGATCCGGCGGCAATAAGTATCCCAGAAAATTCTTTGAACAGCACACTCGATCTTGCGTCTGAATATATACAATATTTGGCCTCTCGCCGCATGATTGATGGCGAGGAATATTTGAGTCGGTTTCACAATGCCCTGGAAGAAAAGGGCAAACAAAAACAAGCTTCGGGGGATCTATTTGAAGACCCACACTCTATTCCTCCAAACCAAGGACACCTCCCCAGTCGAATAGGCGTAGGCGGAGGATGTCGCAGCACTTCCTGTTTTTCCGAAATCAACTTACGGCTTGGTTACCATGACCTTCTGGATAATGACAAGGGATATCTTAAGTATTCCCAGATCAATTTCATGAAGATAATTGCTCGTTACAAGTTCAAGGAACAATCACTTGATATTTATAATATCCAAATTCTAGATATTATATCGCTTGCACCACAGGATCTATTTTTTAGCCCCCTCGCGTGGAAGGCCAAAATGGGACTACAACAAAAGATCCTTCCGGACAGAAAAGAACACCTCGTTACAAACCTCTCACTGGGTGCAGGTCTCTCCACGCGGATCTGGGAAACAATCACTTACACTCTGGCTGAAATAGAGCTGAATGTCAGTCAATCCTTTAGCGATGGTGCGACCTTCGGGACAGGCCTCTCTGCGGGCATTCTCGCATCCCCCACCTCTCTCTGGAAGATCCATGTTTCACTCAGAAGCATCTCTCCCCTTTTAGGCGATCCCTACCGAACGCTACGGGGAGAGGTGGCCCAAAGTTTCATTGTCAATAAAGATGCAAGTGTATCAGCCATTATTTCAAGGGAAAAAATAAAAAACGGTGATTACTCGGAAGTAAAACTGAAGTGGAATATCTATTTTTGAGACGAAAAAAAGAGCGAACGCAAGGAAAATCTTTACATATTTTGTAGGAGCAATCCCCTCGCGGTTCCGCTGAAAGAAAGATCAACGAAGAAACGAAAGAAAGATCTCAGGGTCAAAAATACATAGGGGTCAGGTCTCCGCTTTTGACAAGATTACTCTTAGTAATATGGGAAATAATGTGAAACCGGGGCAAGCCCTCATGTTTACCCTAAACCAGAAAAAAAAGAAGGTATCACCATGAAAAAATTCAATCACAATCCTTGCTCACACAAAACTTACGTCAAACACAGCATGGCCTTATCTCATAATCATCAAGGCAATCAAGTACAAAAAAATGCTTAAAAATGAACATATTTTGAAAATGTTCAAAACAAAAAAGGGGGAAAAGATGAATCGCTTTAAAAACATATTTTTTGTTTTTTTGGTCGCCGTAACGGGCATTATTTCTGGATGCGGAAAAGGAAACCCGTCCGCAGGCCAAAATACAACAGAAACGCAATTTTCAAAGGTGACGGTTCAAATGGGAGCCGCCACAGCACTTGAAGCCGACACACAATCAAAAGCAGTTGCAACAATTCCACCTGATGTCAATTCGGTAAAACTCGACATCAGCCGAAATGCGGAAACCCTATTCACAGAATGCCGAAGTGTTACGCCAGGTCAAACCATCACCTTTGAAGACATTGGCTTAAGCTCTGGAGCAAACAGTCTTTTTGAAGGACAGGCCTTCGCTGCAAGCGATTGCAGTGGCGAGACTTTGTACGCAGGCACAACATCCGGCGTGACACTTATCCCGGGAGAGAATCCACCCGTACCTGTTAATTTAGGTTTAGTCGGCAGTATCGCACCCACGGTCATCACAGATGCCGCCGCAAATACCGGCACAAGCTGTGTCGATTTGAAGGGCACGATCAATGCCAATGGCTTTGAAGTCGTCGCATGGTTTGAATGGGGACTGGATTCAAACTACGGCAGCCAAACCGCGATTCGCGCCGTGGGAAACGGGACAACAGATGCGGTCTTTACCGAAATGCTCTGTGGGCTGACACCCGCCACAGGCTATAATTACCGCGCTGTCGCAAGTAACGGCGGAGATCTTGTTTTTGGCGATGATCAGGCCTTTTCGAGCCAGGCAATCGGAGACTCCCTGGTCGATGTGCCTATCGGCTTTCCGGGTGAAATTCCCCCAAGCGTCGTCACGGATGTGGCGACAAATATCAGTACATCATCTGCAACGCTTATCGCAAACATCAATCCAGAGGGCGTCAACACCCAGGCTTATTTTGAATGGGGTTTGGATACAAGCTACGGCAACACCACCCCATTGCAAACATTGGGGAATGGTTTTGATGATGTCACACCATCTGCAATGCTCACAGGACTTGAGCCAGAAAACACCTACCATTTTCGGGCAGTCGCCTTCAATGCCTTTGGCACGACGGTCGGTGAGAATCAAAGTTTTCCGACGCATGGGGAACCCCCCGTTGGAGAACCCGAAGTCGCATGTATCGAAGGCAATGAACCCACGATGATTAAATACGGGGATCACACTGTGGATTGTCAAATCGACACAAATTCCGATGGAGACACCTTCAATTTTGTGGGAACGACGGGAGATGTCATTCGAATTGTGGTCGAAGCATTTGCAGATGGCCTGGATGCGCGTCTTGAGATTAGAGACCCTGATGGCATTCTGCTTCACAATAATTGGTGTGGTGGAGGGTGTTCGATAGTGGTTGAGCCTAAATCCTTTAACATTGAACCGTCAGACACTCTTATGAAGACAGGAAGCTATTCCATCCTCATCTCAGACCAAAACAACGATGAGGGAGGAGCATACGGACTTCAATTGGAAAAGATTCCTCCTTCGGTGACCCCTCAAAAAATTCTTTACAATGTGCCAATAAACGACACGATTGACCATAAAGCAGATATCGATTTCTTTGTGTTTGACGGAGAGTCGGGAACGGATATTCGGATCACGGTTTCAGCTTTTGCTGATGGTCTGGATGCACGTCTTGAAGTCTACGATCCCGATGGGATTCAGCTTCACAATAACTGGTGTGGTGGAGGTTGCTCAATAGTGGTTGAGCCGAACTCATTCAACATCACTCCCTCTCCCCTTCTCCCGAAAACCGGAGTCTACACTTTGATCGTATCGGATCAAAACCATGACGAAGGTGGGAACTACGAAATTAACATCCAATGTCTTTTTGGAGCCTGTCCAGAATAAAGGAGATGAAACGAAACCCTTAAAATAGAACGCGTGATAGGCGTCGGTCATTTTTAGAATAGCCGACGCCTATCAAACTCAAGACCCTACCTTCATTTCAGATATTTTAAGGCACTTTCCCTTGAATTGCCCTGTCCTTTTGCCTATACTCCAGCCAACTTAAAGTAGCAATTTCTGGAGGCACAATGGCACAAATCAAAAGAGCAATTTTAAGCACCTACCACAAAGAAGGCATCGTCGATTTTGCAAAAGGACTTGAAGACTTAGGCATCGAGATGCTCTCAACGGGCGGCACTTACCGTCTGCTTTCAGAAAATGGCGTCAAGGTTCAAGAGGTTTCGGACTATACCGGTTTTCCCGAAATGCTGGGCGGTCGTGTTAAAACACTGCATCCAAAAATTCATGGCGGCATCCTTGGCAAACGAGACGATGCAGAACATCAGGCCCAAATGGCTGAACACAACATCGGCCCCATCGACCTTGTTGTCGTTAATCTCTATCCTTTCCAAGAAACCATCGCCAAGCCCGATGTCAGTTTGGCAGAAGCCATTGAGCAAATTGATATCGGTGGGCCAACGATGCTGCGCTCCGCTGCAAAAAACTATAAAGATGTCGCCGTCGTTGTTGATCCTACAGATTACGAAGCCATTTTAGACGAAATAAAAAAACAAGACGGGACAATTTCTGAAGATCGACGGCTTAAACTCGCCAAAAAAGTCTTCTTTACGACTTCGGGTTACGATCAAGCTATTTTTGCTTATCTCAATGGTCTTGGAGACACACCGGAAAAGTTGCCCGATCTGTTAAGTCTGCAATTTGAAAAAGTGCAAACCCTTCGTTACGGCGAAAACCCTCACCAGGAAGCCGCCTTTTACCGCGCACCCTCACAAAATGGCGGATCTCTCAATCAGCTTTGGGGCAAAGAAATGTCCTATAATAATTTCCTGGACATGGATGCTGCCTTTGAACTGGCATGCGGATTTAAAGAGACGGCCGCTGTAATCGTAAAACACAATAATCCCTGCGGTGTCGCAACAGACGAGAACCTAGCCGAAGCCTATCGCAAAGCCAGGGCTTGTGATCCCACCTCGGCTTTTGGCGGTGTGGCAGCCTTTAATCGTACTGTGGATGTGGCCACTGCTGAAGAAATCACCTCGACTTTTATGGAAGTCGTCATCGCACCGAAATTTGATGATGCCGCCATGGCGATTTTCAAGAAAAAAAAGAACCTGCGTATTATTGAATCTCCCCATACAAAAATGGGGGAAGCGGAACCCGATCGACTGGATTTACGTCCCATCGCAGGTGGCTTACTTGTTCAAGATCACGATACAAAAATTATTTCCGATGCGGCCGAGCTTAAAATTGTAAGTCGTCGGCCACCAAGCAAAGCAGAAATGGCAGCCATGCTTTTTGCCTGGCGTGTTTGTAAATCGGTCAAATCTAATGCCATTATCTATGCAAAACCGGGACAGGCTGTGGGCATCGGTGCAGGTCAAATGAGCCGTGTGGATTCGGTAAAGCTTGCAACGATGAAAGCACAGATGCCTATCAAAGGCTGTGTCATGGCCTCAGATGCCTTTTTTCCTTTTCGAGATGGCATTGATGCGGCAAAGGCCGCCGGAATTACCGCCGTGATTCAGCCAGGCGGGTCTATTAGAGACAACGAAATTATTGACGCTGTTAACGAAATGGACATGGCAATGGTACTAACCGAGATGCGTCACTTTAAACACTAATCACGCTGTTCCATTCAAGCTTAAAATCAAATTGAAATAAATAAGGAAGACTTCATGAAAGTTTTAGTCATCGGCAGTGGTGGACGAGAACACGCACTGATTTGGAAAATCGCCCAGAGTCCGCATGTTACACAACTTTTCTGCGCTCCGGGAAATCCAGGAATGGCCCATATCGCAGAATTGATCCAGATCCCCGTCCATGATATCGACCGATTGCTCTCTTTCGCAAAGATACGGGGCGTTGACCTCACGGTCGTGGGCCCGGAACTCCCACTCTCCCTTAAAATTGTTGACCGCTTTCGAGAAAAGGGTCTGCGTATCTTTGGCCCGACACAGGCGGCGGCAGCCATTGAAACCAGCAAGGTTTTCTCAAAATCATTGATGGATAAATATGGCATTCCCACGGCAAAATCTGAGGTTGTTTCTCACAAAGACGCTTATGCACGTATTGCCGCGATGGAGCTGCCCATCGTGCTCAAGGTAGACGGGCTTGCCGCGGGAAAAGGTGTTGTTATTGCCCACAATCAAGCGGAAGCGATCGCAGGGCTTGATGGCTTCAAAAAAATGGGGCATGCCGCAGAACAAGTAATTATTGAAGAATATTTGGAAGGGATCGAGCTTTCTTTCTTTGTCGTAACGGATGGGAAAAATGCCCTTTCGGTCGGTTCGGCACAAGACCATAAAAGGGTTTTTGACGGGAATCGTGGCCCAAACACGGGAGGCATGGGGGCTTTTTCACCGTCCCCACTACTGACCCCTAATCTCGAAGATGAAATCATGTCAAAAGTCATTTACCCAACACTTCAAGCCATGGCAAAAGAAGGCTGTGCTTACACGGGCATCCTTTATGCGGGGATTATGTTGACAAAAAATGGCCTCTCTGTCCTTGAATTTAATGCACGATGGGGTGACCCTGAAGCCCAGGCCATTCTTCCCCGTCTAAAAACGGACTGGGTCAAAGTGATGGAAGCCACAATTGACGGGCAACTGGATCAAGTCCGTCTGGAATGGGAAACGGGTGAATCAATCTGTCTCGTTTTAACATCCGGCGGTTATCCAGGGCCTTATGAAAAAGGAAAACCCATATCAGGACTCAATGCGGAACGTCCTGCGAGTATCACAATTTTTCATGCAGGGACGACATTAGAAGAAGGGCAATGGCTTAGCGCAGGAGGTCGTGTACTCGGGGTCACAGCCATCGGAAAAAATTTAGCCGCAGCACGGAAACAGGCCTATGAAACAATCAAACAAATTTCCTTTGAGAAAATGCACTACCGAAGCGATATCGGAATAACAACATCCACTTAGATTTTCGCTGAATTTCTTTTATTTCTCTCTCATGAACAAAAAAATAATCGCAATTGATCCTAAGAATCCAGACCCAGCCCTCATCCTAAAAACAGCTAAAATCATCAAAGATGGCGGAATTATTGCCTTTCCAAGCGACACCTGTTACGGCCTCGCGGCCAACCCTTTCGATTCTGAGGCTGTAAATCGTCTTTTTGAAATTAAAGGACGAAATCCAAACAAGGGACTTATTCTCTTGATTTCCAGTATCGATATGCTGGAAAGACTCACAAAAAACCTTTCGCCTCTCTCAGAATCCATCATGCAAGAATTCTGGCCAGGGCCACTCACCTTAATATTTGAAAAGAAAGACCATCTTTTAGATCAATTGACTGGGACACAGCAGGGTATTGGCATTCGATATGCGAAGGCTAAAATCCCGATCCAACTTGTAAAGAAAATAGGTCTTCCAATAACCGCAACAAGTGCGAACAAATCAGGAGAAACAACGGCTCAATCGGCAGAGGAAATAAACGAAAGTATCGGAAAAAATTTAGATCTCATCCTAGACGCCGGGCATTGCAACGGACGCCCTTCCACTATTTTAGATACGACAGTCATTCCACCTAAAATCCTAAGAGAAGGAATACTATCTAAGAAACTAATGGGAAAATTGCTTTAAGGTCAGTCAGAAAGAAAATTGAAATCATCTTTTTTGGAAAAAAAAATCCTGACTCATCAAAGATGAATCAGGATTTTTTATTTAATCCGGCAACGTCCTACTTTCCCACACCCTCGCAGGTGCAGTATCATCGGCCCTGAAGAGCTTAACTTCCGTGTTCGAGATGGGAACGGGTGTGACCTCTTCGGTATCGCCACCGAAAACTCTATAAGCATTAGGCGTAATAGATAAAACAACTACGCCCTATTTAACAAACAAATCAAGACCAAATCTGCCAGAAGCAAATAATGATAGTTAAGTCTCACGGTCTATTAGTACGGGTCAGCTCCACGCCTCACAGCGCTTCCACACCCCGCCTATCAATCCTGTCGTCTACAGGTGACCTTCAGTGCCATATGGCAGGGAAATCTAATCTTGGGACAGGTTTCCCGCTTAGATGCTTTCAGCGGTTATCCTTTCCGAACATGGCTACCCGGCGATGCCCTTGGCAGGACAACCGACACACCAGAGGTTCGTTCAACCCGGTCCTCTCGTACTAGGGTCAACCTCCCTCAAATTTCCTA
Source organism: Candidatus Manganitrophaceae bacterium (assembly GCA_013151935.1). Classification (GTDB taxonomy): domain Bacteria; phylum Nitrospirota; class Nitrospiria; order SBBL01; family JAADHI01; genus JAADHI01. The sequence goes on from JAADHI010000076.1 coordinate 17,876, forward strand.
CGCCCACAACAGATAGGGACCGAACTGTCTCACGACGTTCTGAACCCAGCTCGCGTACCGCTTTAATGGGCGAACAGCCCAACCCTTGGGACCTGCTTCACCAGGATGCGATGAGCCGACATCGAGGTGCCAAACCGCGTCGTCGATGTGAACTCTTGGACGCGATAAGCCTGTTATCCCCGGCGTACCTTTTATCCGATGAGCGATGGCCCTTCCACACAGAACCACCGGATCACTAAGCCCTACTTTCGTATCTGCTTGACTTGTAGGTCTCGCAGTTAAGCTCTCTTTTGCCTTTACACTCGATGGCTGATTTCCGACCAGCCTGAGAGAACCTTTGGGCGCCTCCGTTACCTTTTAGGAGGCGACCGCCCCAGTCAAACTACCCACCAGACAGTGTCCCCGATCCCGATAAGGGACCTAGGTTAGAATGCCAGAAAAGCAAGGGTGGTATTTCAAGGTCGACTCCACGATAGCTAGCGCCACCGCTTCAAAGTCTCCCACCTATCCTACACGTACTCACCCAACATCCAATGTCAAGCTATAGTAAAGGTGCACAGGGTCTTTCCGTCTTGTTGCGGGCACCCGGCTTCTTCACCGGAACAACAATTTCGCTGAGTTGCTCCCCGAGACAGTGCTCCATTCGTTATGCCATTCATGCAGGTCGGAACTTACCCGACAAGGAATTTCGCTACCTTAGGACCGTTATAGTTACGGCCGCCGTTTACCGGGGCTTCGATTCAAAGCTTCGCCGCTAACTTCTCCTGTTAACCTTCCGGCACTGGGCAGGCATCAGACCCTATACGTCGTCTTGCGACTTTGCAGAGTCCTGTGTTTTTGGTAAACAGTCGACAGAGCCATTTTACTGAGACTCTATTTCGCTCCTGGAGTAAATCCAGTCACAAAACAGAGCACCCCTTATCCCGAAGTTACGGGGTCAATTTGCCGAGTTCCTTAGGGAGCATTCTCTCAAGCGCCTTAGATTATTCATCCTATCTACCTGTGTCGGTTTACGGTACGGTCACCTTAACGACTCACTACGAGGCTTTTCTAGACAGTATGGGATCAGCCCGTTCGCTCTATTACGGAGCTCCCTATCACCTCTCAGGATTAATGTTCCAACGGATTTGCCTATCGGAACTCCCTACTGGCTTGGACCCCCAATTCCAACTGGGGGCGGTGCCTACCCTCCTGTGTCCCCCCTTCGTTAATAACGCAATTAAGGTGGTACAGGAATATTGACCTGTTTCCCATCACCTACATCTTTCGATCTCAGCTTAGGGACCGACTAACCCTGGGAGGATTAACCTTCCCCAGGAAACCTTAGATTTTTGGCGAAGACGTTTCTCACGTCTTTTATCGCTACTTATGCCGGCAGAATCTCTTCCCATATCTCCAGCCAACCTCGCGATTGACCTTCAGTGACATAGGGAATGTTCCTCTACCATTGTAAAAATCCGAAGAATTTTACAATCCGCAGCTTCGGTAACTAACTTGAGCCCCGTTACATTTTCGGCGCAAGAACACTTGACCAGTGAGCTATTACGCACTCTTTAAAGGGTGGCTGCTTCTAAGCCAACCTCCTGGCTGTCTGGGCATTCTCACAACCTTTCCCACTTAGTTAGTTTTAGGGACCTTAGCTGGCGGTCTGGGTTCTTTCCCTTTCGACCACGGATCTTAGCACCCGTAGTCTGACTCCTGCAATAAGTGTTTACGGCATTCGGAGTTTGATTGGGTTCGGTAGACGGGTAAGCCCCCTAGCCCATTCAGTGCTCTACCTCCGTAACATAATTTGCAAGGCTAGCCCTCTAGCTATTTCGAGGAAAACCAGCTATCACCAAGTTTGATTAGCCTTTCACCCCTATCCACAGCTCATCCGAGAACTTTTCAACGTTCACCGGTTCGGACCTTCCCCTGCGATTAAGCAGGGTTCATCCTGGCCATGGATAGATCACTTGGTTTCGGGTCTACTAAATGCAACTCAATCGCCCTATTCGGACTCGCTTTCGCTGCGGCTCCAGATATACTCTTTAACCTTGCTGCACTCAGTAACTCGCCGGCTCATTAAGCAAAAGGCACGCCATCACTCGCAACCATTACAGGCTGAAGCTCTGACTGCTTGTAA
>JAADHI010000076.1:22500-30433 GCA_013151935.1 Candidatus Manganitrophaceae bacterium
GTTACTCACATATTACTCACCCGTGCGCCACTGTACCGCCTCTCCGAAGAAAGGTTTCTCGTTCGACTTGCATGTGTTAAGCGCGCCGCCAGCGTTCGTTCTGAGCCAGGATCAAACTCTCCATGTAAGGTGTTTGAACCTTTTTCAAAGTGTTACTTGTTGTTTATTGACTCACTATATATCAATACACACTATTTAGTTTTCAAAGATCAAGGCATACTATACCTCGTATAGCCTTACCAACTTCCACGAGGTTATTTCAAAAAAAAACCACTCGAGCGCCGTACTTCGCTAAACAAGGCGCCGTTGAGTGAAGCGATGTTATATCACCCCCAGGAATCAGATGTCAACGCTTTTTAACAAGATAATAACGATTTTTTTTTCCAACCTTAATTTCATGACGTCTCCCTGCTTCAGGCATCACGACAACATAATTTGGATCAATAATTTTGAACTGATTTAAAGCCACAGCGCTTTGTTCGATCAGTCGACGTGCAGCGCTTTTGCTTTTCGCCCATCCTTGATTATAGATCAAATCGACAAGCTTGAGGGAATCTGCTTCAAGGATAATTTCAAGGATGCTGTTGGTTTCAGATTTTCTGCCGACGGTCGCGTCAAAACGATTACGCGCGCCTTGGGCGGCATCCTCGCCGTGGAAGCGTGCAACCAACTTAAACGCGAGTTCAAGTTTTGCAGTCATGGGATGCAAAGCTTTGAGCGTGGACAAATCACTCTCGGTCAAGAGTTCATAATATCGATACATCAATTCATCGCGGATCGACATAATTTTCCCAAACATCTCAAAGGGCGGATCTTCCAAAGCAATATCGTTTCCGAAACTTTTGCTCATTTTTCGCACGCCGTCGGTGCCTTCAAGCAAAGGCATGGTGATCACCACTTGCTGCGCCTGCCCATAAATTTTTTGCAGTGACCTGCCCACAAGCAGGTTGAATTTCTGATCCGTCCCTCCCAACTCAATATCGGCATTCAACGCCACAGAATCGTAACCCTGAATTAAGGGATAAAGAAATTCATGCACGGCGATGGGCTGAGATGCCGCATATCTTTTTTGAAAATCATCCCGCTCAAGCAAACGCGCCACGGTATAGTGAGAGGCCAGCCTCACCATCTCCTGAGAGGACATCACATCCATCCACTCGCTATTAAATCGAATGGTCGTGCGCTTTTTATCAAGCACTTCAAAAATCTGTTTTTTATACGTTTCGGCATTTTCTCTTACAAGATCACGGGTCAAAGGCTTTCGCGCCTCAGAGCGTCCCGTCGGATCTCCAATCATTCCCGTAAAATCCCCAATAAGGAAAAGGATTTCATGCCCCAAGTCCTGAAACTGCCTCATCTTTTGCAATAACACCAAATGTCCCAGATGCAGCTTTGGCGCGGTAGGATCAATACCTACCTTGATGCGAAGCGGTTTTTTCTCAATATAGGATTTTTTTAGCTTTTCTCGTAAACTTTGAGCCTGAATAACGTCCACAGTCCCTCGTGAGATCCGCTCAAACGCCGCTTCGATTTCGGGAAGAATAGCCTCTCCTGGAGAAAGCATCGCGACGTCTTCGTTTTTACAAGTCATTTGCACTCATACACTAACAAAACTCTTCTCGTCTGCCGCTTCGCAAAATCTGATGCGTCGCTTGAAAAATATTTCTACGGAGTAGTGGACTCAAAATGAAGGAGCGGGGAAATTTTTTGTAATTTTTTTTCACCAATACCTTTTATTCTTAATAAAGCATTCGCATCCTGAAAAGGGCCATTGGCTTCCCGATCTTTCAGAATGAGCTCTGCCAATTTTGGGCCAATGCCAGGCAAGGTAAGCAGCTCCTCGGCAGAAGCGGCATTGATATTCAGCAAGGCCTGGTGTCCTGCTCCCTCTTTTGAAGAAGGCGCATCCGGAGCAGCAAAGGCCATGGTCACGCCGGAAATTTGAAGCCCCTGAGCGGACTCTTCTCCATAAAAAAAGTGAGCAGAAAATACAGAAACAAATAGAATGGAATAAAGGAATAACTTCTGGAAAAACTGTCGATTAAAAAAGGAAGTCCTGTTTGTGGTTATCTGTGTGTCAATGTTCTTCATTCTCAAGAAATGCTTCATATTCATCCCCCGTCATGAGTTGATTCACCTCACTGGGATCATCCATCTCAATGATGACAACCCAGCCTTTTCCATAAACATCTTCATTGATTAACTCGGGCTGAGCCTCCAAATCAGCATTGACAGCAACAAGCTTTCCCCCCACAGGGGCATAAAGCATCGAAGTCGTCTTAGTGGACTCAATTTCCGTAATTTCCTCACCCCGCTGAATCACCCGTCCAAGTTCTGGGATCTCCAGATACACAATATCCCCGAGCGACTCCTGGGCAAAATCTGAAATACCTACCGTGGCTTGTGTCCCCGTGATACGAATCCACTCATGTTCTTTATGGTAACGGAGATCCTTGGAAATCATGTAACACCCTCATTTTTTGTTGAAAGATTAGGACAATCCTGAACACCTCAGTCATGCCAAACTTTAGGGCGATAGATATATCTTAAATCATATTTTTTTTCAAGCAAGGGATCACTCAGAGGACAGCGCTAAATACCCATTAGTTCTGTTTTTTATTGACCCGGACAAACCCCAGCGGTTAAAACCATGGGAAATGAAGCCATTGCCTTACAATCCTATTCCAAAAAATATCCCACTCGTCCTGAGTATTGCCGGGAGCGACCCCAGTGGTGGCGCAGGAATTCAAGGAGATATTAAGGCCATTCAAGCAAATGGCGCATTTGCCTTATCGGTCATCACAACCGTAACGGCCCAAAACAGCCTCAAATTCCACTCAAGCTACGCACTTCCCATTCATGTCATTGAAGCGCAGATGCAAAGCCTGCTTGAAGACTTTCAGATCTCCGCCGTCAAAATAGGCATGCTTTCCTCCCAGGAAATTGTAAAGTGCGTTGCGATTTTTCTAAAAAAGGCAGCGCTCCCGAACCTCGTCATTGATCCCGTGATGCGTTCAAAAGATCAGTCACTTCTTTTAAAGAACAATGCATTGGAAAGCCTCAAAAAAGACCTCATCCCCTTATCCAGGCTGTTGACACCCAATATCCCAGAAGCAGAAATCTTTACAGGAAAAAAAATCGAAACACTTGCTGAATCAGAAGCCGCAGCACGAAATATTTATGACCTTGGCTGCCAGGCCGTATTGGTTAAAGGGGGACATCTATTGGAATCCCCCGGACACGACATCCTATTTGATGGGAAAAAAATCACGCACTTTAGCGGGACATTTATCGACAGTCCTCACACCCACGGCACTGGCTGTAGTTATGCCTCAGCGATTGCGACACAACTGGCCTTCGGACTTACTCTCAAAGAGGCCATCACCACAGCAAAATATTACATCACCGAAACCATCCGAAACGGCCTCAAAATCGGCCACGGCAAGGGACCCACTGATCATTTTTATTTTCTACGAAATAGAAACACAGAATGATCCCATTACATTGGGCCAGAAATGGAAGGCCTTGACGAAGACAGATCCGAGGCATAAAGATGATAGACCTCAAGGTCGACAGACGCGCCTTTTTGAGAAAGACGCACAGAAACACGCCCCGTCTTTTTCAGACCAACTTTCTCCAATAAGCCACTTGAAGCAATATTTTTCAGCAAAGAGCGGCCTTCCACAACATTTAAGGCCATGTGAGTAAAACCAAAAGCAATCACCGCCCGGCAGGCCTCCTCCATATATCCCCTTCTTCGCTCCGAATGTTTCAAGATAAATCCAAGTTCCGCCAAAGCCAAATCACGCTCCCATCGGATATAGCCAATACTGCCAATCCCCTCTTCACTCCCTTTCAAAAAAATCGTCCAGTTGCTGGGTAATCCCGACAAACCATGGAGGTCGTCTTCTTTATTTTTAAAATCTTCGGGAGGCTCACCCGTCAAAGCCAGTAAATCCAGGTGTGCTGTTTTCAGGGGAGGTGGCGTCCAAGTCATCGGATTTTCTTCGCCAAAACAAGGCTAATTTCCCTTGCCTTTATTCTCTGCATTAACATAGACTATTTCCCGGTCACACGAACAATCAGCAATAGCAATTATACGGAGGAATACATGTCTGAGATTTTGATCGTTAGTTCAAAAGTAAAAAAGTATATTCAAGAAAAAGCACAGTTTAATACATCAAAAGAATTTCTGGATGCCTTAAGTCAATCGGTTGAAGGACTCTGTAATGAAGCCATTGATAAAGCAACAGCAGGAAAACGCAAAACCGTCAAGGCACGTGACCTTTCTTAGACCCCTTCAGGAAAGGGTCTAAAAACCCTTTCCTGAACCCAAGCTTCAAAAATAAGATGACAGATCTTGGCTCATCTTATTCAGGTGGGGTCCAGAAAGCTTCAAACCCTTCTTTTTTTGTAAGCCAGACAATATAGGGCGATTCAGTGACATCTCCCTTCTCATCAAAAGTAAGCGAACCCAAAGCCCCCTGATATTTCATCCCTCGAATATGCTCAATCAGCTTTTCTTTGTCCCCCTTTTTTGTCTCAGAGAGGGCGGACAAAAGAATGTTCGTCGCATCGTAAGCATAAATGGCGTAAGGCGCGAGGTCTTCACCATATTTCGCCCGGTATTTTTTTAGGAACGCTGCGGCCTGGGGCAATTTTTCAGTATCTGGGGTAAAAGTCAAATAAGTCCCTTCAGCAGCCTTGCCCGCAATTTCAATAAATTTGGGATCGATCACACCATCCCCGCTCATCATGGGGACATTCAGACCCACCTCATTTGCCTGTTTCACCAAAAGTCCGCCCTCTGGAAACATGCCGCCAAAAAAATAAAGATCCAGATTCTGCTCTTTCAAACGCGTGAGAATGCCACGGAAGTCCTTATCACCCTGTGTCAAACCGTCAAAAGACACCAACTCAAGTCCCTCCGCTTTATAACGCAGTAAACTTTTACGTAACTCTTCCGCAAGACCCTGACCATAAGTCGTCTTATCGTGAAGAATCGCAATACGCTTGGCTTTAAGTTGAGTCGCAATAAATTTTGCAGCGACATTGCCCTGTTGATCATCTCGCCCCACCACACGAAACACATTCTTATAACCCTGTTCAGTCAATCGTGGATTTGTCGATGCCGGTGTAATCATCGGAATACCCGCATCGTGATAAACAGACGAGGCTGGAATCGACGCACTTGAGTTGTAATGCCCTATCATCCCAACGATCCCTAGATTGACCATTTTATTTGCAACAGAAACCGCTTGTTTAGGGTCACGCTGGTCATCTCCGACCTCAAGGACAATCGTACTACCCCTAATCCCACCACGCGTATTCCATTCCTCCACAGCAAGACGCGCACCGCGTTGTAGATCGCCCCCTAATTTGCTCTGATCTCCCGTCATGGGCCCAGCAACACCGATACGGATTTCTTCCTGGACGACAGGACTGGTTTCAGGGGACTCGCATCCGACAACAAAAAAGGTCATCAAGCATAAAACGATGCTCCCGCCTTTAAGGCTCCCCCATTTTTTCATTAAAAAAAGAGCCGTTTTAACCATTTCAAAATCCCTCTTTCGCAGGTTTTAGTCGGTTCGGTTCCAGAAATAAAGACCTCTTCCACACCATTTTTTTCACAAATGACCCCATTTGCATTCACTTTTTTAAAGACAACCCCCGAAGGCACCTCAAAATCACGGGCCTCTGTAAAACTTGCCTTTTTCATGTAATCGGTCCAAATCGGCAACGCGGAAGACGCCCCCGTTAAGTGTCCCCCTTGGCTCTTATCAAAACCCACCCAGACCACCGTCACCAAGTCGGGCGTATAGCCTACAAACCAAGCGTCACGCAGCTGGCTTGTTGTGCCCGTCTTTCCCGCAGCGGGACGCATAAAACCCAGATGCCGCACCCCCTGCCCGGTGCCCGAATCAATCACCCCCTCCATAAGATGTGTCACAAGATAAGCCGCTTCCTCGGAAACCACACGCGCGGGATACAAATCAACACCGTCTTCACGAGCAAGGGACAAACCACTGGGGTCGATGATGCCAGACAAAAAAGTCGCCGGATGAAAGACACCGCCTCCCGCCAAGGTGCTGTAAGCGATGCCCATTTCAAGTGGCGACACTTCAACACTGCCTAAAGCCAGTGAAGGCACAGACTTCATGGGACTCGTAATGCCGATATCTTGGGCCGTTTCCACAACAGCATCCATGCCAAGCGCTTGGGAAAGCCGCACCGTGGCCGTATTACGTGAGCCTTCTAAAGCGGCCCTCAGCGTAATGGACCCCAAATAGCTGTGATCATAGTTTTCTGGAGACCACTCCTTCCCGCCAATAGGAACGGTAACGGGTGCATCATCAATCTCACTCATGGGCGTATAGGGTTCTCCGCCATTTGCGGCCTGCTCAAAAGCCGTCAAATACACAATGGGCTTAAAGAGCGAACCGGGCTGACGCTTCGCATCCGTCACCCGATTAAACTGACTCTTGCGATAATCCCGTCCTCCGACCATTGCCAAAATAGCCCCCGTCTTGGGATCAAGCGAAACAAGTGCCCCCTGCAAGGCTTCACTCGAATCAGCACGCCTGAGACGGGGATCACCTGCCTCTAATGTTTGCAAACCCTGGCGCAAGGCTTTTTCTGCAATGCGCTGTCGTTCAGCATCTAAGGTTGTAAAAATCTGTAATCCACCCGAATTGAGCACACGCGGCGGATAAAGATCCGCCATCCGTCGTCGAATTTCATCTGTAAAATATGGCGCGGTATTAAGCCGTTGTTTCACCTTTTTTGCAATGACCTTTTCTTCCCGTGCGGAAAGATAGTCTGATACAGTGATTTTTCCTTCGGAAAACAAGACCTCCAAAATGAGATTTCGACGTCGAATGGCCTTTTGCACGTCCTTAATAGGAGAAAAAATATTTGGGGAGCGGATCATCCCTGCCAAAAGCGCGGCTTCACCCAATGTTAAATCGGCTACTTCTTTTTCAAAATAAAACCAGGCCCCCTGTCCCACACCATAAATTCCCATAATGCCATTTTGGCCCAGGTAGATTTCATTAAAGTAGGTTTCCAGTATTTCATCTTTGTCATAACGTCGCTCAAGCAGTAGAGCCATCAAGGCCTCAGGGATCTTTCGTTTCAGGCTTCGCTCACTGTCCAGATAGAAATTTTTCACCAACTGCTGTGTCAGTGTGCTGCCTCCTTGAACAATTTTCCCCGCTTGCAAATTCACCCAAGCAGCACGGAGGATACTTTTTAAATTGATCCCCGGATGCTCAAAAAAACGGCGGTCTTCCGTAACCACAACCGCGTCGATCAAGATTTGAGGCACTTCAGAAAGACGAACCAGACGGCGCTCTTCCCATTCGGCCTCATAAAAACCACCAATGACCTCAGGCTCAACCTGCAAGTGTGTCTGCTCACGCTGGGTCTTGAGATCAATAATCTGCTCAATTCGATTTTTATCAGAAATCGAAATACGAAGGGCACGGGCTGCGCTTTCCCCCTCTGGATAGTTAAATGCTCGGAGATAGATTTCGATTTTCTGATCAGATTGATAAAACTCACCCGGATGCTGCACAGGCTCTGAAACCCGATGATAAGACAGTCGTTTCAGGCGTGAAACCAAGGCGGCTTTTTTGACATCCAAACCCGCTGAAAGGTTTAAAGGCGCTGCATAAATTTTTGAAGGCAACTTCCAGCGTTGCCCTTCAAATTTCTTCAGCACAAGACCATCAAGATAAAGAAGATACAAGGAAAACGAAACAACACAAAATAGGAATATCGACACGAGAAAACGCAAAAACATTCTTTTTTTGCGTTTTCTTCCTCGGCCTGGGCCTTTTTTCAGTAGCTTCATCGTAAAAACGTATAGCATATTTTAGGAATCCATTCAATTGGCAAAAACTTCTATAAAGGTCCCTGATGAGATCAAAAT
>JAADHI010000007.1 GCA_013151935.1 Candidatus Manganitrophaceae bacterium
GGTCAGGGTAAATGATAGTGATGTTTTTCGCCCGCCGTAAAATCCACCCCACAAAACATTCAGTTCTCCTGCCAGTGGACGACGTTCGTCGCTCGTGAAGATGACGTTGCTGTGGGTGTATTTATAGGTGCCTGCAGGGATGACGATGCCCTTACGGATTTCAAAATCGTCCGGTAGGCGTTCACGTTGCGGATCGACACTGATCAAAATAAAATCACCCGATCTGAAATCGGCTTGAATGCGGTTGTAATTACTTTGATAGAGAAAATTATTTTGTGTATCGCCCTGATAAGTCATCTCTGCCTTGAACCCTAGTTCACGAATAGGCCCGGATTTGGGTTGAGGGCGAATGTCGATAAAACCGACACTTTCGTCCAAATCCGTCTGTTGGACAAAACCCAAGGCGGGATCAAAGTTTTCTCCGACACGCAAATGATTCAGACGAATACGCCAGAAAGGGTCGCGCCAATCTATTTCCGCAAACCGGGCGATACCTGAGGCCCCCTCTTGGTCATTGGAGCGTAACCAAAAAGCATTTGTTGTAAGATGGGTTTGCGGTGCGAAGGTGGCATCGACTCCCAGAGTTTCATTGTTTGAACCCCCGCGCTCAGCGCGTTCTGTGACAATGAGTCCAAGGTTTGAGCGCAGTCCGAAATCCCGAGATAAACGCAGTACACCAAATTGTTCTGCGGGAGCACCTCCCTTTTTTTCTGTTTGCATGAGCAATGCGCCGATGCCATAGGGCCCAATTTTCCCGCTGAGTTTTCCACCCCCTAAGATGGGAATGGCCTGCCCACTGACCAGTCCGATACGACGACTAAAAAAAGGTTGTACACGTCGGGAGAGCCCAAAATTGTAAAGGCCTTTTCCTTCTAAAAAAAACTCGCGTTTTTCAGGAAAAAAAAGCGGAAACCGTGTGAGATTTGTTCGAAAGCGATCCACCTCGGTTTCTGCAAAATCAGTGTTCCAAGTAAGGTCGAGTGCGAGGTTAGAGCGGAGTTGGTAACGCAGATCCAATCCACCATCAAAGTCGGGATTGGATGACCCATCCGCCCCAGTTTTGTCTTTCTGATACGCGCCTCTGACATAGGGTTTGAATGAAAATGGCTTTTTTTTGTTTGGGACTTTGATGCCTTCGAGGTGTCCTGAGCGCGAGATTTCAAAAAAATTTTGCTCAATGCTCAAGGGACTCCAAAAGGAAACTTCTTTTAAATGAGGCACACGTCGGCGAAATTGGATCCCCCAGGTTTGTCCATCTCCGGGCCGAAAACGAAGGGTTTCAAAGGGAATCTTAAATTCGACAGACCAGCCTCTGGCGGTTCGCTGTGCGGCAACCTGCCAACTCCCGTCCCAGTCTCGATTGATGGCACTGCCTTCCTGGCTGACCAAGGCATCCGCCATTGCAGACAAAGGATTGCTCTCAAAAAAAAAGCCGTTTTGATGATCATGGTAGGTGTCGATCAGGACAGCAAAAGCATCACTGCGATCAAAACGGCCATCTTCCTGACGTTCGTCGGCATGGATCTTTTCTGGTTTGGGATCGCTTAAAATAGCTGCGATGTAGAGATGCGTCTCGTCGTAGGCCATGCGAACAAAGCTGTGAGCCAAAGCCGCAGCACCGACATGGGGTTCTTGTTGCACAAAATGGTCTGCAGCATCGCCCAATTGCCAGAGCGTTTCGTTCAAGATACCGTCAATTTTAATTGTTTGTGTTTCGGCGGAAATGGCGTTTAGAATGCGTTTTTCTTTTTCTTGTGCCTGAACATCTATTGTTAAAGTGATAAGAAATGTCGAAATTAAAGCGATAAAAATCAGCCTTTTTGGGCACAAACCACTTTCCATAAATAATGTCCTGAGTAGACTCAATTGGAGCCACCATAGAGACATCGAACTATTTTTGTCAAACAAGAAATATTGCTTTTGTTCTTCTATTCTTACCCTTATTTTTTGCCTTTCTTTTTTCCTCAAAAAGGTCGTGTTTTTAAAATGATCTTGAGTTGCATCACGGGGTTTTCTGCGCTACACTCCGCGCACGATGAAACTGATGATTACTGGGGGTGCGGGTTTTATCGGCTCCGCGCTCATTCGCTACCTGATCTCCGAAACAGACCTCCACATTCTTAATGTTGATAAATTGACCTACGCAGGCAATCTGGAATCTTTGCCCGGTATTTCAAGCAATCCGCACTATGTTTTTGAACAGGCGGATATCTGCGATGCGGCCAAGATGCAAAGTCTTTTCAAGACACATCAGCCAGATGCCGTGATGCATCTTGCAGCGGAATCTCATGTCGATCGCTCCATTGATGGCCCCGGCGCATTTATTCAAACGAATATTGTCGGCACTTACACCTTGCTGCAAGCGGCCCGTGCGTATTGGGAAACACTGCCCTCTGAAAAAAAAGAGGCCTTTCGGTTTCACCATATTTCGACCGATGAAGTCTTTGGTTCTTTGGGTGAAGAAGGCCTGTTTTTGGAAACATCACCTTATCAACCCAATTCTCCCTATGCTGCCAGCAAGTCCTCCTCCGATCACCTCCTGCGCGCCTGGCATCACACCTATGGTTTGCCCATATTGATCACAAATTGTTCCAATAATTACGGGCCTTATCAGTTTCCTGAAAAACTGATACCGCTCATGATCTTAAATGCAAAAGCGGGCTTACCGCTGCCCGTCTATGGCAGGGGTCAGCATGTGCGTGATTGGCTTTATGTGGATGACCACGTGCGCGCCCTTTATCGTGTTTTAACAAAAGGGCAAATCGGCGAAACCTATAATATTGGCGGCAACAATGAGATGAGTAATTTAGGGGTCGTCGAGACCCTCTGCACTTTGATGGATGAATTACTTCCGTCTGCGAGGCCGTATAAAGATCTGATTCAATTTGTAGGAGACCGTCCGGGCCATGATTTACGTTACGCCATTGATGCGAGCAAAATTGAGAAAACACTCGGCTGGCAGCCGACTGAAACCTTTAAAAGCGGCTTGCGTAAAACGGTTCAATGGTATCTTGGGGCCTCACTTTGGTGTGAACACGTATTAGAGGGCAATTATCAGGGAGAGCGCCTCGGCGTAGCTTCAAATCCATGAAAGCGATTATTTTAGCCGGAGGTTCCGGTACACGTCTTTATCCGGTCACACAAACCGTGAGTAAACAACTGCTGCCCATTTACGACAAACCCATGATTTATTACCCCATCTCCACTCTCATGCTTGCGGGGCTTCGAGAGATACTCATTATTAGCACACCAGAACATCTGCCGCTCTTTCGGTCTTTATTGGGTGATGGTTCGCAATGGGGGCTTTCCTTTGATTATGCGGTTCAGCCCGAACCCGGGGGCTTGGCTCAGGCTTTTTTGATCGGGGCGGATTATATTAAGGACGAGCCTGTTTGTCTGATTTTGGGTGACAATATTTTTTACGGTCATGGTTTTTCGGAATCGGTTCAAAAAGGGGCGGCGCTTAAATCGGGTGCGATGGTTTTTGCTTATTATGTGCGTGATCCGGAGCGCTACGGGGTGGTCGAATTTGATACAGCACGCCGGGTCATCGACATTGTTGAAAAACCGGAAAATCCAAGTTCGCACTATGCCGTGACGGGACTCTATTTTTACGATCAAAATGTCGTCGAAGAAGTACAAGCCTTAAAACCCTCTGCACGAGGTGAGTTAGAAATTACCGATCTGAACAAACGTTATCTGGCCCAGGGGAAACTTCAGGTTGAGCCGCTCGGCCGTGGGGTGGCCTGGTTAGATACGGGCACACATGAATCTCTTTTGGAAGCGGGCCACTTTGTTGAAGTCCTCTTCAATCGTCAGGGCCTTCGTATTTCTTGTCCCGAAGAGATTGCTTTTCGTAAAGGTTATATTGATCAAAGTCAGTTGGAAAAACTGGCAGGACCCATGCTCAAAAATGGTTATGGGCAATACCTCATGGATCTTGTGACTCACCCGCCAGAGTTTGAGAATTTATGAAGGTCACGGCATTATCACTTCCCGGTCTACTCTTAATTGAACCCAAGCGTTTTGGAGACCATCGGGGTTATTTTGTGGAAACATGGAACAAAGAACGGTACGAAAAAGCAGGGATTTCAAAACCTTTTGTGCAAGACAATCTTTCTTTTTCCGCGAAGGGTGTGCTTCGGGGGCTGCATTTTCAGCGGGAGCAGCCACAGGCGAAACTGATCACCGTACTCAAAGGTGAAGTTTTTGATGTTGCCCTTGATATCCGTGTGGGTTCGCCGACCTTCGGGCAATGGGAGGCCGTAAGACTTTCCGGTGAAAATGGACACCAACTTTATGTGCCTGAAGGTATGGCGCATGGTTTTTGTATTACAAAAAATGAGACCCTGTTTTCTTATAAATGTACTGATTTTTATCATCCCCAATCAGAAAAGACCGTGCTTTGGAATGACCCCGACATTGGCATTCAATGGCCGCTGAGTTCTCCCAGCCTTTCTGAGAAAGATACCCGGGGCTTGCCTTTAAGTGCGATGAATCAATCCCTTCTTCCAACCTATGCAGACCCTTCGAAATGAATGGGGTAACAGAAAAACCTCGGATTTTGCTCATCGGAAAACAGGGGCAAGTGGCCTGGGAATTGGCGCGCGCACTCGCGCCCCATGCGCAGCTTGTCGCGGCAGATCTCCCTGAATTGGATTTAAATTCTCCCAAACTCATTGCAACTTGGGTTAAGGATGTGCGTCCTCATTTCATTGTAAATGCCGCAGCCTATACCGATGTCGAAAAAGCAGAGGACGAATCGGAACTTGCCATGGCGATTAACGGCACTGCGCCAGGTTTGCTTGCCCAAGCGGCAAAAGCCATCGATGCCACACTGATTCACTATTCAACCGACTATGTTTTTTCAGGGGATGCCCCCAAAAATGCAGATTCTTTGGGGTACACGGAGTCTCTTCAAACAGGGTCGATCAATGTTTATGGAAAGACAAAACAGGCAGGCGAAGCTGCGATTAAAGCCGTCTCTGGAAAATATTTTATTTTTAGAACCAGTTGGGTTTATGGGCTACGTGGGAAAAACTTCCTGCTTTCCATTTTAAGGGCCGCACAAACACGGGAAACCTTGAATGTCGTCAATGACCAGATCGGCACACCCACCTGGTGCCGTCTGCTTGCGGAAATGACGACCGGCGTGATTTTAAAATGCCAAGATCCAGAATTTCTCGAATCCACGACAGGCTTATATCATCTCACGGGCAAAGGCCGCACAAGCTGGTACGGTTTTGCAAAATCCATCATTGATGCCGCAAGTTTCGCCCACGATTTTAAAGTGAAAGAAATTCTCCCTGTTCCGACTTCAGCCTATCCGACAAAGGCTGTCCGTCCGGCCTATGCACTGCTCGATTGCAGAAAATTCGAAAAAACCTTTAACCTCCGTCTCCCCCACTGGGAAAAAAGCCTGAAAGAAGCCATGTCCGAATTCAGCATCGATTGTCTCGCACCCTAAATTTTATTTTTCTACTTATTTTAGCCGTTTATTCTTAGCTGAAGTTGACGCTAGGAGCCATTATTTTTTCACTCCCCCCACAAGCCGACCTTTTTCTCTTTGGCTTCACGTTCCAGTCTTTCAAAAATTGCGCCCTCAAGGTACTTTTTTCGCCAACGGGCGAGACCATTTTTGACCAGCTCCTGATTCAAACTTCTGCCGTCTTCTAAAAAGACCTCCCCGACGCTACGGCCAAACTGATCCACACCTTTTATGGTGACAATAACGGTAAGGGCGATGGTGTGGTCTTCGGTAAACCATTTGGCTTCTTGTCCTTGGGGCTCACCTGCTTTGGGCGCATCAATATCAGCTAAGCGCACCATCTCGATACCCCCAGTCCAAAGCACTTTCAGGGTATCACCACTCATGACGGCAATGGCTTTTCCCACAATGACGAGGTCGGCTGAAGCGCTTCGAGGCAGTAAGATGAGAATGAATAAAAAAAAGAAGGAAATAAGACGCTTTCGCATTGAGCGCATGATCAATTCCAATGTTTCCATCCTTTCAGGTAATAAGTCAGCACCAGGGGTTTGTCTAAAGTACTGGGCGCCGCATCTGCGTGGCGCAGGTCTTTGGAAAAGGTGAATAGGCCTGGAAGCAATGCCGTTTCGAGATAGCGTGTTGCGACATCAATTTGCATGTTCTTGAGATTGATTTCTTTTTTTGAGGCCAAAACAAAACCCCAATCCCCAAAAGAAGGGATGTAGAGATGGTAGGGCCTGGTGTGAAGCGCTGCCGTTTCTATGGTGTTCTTAATGGACCAAAAGGCCCGTTTTGCAAAATAGGGGCTTGTGGCCTGTGTCAAAAAGGTGCCATTTTCGGTGAGTCTTGCACGGATAAAACGATAAAATTCTTTGCTGTAAAGCCGTGAAAGAGAGATGTTGTTGGGGTCAGGCAAGTCTGCAATGATGACATCAAATTGTCCTGAGGTTTCTTTCAAAAAGATAAAGGCGTCTCTATTGATGATGGTCACGCGTTTGTCCTGTAAACTGTCCTGGTTGATGCGGCGTAAATGATTATTTTCTGTGGAGATTCGGATAATTTCAGGATCGAGATCCACGACGGTGATGCTTTCGACTTCGGGGTATTTGAGCATTTCCCGGACAGCCAATCCGTCTCCCCCCCCTAAGAGCAGGATGTGTTTGCGTTTGTCTGCTAGGGCAAAGGGAACATGAACGAGGGCTTCGTGGTAGCGGTATTCGTCGATGGAAGAAAATTGCAGGTTGCCATTTAAGAACAGTCGGATATCGTCTTTGTCTTTTGTGAGCACGATTTTTTGATACCGACTTTGTGTCGAAAGAACAATGCGGTCTTCATACAGGCTATTGCTCCAGTGTTTGAGAAGGAAGGGTGCTGTGAGAAAGACAGACAAGAGTGAGACGAAGACCATAACCGATGCGATTGCGTAAATACGCCGTCGCCCGATATTCAGTACCTCTCGAAAACACCAAAGGTTTAAAAAACCGATGCCCATATTGATCAGGCCAAAAAAGAGCGAACTTTTGAAGGTACCGAGAAAGGGCAACAAAATAAAAGGAAAGAGTAAAGTCGCAATCAATGCGCCAAAATAGTCTATGGACAGCACATTGGAAATATTGATTTTGAGCACATAATAGTGTTCCATAATGCGAGTAAGCAGCGGAATTTCAAGACCGATGAGGGTTCCGATGGCCACAATGAGTAAAACCATGTAAAGGCTGTACATGTCTGTGAAGGCATAACAAAAATAAAGAATGGGCACACTCATGCCACCCAAAAAGCCCAGAAGGATTTCGATAGCGATAAATTTGGAGAGCAGGTTTGTTTTGATGAGCCGCGAAAGATAAGAGCCAATACCCATCGCGGCCATGTAAAGCCCGATGGTGATTGAAAACTGTTTGACACTGTCCCCTAAAAAATAGGCGGAGGCGGTACTAATCAGGAGTTCATAAATAATGGAGCAGAGTCCCGCAATAAAAATAGAGATAATTAAAACGGACATCTCTTTGCGTGATCCGATGTTACTTGTTTCAGCGGTGCTCACGAGCTTTTATTTCCCTCGGCCGGGGCCGCCTCCCACGCGGTTGGGGCCACCAGTGCTGCCACCTCTGAGGCTGGGGCCACTGCTATAGTAGCGTGGGCCACCAAAATACCAAAATGAGGGGCCGTGGGCATACCCGCCGTAATAACTTGGATAACCCCATCCCCGGAAGCTAAGCGAAAAGAGGAAAACGTAGAATAAAACAAGTACGAGGATGATGCCGAGAAAGACACCCCCTTTTTGATTCCGCAGCACCGATCCCTTTTTCAACTCCATGGGTCTGAATTTCCTTCCATGCGTTTTATCCCTCGGCCAATCGTTCCTTTTGCCATTTCATTCATGATGACACCAATAATGAGTGCAACAATACCTGCGGTAAAGAAGGGGACGGCGCTTCCACCTTTCTTTTTTACAAGAAGATGGATTTTGCTTTGGCTTGCAGCGGGGCTGTCTGAATCCAATTCAAAAAAATAAGTCCCTTTTTGGAGGGTGATTTTGATGTCGTAGGCCGTTTTTTGCTCAGCCCAGGATCCGCCGTCATCGTAGCCTGTTTCGCTCCAAAATTCCTCGCCAAAGCTAAAAAGGGGATTTTTCTGTGCATCCAGGACGATGCCCGTGACTTGGTTGCCGGGTCCGTTGCTTCGCACCTCTTGAGAGACCTTGACTTGCAGCACAGTACGATTCGAGTCGATGATAATCGGCCCGACGATGCCGCCTTGTGGTGGCAGGGCTTTACCGACAAGCTCTCCGGTCGTGACGTTAAAAAATAAGGCTGTGACAAAGCTTAAAACGGCAAAACAAATTAAAGCCATTGCGGCCTGGCTTTTGTCTTTTTTATCCATCATCCCTTATGCCTCACGCTTCACGCGATATTGTTGAACCAATCTGCATTATCCCATCACAAACAATAGAATAACGGCAAAAGAAATCGCACTGGTCATCTCTAATAAACCCGCACCTAAGTTTTTATCCTGATGGATCTCGTGGTCGAGAGAGGTGCGCGGAATGATGACTTTGTCAAAAAAGAAACGCACCACGGGCAGCAGAATAAAAACCAAGAGCGCATCCAGTGCAAAAATCGAAATATTGTACTGCCAAGAGACAAAATTCCCCGAAGCACCCTTCATGAGAATGATGCCCACGGCCACGAGTGTCCCGCCAAAAGCGACGCCTGCTGCGACATTGTCCTGCTCAATTTCATCATGGATGTTAAAAGGCGTGATCCAATTGTAAATGTAGGTAAAACAGATAAGCCCAATTTGGCCGAGCAGAAAAAAAACAACAATCGTCATGACACCGCCGCCTTCTCCGTGGATGGCTCCGGCAACAATCAAACCCGAAGCCACGTAGGAGCCGAATTGAACCGCGCCTGTGCCAACATTTCGGTCTTCAATGATTTCTTTTACATTTGAAAAACCACGCAGAATGAAACGGTCATTGATCTCGTGAGAGAGGTTTAAAAGTAAAATCCCCAAGCCGGAATAACCACCGACGGTAATCAAATCTTGAAACAGGTCTTTTGAAGGCCCTAAAAATGCTCCGATGTAAATAATGGTAATGGCAGCAAAATAGCCCGCCATACTGGTGGCCAAGGCGACATTATCTTTTTCACTCAGTTCTTCATCAATTTTGTAAGGAGTGAACAGGTCTTTGGCGACCTTGGAAAGCAGCAACACAAACATAAAAAGCAGGATCAAGCTGCCACCTTGCGCGATTTCGTAAGGCAAATTTTCCATAAGGCCTCCTTATTTTTCGGATCCTTTGAGACTAAAAACGGTTATTTGATGTGATGCGATCGGTTCACTGTAGGAGACATCATAACCCCCATCGTCCCAAAGCTCAATACCGATGAATTTATTGCCGGCCTTATTTTCAAAATCCCAGTAATCAAAGGTTTCGCCATCAGAAAGATCCCCGTGTTTATAGAAGACGGCTTCGTCGGAATCTTCGTAAAGATAGGTTTCTCCTTCGTAGTCAAACTGGCCATTCTCTTCTTCGTCGATACGCTCTAAATCTTTTTTTGTGAGTCCAATGGCATTCAGCCTCATTTTTTTGAGACTAATGGTAAGCTCCAGTTCATCGTCTTCTTCAAGGTCAATCCAAACCTTGCCCGTGACGGATTCCCCCTCAAGCTCGTACCACTTTGATCCGCCTTGTTTATAGAGATGTCTGGCCAGAATTTTCACGTCAAGTTCCTCCAGATCTGGCCCGATGCCCGTGATTTGGATCATACCGCCTGCCTCAACATTCTCAATACGCAGTTCGTCTTTGGAATAAGAGAGTGAGACTGGACTTTGATCCGCTCTCTTTGCATCTGATGATCTGGCATTTTTTTTCTTCATCACGAAGAACATTACGCCACAAACGATCAGCAATAAGATAATGGCTCCGGTCATTTTTATATCCTCTTAGGAATGGTGTTGAATACCCATTCTGCTTTTTAGTTCCAATAAACGGTCACGGCCTTCGCTGCTTGAACCGCCTTCTAAGGCTGCATTGATCTCATCGTCCACACTTTTATCTGCCCCGGCCAATTCACCGTAGGATTCCGCGAGCGCTTCATCTTCTTCGACTTTGGCCTTCATTTTTTCTAACATGGCGATCGTACCAGAAGAATCCACTTTTGCCATTTGTGCGTTTATTTTTTTTGTGGCGGCTGCGGTTTTTGCGCGGGCGCGTAGGGTAATGAGATCATTTTCATGGGTCGAAACGGTTGATTTAAGTTTCTCAACACCACGTTGAAGTTGGGTCGCCATTTTATCCTGCCGCTCCCAGTCTTGCATCAGACGAACAGCTTTTTGGCTCACTTCTTCTTTTCGGTTTAAAGATTCAGTCGCCAGACGTTCTGCTTGTGCAGGGTCCATTTCACCGCTTTCCATCTTATTGAGCAGCAGCATCGCTTTTCGTTCATAATCGGCGGCGCGTTTTTTATCCTCTTCGGCTTCGCGTCTTAAGCGAATGGCAACGCCTTTCACTTCCGCAAGTGAGCGCATCGTTTCTTGAAGATCTTTTTTGAGATCGCGGATACCCTGTTCTGTCATTTTAATGGGGTTTTCAAATTTGTCGATTGCACTGTGGGCTTCGCTTTGTCCGACTTTAAATAAGCGCTGAAAGATGCCTGCCATTTTTTTCTCCCTTTAATCATTTAAATTGAAAAAATATGCTCTAATTTGTAACGCGGCCCCTTAGGCTTTACTAAACGTGATTAGCTCATCGGCATTTTCCGCCAAAGCAAGGCTTAAGGCTTGGATGGATCCTTCTAATTCGTTTAAGTCCAGGTTTTCCAATTGAAGGGTGTCTCTAAAGAGCACATTTTCTCCTGTTTCATCCAAAACAAAAGCCCCATGTACGAGTGTCCGGTTTATCTGAAGCAAACGCTTATAAAATGTTTCTGTTTGTGTTGATACAGGCATAATTTTTTGTTCGATAATGAGAATGGGGTCTTCGCAATCGATGATGAGGTTATTGATGCCCTGGGCTTCGTCATTGATGACGACCAGTTCTTCTGCAACATCTTCGTCTGAGATTGAAAATCCCAATTCCAGGAGGTAGTTTTTTATTTTTTCAAAATGTTCTGACATGTGATGCTCCTTCTCCATTTGTTTATCGCCCGAATGAACATTAAAGCACGGGCCGCGTTTCAGAAATAATGACCAATAAATCATCCGTCTGAATTTCGTAATCCACCGATGGATTAGAGATAAAGCGGTTTTGATCTTTGGATTCTACCGCAACGACAATGGCGTTGTATTCTCGTTTCATCAGATTGAGCGATTCCATAAAAACTTGGCCCACCAAGTGCTGGGGCGGGGTGATTTTATACAGGTTACTGGCGGTTTGGTTGCTGACTAAATCCGAAATAAAGTGGGTGATGCCGTGATCCAAAGCAGCTTGAACCAAAAGGTGACTGCTCAGTGCACCGATGACGACGATTTCATTTGCACCCGCCCGTTTGCAGTGTTCTAGGTTTTGTGGCCCTCTGATTTCGGCGCAAATGTAGATATCTGTATGCAGGGTACGGATGGCCAGGGTTGTGAAAACCACTTTTGCATCAGAGGAATGGCTGTCGAGCTGATCATCTGAAATGATCATGACCACAGCTGCCTCCGAGAGATTGGCTTTTTTTAAAGTTTCTGTATTGACTGCACCCGAAATAAAATGCACAGAGCCCTCTTCGAGGGGTTTTTCAGGTAAATCAGCAATCAAAACAATGGGACGTGATTCGGTAATTTTGTCTGCCCGCATTTCTGCGACGATTTCTCTTACTTTATCATTCCAACCACAAACAATAAAATGTCCTGCGACTTTTACGGCCTTAAGTCCTTTCGCTTCTTTCAGTTTTCCCTCCACAAAGATGCTGGCAACCGTTGCGGTAAACATGCCGAGCAGTCCGATGCCAAAAACCATGACGACCACCCCCGTAATCCGTCCGCCAAGGGTCGTGGGAGTCACATCTCCATAGCCGACTGTCGTAATGGTAACAAAACTCCACCACAAAGCATCAAACACGCTGGGGGTCTGCTCAAAATAATGGAGCCCTAATGCACCAAAAACCAGGATGAGCAGTGTTAAGAACGCCAGTCTCGTTATTTTATGATCAATCATTCGGAAGATCAAGCACCTCTCTCATAAAACAGGTCTACACATGAGATGGTCTTTACAAGAGAAAAGACGATAAGGTATATCCTAAACGACAGGAACGACCCCAAATCCATGATCCGCGTATCCCGCACTCGGGGATTTTATCATAATCAAAGATAATTAAGGGAGGATAGAAAAAAAGGCATGAAGAAAAGAATCCTATTTATTATCACACTCATATTATTCACAAGTACAAGCAGTTTTTCTGGGGGATTGGGTTACATCAATAATCCAGATCGATATCCGAGTGTGGGGCTTTCGCTGGGCATGACAGATGTGGATGGAACAAATACCAGAACATTTCTTGATAATTTAGGCATCCCCATAACGGACTCGGTGACAACGGCCCGAAAGACTCAGGATTTAACATTGGACTTACGTTTACCGGTTTCTCATGAAATGACCCTATATGGCGCATTCTCAATTATTTCTCAGGAATTGAAGAGCAATGAAGGGCTTGATTTTTTTTCAAACGATGGGACATTTGATGGTTTTGGTTTTCGCATTGGTGCGCGTTATTACTTCAACCGTTAAGGACCAGGGCCTTATTTGATTGTGACCCAGAGCTCTGTTTGTTTCTGGGCCCAGGCGAAAACAACACGTTGATTTAAATCCAGTACCAGACGCAGCTTATTGGGATGTCTTCCAATACGGACTTGTTTGACGTAAAATGTATCTCCCATAATTTTGTCTCTTTTTATATTTGTTTTAACCCCCGGAAAATCAATGACAAGCCGATTTTTATTTTTTCCCACAAAGAAAATATTGGGAGAAAGTCTGCCGTCTGAGCTCACCACGAGCTGAAGGCTTTTCCCCTCCACAAAACGAAGCCCGGTAACAAGTTTCGCCGGAGAAGTGGATTTGATTTTTTTTGTTTCGACGACCATTTCTGGGGGACTCGGTTCTGCTTCTTTTTCCATCTTCTCTGTGGGCCTAGGGGCTTCGACTTTTACCAAGGGAAGCGGTGGGGTGCTGGGGATTACCAGGCTGGGCAAGGATGAAGCGCCTCCTTTAGGCGATGCTGCAATTGATTCTTCCCGAAGCAGCACAGGCTCTCGTTTTGCATCAAGATTCATCAAGGGGGGCTCAGTTGCCTTTATTTCTCCATCTCCCTTTTTTTCTCCGTCCCCAAAGAAGATGAAACTTTTTTTATGCATGGCTTCGACCTGAGGTGTTTTTCCCAGGCCAGTCATTTTTTCAAGCCGTGTGACTTCGACAACGATATTGAGCCCATCGGGTCTCACCTCGGTCTTCACCAAGCCACTGAGCTCAAATTCGAGACGAGAGACATCAAGCTCACCACTGGATGCGAGCATGATTGAACGGACAGGCCCCGATGAAACCTTAATTTCATCTTGGTATTGCCCAAAGGTCACGTCGGCCATTTCGATGACAAGGCGATCTGGGTCAGAAAGTCGAAAAGAGGTATATAAAATTGGCTCTTCTGATTCGAGTTCGATAATCGTTTTATCGACCCCTTCTGCCACGCGAATATCCTGAATCTTGATCGGATCAGGTGCGCCAATACCTCGTTGTGTTGTCTTTATTGTGCAAGACCACATAAACCCTGAGAGCACTGTGATGGTGATTAGCCGCGTCAGCCAGGTCATCTTCAGGCCACTCTTTGCCATTTTCCCCTCCTTGAATTTGGAGCCGATTTCCACGTGAATACTATTTTTGTATTCCTTGAGCAAAAGGCATTGATTCAATTGAAGACTTCATTCGATCAATGTATTTAAACTTATACCAATATGGCTCTAAATGCAATGTCTGGCATTTTTGTATTTAAGAGAAGAAATTAAGAAACACAAGACAGAATAAATGAAAATGTGTTTTGGATGTATTTAGAAGTATTCTTGAAATAGATAAAAAAAAGAGGTTAGCGGCTTGTAATCATGACCCCGATGTCGTCACCTAAAACGGCATCTTTACCATCGCCCCTTGCATCATCAAAAGGGGTTTCCCACATTTTATTAGGACCTGCAGAGAGAATATAAACGCGGTGTTTAATCCCTTTTTCATATCGGGGGTTTCCCGGAAAATAACGTGCATTTATAACATAAGATTGCCCCCAGGGATCCCGTATTTCCGGGGTTTCCAGATAGGGTCCTCGCCAACGTTTTTCTCCTGTTGTGGCATAGTCTTGATTGTGCTGACTGTGGTTTATTTTTCCACTGTCATCGTCTGGATTATTAAAAAATAGAAAATCTGAAAGGGCCTTGGCGTGCTCTGTCTTTCCCCAGTTGATTGCCCCGGGGCCCGCCGACGGGCCGCTCATTTTTGGAACGTGTCCGGGTGCCGAAAAAAGACGATCCACTCCCGGGCTCGGTGTCGGGCCATCTTGGTCTGTTGAGGGCCATTCTCCGACATCTTCATAGAGTTTGAATACCGCAAGCGCAATGACCGCCGCATCTCTTTTTGCGTCAGCGCGTTTGATCTCCCGAAAATTCTGCCGGAGTACAGGAACCTGAGTTCCCAATAATAGCCCCGCAATGATCAAAACAATGCCAATGGTTATCGATTGTTTTTTCCAGGGTTTCGCCATCTCTTATTGACTCCAGATCGCCCATTTCTCAGATAAAAAACCATCATTTCTCTATCGGAAGATCGTCCTTAAAACTTGAGCTTTTTCCATTTTTAGAAATGCTTTACCTGTCCATAGGCGAGATTGCGGCTTATTTTGTAGCGTGTTATTCTTGTTCTATGTCACGAAAATACTTTGAATTTATTGTCAAACATGCCTATGCGGTCATGGTCATTATTGTCATTTTCACCTTGTTTTTTGTGACGCAAATTGCTCAAGTTAAAACCGAAGTAGACCCCAAGCAGATTTTGCCGCAAAAACATCCCTATATTGAAACCAATGCAAAAATTGAAAGCCTCTTTGGTGGAGGCCGTGTGATTGTCATGGGGATTGTTGCAAAAGAGGGCAATATTTTTACACCCAACTTGCTCGCAAAAATCGAACGCTTGACGGCTGAGATCAAAAAAATCCCCGGAATCTATTCAGACAACGTTTTGAGCATTGCCTCCCGCAAGGTCAAAAATTTACGTTTTAATGCGCAAGGTTTTGATGTGGAACGACTCATGCCTGCGGTACCGACAACGCAATCCGAAGCCGACGAGATCAAAAAGAAGGTTTTTGCCAACCCCTTATATGTGGGGGCCTTAATTTCATTCGATGCCAGTGCCGCTGCCATTATTATTGATGTACAAGATCGGGAGGCGATCGAACAAAGTATTGTCATTAGTGGGGAGTCCCTCAATGCCCCTCTCGGAGATTTGGCGCTTTACAATGCCTTGAGTCACCTGGCAAACCAGGAAGAAGATGAAGAGACCTCGATCCATTTGGGCGGTTTGCCCGTCTCCCTGGCTTTTTTAGAGCAAGATGCAATTTTAATGAATCGTTTTGTTTTCCCCATCGCCTTCTTGGTGATTATGTTGATTCATTACCACGCATTTAGAACCTTGCAAGGCATGTTCATCCCGGCTTTGACAGCCTTATTAAGCGGGGTTTGGGCTTTGGGTTTGATCGGATTGATGGGGGTCAATTTGGATTTGTGGACAAAGGGCCTTACCCCGATTCTCATTGTCGCCACGGCTGCGGGGCACTCTGTTCAAATCCTACGGCGTTTTTATGAAGCCCTCGACTATGCCATTGGCATTGACGTGCCAGAACCCGCACAAAAGATTGCCGTCATCGAAGCCACCTCTAAAATGGCCCCCGTTGTGCTGTCTGCGGGGCTTGTTGCCGCTGCAAGTTTTGCTTCATTGCTGACTTTTGAGTTGCCCACCTTCCAATCTTTTGGTCTCATGACTTCGTTTGGAATATTAAGTGCCCTGGTTCTTGAGATGACACTTATTCCTGCCTTGCGCTCCCTCATCCCGCCGCCTTCTGGAAAAGAAATGGAAACCGTTTTATCCCGAGATGCTTCTGATCGTTTATTGACGACTATCGCCAAATGGGCTTTAGGGCCACAACGAAAACAGGTTTTGATTGGAGGGCTTGTTGCTGTTTTATTTCCGCTTCTCTTCATCACTCAAATCCCATTGGCGAATAGTTTACGCAGTCTTTTTTTTGAGCGCACAGCACTTCGGCAGGATGACGCGATTTTGAATGATAAATTTGGTGGCACATCAACCTTAAACCTCCTCATTAGTACAGATCAAGCCGGTGGCTTGAAAAATCCAGCGGTCATGCGGGCCGTCGATGGTCTTCAAGACCAATTAAAGCAAAATCCTCAAGTTGGACGGACCGAGTCTTATGTCGATTATGTGAAGGGCATGCGGCGTTCTTTTTACGGGGGTGATCCTGCGGAAGCGAAAGTCCCCGCAAGCCGTGAAGAAGCCGCTCAGTTTCTTTTTCTCTATTCGATTTCCGGGAATCCCGAAGATTTTAAACGTGTGGCGGATCTTTCTTTTCAAAATGCCCTGCTCATGACCTTTCTCAAATCTGATGAAACCGCGCTCGCAGAAGAGTTGATCGCGGAAATAAAAGCCTACGAAGCCGAACATTTTCCTCCGGGGCTTTCTGTAAATATTGCAGGCAGTGTTCCAGTCACGCTTGCACTGAATGAAGTCATCATTCGTGGCAAGCTCCAGAATATTGCCCAGATGATTTTTATCAGTTTTTTTATGGCTTCTCTTGTGTTTCGTTCCATGATTGCAGGTTTATATGTTTTGATTCCTCTGGTGATTGCCGTGATCTGGAATTTTGGTTTTTTAGGGCTGATGGGGATTCCTCTGGGCGTTTCCACGGCCGCAGCTTCAGCCATGGCTGTCGGCATGGGGGCAGATTATGCCATCTACATCTTGTCACGGTTCCGAGACGAACTTTCGGTGAATCGGCGTTTGGAACATGTGCTAAAACACACACTGACCACGGCAGGTCGGGCCATTATCCTGGTTGCAAGCGCCTTTGCCGTTGGAACAGCCCTTGTTGCGCTGCCTGGCTACTACCTGCATTTCGAAGGTATTTTAATGCCACTTGCCATGATAAGCAGTGCATTATCTGCGGTTATTTTATTGCCCTCGCTCGTCATGACCTTTCGTCCAAAATTTATATTCCGTGTCCGTCCGAGTGAGTGGATAGAGCTTCACACCCGAGGCGAAGAGCAAAAATATAATGTGGACGGAGACACCTTGCGTCCTCCACAGCATTGATTGAATCCAAATGCGCGATTGATCATTCTGCTGCTTTGAATAAAATCAGGGCTAAAGGGTAGCCCTTCTCTAAAACCTGAGAAGAAAGGCAACTTGAGGAAATGTGCTGAATCAGCTATAGAAGGTCTGCAAAAATAGCGGGAATTTGAACATAAAAAAACAAGGAGGAAAACCCATGCCAGATGGTTTTAAAAACAGCCACTTCAGTTGGAATGAATTGATGACAAACGACATTGAAAAAGCAAAAACCTTCTACGGTGCGTTATTTACCTGGACCATGGCAGATATACCCATGGAAGATGGACAATATACGATGGCGCAAAAAGGAGATGAACGAGCTGCCGGTCTGATGGCGATGCCAAAGGGCTCCGAAGGGATGCCACCGCACTGGGGGGCCTATGTCACGGTTGAAGATGTAGATGCCTCTGCAAAAAAGGCGAAAGACCTCGGCGCAACGATCATTGT
>JAADHI010000063.1 GCA_013151935.1 Candidatus Manganitrophaceae bacterium
TCAGGCGTAAGGACCGACTCCGGTGCACCGTCCGCAACAATTTGACCCCGGTGCAATAAAATAAGACGTGTGCAAAAACGCGCCGCCAAATTAAGATCATGTAAGGCAATCAAAACAGTACGCCCCCTAAGGGCCAGAGATTGAACCAAGTCAAGCAAGAGCAACTGGTATCGCAGATCCAAACTCGCAGTAGGCTCATCCAGCAAGAGCAAGTCCGCCTCCTGTGCCAAAGCACGGGCCAACAAAACGCGCTGCTGCTCCCCGCCTGAAAGTGCATTAAAAGGTCGCCCTGAAAAAGAGCGTGTGCCTGTTTCCTGCATGGCCGCGTCTGCAATCGCATCGTCATGCTTTGAAAGCCCAGCAAAACGACTCAAACGCGCATAACGCCCCATCAAAACCACCTCTTTACACGTAAATTCACTTTCAGAGACAGGGTTTTGAGGCAAGTAAGACACCCTTTGTACCAAATCAACTTGTTTCCAATCTGCTAAATTTTGTCCCTTAAAATGAATTCGGCCAGAGCTCGGTTTTAATAATTTTATGAGTAATTTCAGAAGAGTCGACTTTCCTGCGCCATTGGGTCCAATCAAGCCGATCATCTCTCCGGGCTCAATTTTCAAATCAATCTCGCTTAAAACCCTCTGATTCCCTCTTTGAAATTCGACGGATTGTAAACACATGCCCTCATTTTTCATAAGAAAAATGGCTCCATTCTAAATTAAAAACTAGTGTTATTTCCAGCAAAATGCAAGCGGTTTTCAGGTTTTGAAATCCAGATGTCGTTTCATTTTTTGTACAAACAAACAAGGCGACCCGCTCTTCTTGCAGGTCGCCTTGTTTGTTGAAATAAATCTAAATAAGCCACACAAAAATGCGACGGATCACTTCAGGGGTATTTGAACTCACATTACAAAACGACTTAATGTTTTCTTGTTAATGTCCTCTTGTGGCTTTGGATTTTGCTTTCATAAACCGTCTGACTTTTCCTTTTTCTTTCGGTACCGTTTTACCAAAACGCGAAATATTAAGCTGGCGTCCTGACACCCAACATTCCTTGAGCACGCTAAAGGTCGCAGGAGGCATGCCCTTGGGCAAATCCACGGTACTGTAATCTGTGTAGATTTTGATGTGCCCGATGTTCTTGCTTGTAAGTCCGGCTTCGTTGGTGATCGCACCCACAATGTTGCCGGGTTGCACACCATCTTGATGCCCCACTTCGATGCGAAAGCGCTCCATGTCCTCTGGCACTTCACGAAAACGCCCCGGCTCTCTTTTTGAGGCCAATTTCAAGCGACGGGGCACGGATTCAAAATCCGGACGCTTTTCTGAAATGGGTTTGACCTTCATCAAAAGCGGGCGATCTTTCTGGGCAAGCTTCACCAAAGCTGCAGCAATGTCTAGATCAGAAACAGCGTGCTCCTCACGATATTGATCGACGAGCGTGCGATAAAAGGACAAATCTTCTGCACACCCAAGGACATCGGTGATCTGCTGCTTAAAACGAGCCACCCGGATGTTTTGGATGTCCTTCGGACTGGGCAAGGTCATCAACTCAATCTTTTGTTTTGTCGCCCGCTCAATCTCTTTGAGCAGACGTCTTTCACGAGGCGAGGCAAAAAGAATGGCCTCGCCCGTGCGTCCGGCACGCCCGGTCCGACCAATACGATGGACATAAGCCTCGGTATCGTAGGGAATCTCGTAATTAATTACATGACTGATGCGTTCGACATCCAATCCACGTGCAGCCACATCGGTGGCAACCAAGAGATCAATTTTGCCACTTTTCAATTGGGCAATGGTTCTCTCACGTCCCGCTTGCGGAATATCGCCGTTTAAAGCAGAGGCCGCATAACCCCGTGTTTGCAAGCGTTCGGCCAATTCAACCGTTGCGGTTTTTGTCCGCACAAAAATAAGAATTCCATCGTAGGTTTCCGCCTCAAGAATCCGTGTCAAGGCATCCAATTTGTGCAAACCACTCACCATCCAATACCGCTGACGGATGGTCGTTGCTGTCGTGGTACGTGTTTTAATGGTCACTTCTACCGGGGACTCAAGATAACGCTGTGCAATGTGACGTATGCGCGAGGGCATTGTTGCAGAAAAGAGGGCAATCTGGCGTTTTTCTGGGGTCTGCTTTAAAATCCATTCCACGTCATCGATAAAACCCATGCGCAGCATTTCATCCGCTTCGTCCAGCACAAGACAACGCAAGTGGCTTAAATCCATCGTTGCGCGCTTGAGGTGATCAATCACCCGACCGGGGGTGCCAACGATCACGTGCGCGCCCCGCTTGAGCTGCCGGAGCTGGCCTTGGTATTCCTGACCCCCGTAAATAGGCAAAATATTAAAACCCTTGATGTGGGCCGCGTAAGTTTTAAAGGATTCCGCGACTTGAATCGCCAACTCTCTTGTCGGGGCCAAAACCAAAACTTGTGGATTACGGTTGCTCACGTCAATCTTTGATAAAAGTGGCAATGCGAAAGCGGCGGTCTTTCCGGTACCCGTGTGCGCCTGACCCACAACGTCTTTTCCCGCCAACATATGGGGAATCATGGCCGCTTGAATGGGCGAAGGACTTTCGTAACCGACATCACTGAGGGCTTTAAATACCGACGGGATGAGATCAAAATCTTCAAAACGGACTTGTACTTCGGGTGCAACAGATGGCTCAGTTAGCATGGTATGTTCCATTTCTAAAAAGGTGGAGGCTGAGGGATTCCTCTCAAGAAAAACGGGTAAGGTCTTTCTAAAGGCGAGTTCATCCAAAGTTTCCATTATAGCGTATGCACTTCGGTGGTGTCCACCAACCCGGTAAAATCTTAAATTTAGATCAGGAAACAAACCTGATATTTTATTCGGTCGAGTCAATTTCGGAGGGATTAAATACGCCTTTTTCGGTAATGATTTTGCTGATTAAACGCGCGGGGGTGACATCAAACGCCGGGTTTGCAATCTGTACACCCTCGGCAGTCATCGTTCGGCCACCAATCACGCGGACTTCAGAATGTGGGCGTTCTTCAATCGGGATGCCTTCCCCAGAGGCCATCTTAAAATCAATGGTGGAGCTGGGAGCAGCCACATAAAAAGGAATATGATGTGACTTTGCTAAAACAGCGACGCTGTAAGTCCCGATTTTATTGGCAATATCTCCATTGGCTGCAATACGGTCTGAACCCACCACACAGGCCTGGATGACGCCTTTTTTCATAAAATAACCGGCCATATTGTCCGTAATAAGCGTTGTGGGGATATCATCCTGATCCAATTCCCAGGCCGTCAAGCGCGCCCCTTGTAATACCGGTCGGGTTTCATCGGCGTAAATCATGAGATTTTTGTGTTTTTCCCAAGCGGCGCGAATCAC
>JAADHI010000010.1 GCA_013151935.1 Candidatus Manganitrophaceae bacterium
TGTTTACGCCACCTTCTGCAAGCGCGCCCACCATCATTCTAACTTTGGCCCTGGCAGATAGCATTCACATTCTGGTGACGATGTTCCAGGAGATGAGGCGGGGCCTGAGTCAAAAAGCGGCCATCGTCGAATCCATGCGGATCAATTTGCAACCCGTTTTTCTGACTTCTGTCACAACAGCCATTGGTTTTTTAAGCATGAATACCAGTGACTCCCCACCTTTTCGAGACTTGGGCAACATGGTTGCCATGGGCGTTATTGCTGCCTTATTTTATTCCGTCTTTTTTCTTCCAGCGATGATGTCCATTGTGCCGGTACGGATCAAGGCTCAAGAAGGAAACCCTGATCTTTTTATGGATCGCTTAGGCCGTTTTGTCGTTGGGCGTAGAAAACCACTTTTTTTAGGCATGCTCTCCTTGACGCTCCTTTTTATTTTTTCCGTGCCAATGAATACCTTGAATGATCAATTCGTCAAATATTTTGATACACGTTATGCTTTTAGAACGGATACCGACTTCATTGTGGATAACCTCACAGGGATTTACCTCGTAGAGTATTCGCTTGAATCCGGTGATGAGGGCGGCGTCAGCAATCCAGAATATTTGCAAAAACTGGAGGATTTTGCAAACTGGTACAAAGAACAAACCCAGATCATCCATGTCAGTTCGCTGACCGACATCATGAAACGCCTCAATAAAAATATGCACGGAGACGACCCCGCCTATTATAAAATACCGAATGACCGTGAGCTATCGGCACAATATCTACTGCTTTACGAGATGTCGCTGCCCTACGGGCTGGATTTAAATAATCAAATCAATATCAAAAAATCGGCGACACGTTTCACCGTAACCCTGGAAAGCGTGACCACAAATGAGATGTTGGCCTTGGAAGAAAAGGCGCAAGAGTGGCTTTTGGCGAATGCCTTGCCCTCGATGCAAGTCCCCGGTGCGAGCCCAACGATTATGTTTTCCCATATTTCGGAACGCAATATAAAAAGTATGCTTGGCGGTACTGCGATCGCCCTCATCCTGATTTCTGCGATTTTGGTTTTTTCATTGCGGAGTATGAAAATTGGATTGATCAGCCTTATTCCCAACCTTGTTCCTGCAAGCATGGCTTTTGGTTTGTGGGGGCTGATGGTGGGGCAGATTGGGGTTGGAACCTCCATCGTTGCGGGCATGAGTCTGGGCATCGTTGTGGATGATACCATTCACTTTTTGAGTAAATATCTGCGCGCAAAACGCGAACGCGGGATGGATAGCCAGGGTGCGGTACTGTACGCCTTTCACAATGTAGGCACAGCCCTTTGGGTGACCTCCGTGATCTTAGCGGCAGGATTTGTTGTCCTGACTTTTTCCGGCTTTGCCATCAATGCACAAATGGGAATGTTAACTGCAATCACGATTGGTTTTGCATTGGCAACAGATTTTCTGCTCTTGCCTCCCTTGTTGATGCTGATGGAAAAATCTGAGACAGAAGGAAATAATGTCAGCAGCCCTTCAAAACCACAAACCGAAGGAACAGCCTAGGGTGTTTTCTCATTCAAAATATCATCATTGAACCTTTGATAAAGGAGTTTGTCATGACACGTTTTGCCCTTTTTTTAGTCATCTTAACCTTGTCGCCCTTGAGTGCATTTTCACAAAGCCCCGAAGAAAAGGGGCTTGAAATTGCGGTCGAAATGAATCGCCGAGACGATGCTTTTGGGGATTCGACTTCGAACCTCGAAATGATCCTCAGAAATAAACATGGCGAGGAAAGTAAACGTGTCATGCGCAATAGAACACTTGAAGTTGTAGGAGACGGCGACAAAACATTGGTCATTTTTGACAATCCACGCGATGTGAAAGGCACGGCTTTTTTGAGCTTTACACACAAGATTGAAAACGACGACCAATGGCTGTTTTTGCCTGCGCTCAAACGTGTGAAACGGATCAGCTCTTCAAATAAATCAGGCTCATTTATGGGCAGTGAATTCGCTTACGAAGACATCACGAGCCAAGAAGTCGAAAAATATACCTATCGCTGGCTCAAGGATGAAGCCTATGAAGGCAAAGCCGCTTTTCTAATCGAACGAGACCCAGTTGATCCCAATTCGGGTTATACCCGCCAGTTGGTTTGGGTAGACAAAGCCGAATATATTCCACTCAAAATCGAATATTTTGACCGAAAAAATACGCCATTAAAAACCCTAACCTTTCACGACTACCAACAATACCTTGAGCGATATTGGCGCGCGGATCGCACGGAAATGGTCAACCTACAAACAGGGAAAAGCACCACTTTAAAGTGGCAGGGTTACCAATTTAAAACGGGACTTTCAGATAAAGACTTTAACAAGAACAGCCTCAAGCGGGCACGATAGTTTCAAAAGAAAATGCCAGAAATTCACTTAAAATTCCAAAGGCAAATCCCCCTTAGTCCCCCTTTTTCAAAGGGGGAAACGGATACAAAAGATAAAAACAAAATACGAACTGGAGACCCCCCTTTGACAAAGGGGGGCTGGGGGGATTTGCCCCTATACTTTTTCCCTCTTTTTTTACTTCTTTTTTTTGCTTCTCCTGCCACTGCCGGTGAATGGTCTGGCTACATCTCTTCTGAGGCCCGTCTTTTTCTTCAAGACCCCTTACATGAAGGGCAACGCGAACAATCGCTAGCCCTTGCTGCACAGCCCGAATATTACCATGCCTGGGACAAAAGCAGCTTTACCGCCGTGCCGTTTTTTCGTCTCGACAGCGCCGATACAAAACGCAGCCAACTCGACATTCGTGAATTTTTTTACCTCTGGTATCCGGGGGAATTTGAGTTGGGTATTGGCATCCGAAAAGTCTTTTGGGGGGTGACTGAATCACAACACCTCGTGGACATCATTAACCAAACCGACTTGATTGAGTCTCCTGACCGCGAAGAAAAATTAGGACAACCCATGGTCAATCTCTCGATTGACCGCGAGTGGGGGACATTCGATTTTTTTCTCCTCCCTTATTTCCGTGAACGGACTTTCCCTGGAAGAAAAGGACGCTTGCGCACAGCATTTGTCGTGGATACCGATCAGGCCCAATATGAAAGCAGCGACAAGCAGGCTCATCTGGAT
This sequence comes from Candidatus Manganitrophaceae bacterium, assembly GCA_013151935.1. GTDB lineage: Bacteria > Nitrospirota > Nitrospiria > SBBL01 > JAADHI01 > JAADHI01. Next base: position 3,098 of record JAADHI010000010.1, read on the forward strand.
TATGCCCTACGCTTCACACGAACCCTCGGGGATTGGGACCTTGCTTTGTCTCACTTCCAAGGCACCAGCCGCGATCCATCTTTCAAAATCGGGACAGATGCCTCAGGCAAACCCGTTTTTATTCCTTTTTATGATCAGATCGGACAAACAGGACTCGAACTTCAGCTTGTCGCGGAGGCCTGGCTTTGGAAACTGGAAGCCATCCATCGTAGCGGACAAGGCAAAAGCTATCAAGCCTGGACGGGCGGGTTTGAATACACACCTTTACCGGTATTTTTGAAACCCAAATGGACTTAGGTGCAATCAGTGAATGGCTCCATGACAGTCGAGGGGAACATGCTCCATCCCCTTTTGAAGACGATCTCATGGTCGGGTTTCGTCTGGCCATCAATGACATGGCCAGCAGTGAAGTGCTCGTGGGTCTCATTCAAGACTTAGATCAAACATCAAAAATGATTAGCATCGAAGCCAGCCGCCGCCTCAGCGATCACTGGAAGATCGAAATCGAAGGTTTTGCCTTCATCCAACAATCCAAAAGAGATTTTCTCTACGCATTAAGGGACGATGACTTCCTGCAAATGACACTCTTCTATTACTTTTAGATCCTTGTATTTTTAAATACCTGAAATGATCACTCTTCTAATCCTTTCGCATAACCCGTTAGTTCGATATAACCCTTTCCTGATATGCGTTTCCCTTTTTTTTCACCTTTAAATTCGCTGGCCCCTTCCCAATAAGTGACACGGGTGCTCTTGTCCGTAATGAGTTCTTGATTGTCTAAGAGCGGTAAGGATTTTAGAGTGAGTTGCTGTGAAGGGACAGAAATTTCCCACGCCACGGGATAATTTGCGCCACTTTTTTTACTTTTCCAGTACTTTAAGGGGGTCAGT
>JAADHI010000163.1 GCA_013151935.1 Candidatus Manganitrophaceae bacterium
GAGAGCGTCACCATTCCGGTAAAGCTTCGCGTCCCATCCACCACAGACATGAGGAAACTGCCATCACTCTGAATATTCCCTGAAACCGAACTCGTCACAGAGGCATTCCCCTGTCCAGGTCTGATCGTGGTTACCGTACCGGAAATATTGCCAAGGCCGTCAATTGTAATGGACCATGTCCCGTTGGTTCCACCGGATAGCGTCCCATTGTAATTCCCTGACATTTGGTAAAGTAGAGATCCTTCAAAATGTGCCTGGGCATCGCCGGGCGATACCAATGTTGGGTTACCAGGGAGTGTCGCCAGAAGCGCGGCCAAAGCGGCTTGGAATTCTGCTTCATTCGCTCCAAAATCAATCGCATTACCGGAGACGGGAAAATCCGCTTCAGGTGGAATAGTAATTTCATTATCAGGGATGCCGTCACTATCAATGCTTTGCAGGAGTTGGAGAATTTTAATGACCCTGGGGTCGTCTATCTCACCCGTCGTGCCCATTTGAAGCGGCGTCACAAAATCATCGCCAGGAACAGGGGGTAGCTCAATATTGCCAATAGAAAAAGTGATCATGTCACCAGGAAGATACTGAAATTCTCCCGATGTGCTGGTATTTCCATTGAGTCCTGAAGTGGTCTGAAATCCAGCGCCAGAGACAACCGCATCAAGAAAAATGCCTGTTTTTTGAGCGGGAGGCGTATTGCCGGGGCCAGTGCCTCCACCCCCCTCGCCACCGCCACCACAGGCAAACAAGCCTAAGCTTATAAAAACAAAAAAAGTGCGTTTTATACAGATATGAATGAATTTTATCGTCATGAAATCAGGCTTCATTGGAACCTCCGTTTATAAACGAAGATTCATTATACAATAAACGAAGTGAAAAACAGAAAAATGTAATGATTAAGACAAAATATTAATTTGAAAAATCAAGGCTGGCTCTACCTAAGATGCTAATCTGAGCAACGAATGCCCCTAAAAAAATCTGGGGCATTCGTGCAAAAACGTCATAAAGACCAGAGGATAAAGGAAGGGAAATAGATCAGAAATACGAGCGCTTAGGGATTGTAAGTCGTGGCAATGCCCCAATAGGTGAAGACCTTAAGGTTTTTATTTGAAGTATGCTCCATGTAGACATAACGACCATCTGCCTGCTGAATAATTTTAATGTATCCACCACTAGACGGATCTATAAAAAGGTCAAAATGTTTTGTCTTATGGAGAAGAAGCTCCTTACGATCCCGCGTTTCCCAATAGTATTTTCCCTCATCTTTTATGATAACAAGCTGATTGAGCATTTTCTCGTTATTGTCCAAGGTCACATTGTGAGATATTTCTATTGAGCTTCGGGTCTGAATAATGGGAATACCAACAACCGCTTCAACTTTTGCCATGACCTCTGGCGTCACCGCAAAAAACACAAAGAATAAAAAGCCCCACAGTAAAAAAAACTTATTCATTCATCCTCCTAGAAATCAAACACAAATTTTGTACACAACATTCAAACCGATGCAGATTGACAGTTATTTCAGGCTTTGTTACTCTCTCTCACCGACCCCCATCAAGCGTGGCGCAGTATATCAGATTTTATGACAAGACATCGACTCTTAGGCCTCTTAATTCCCCAATTTCACATAAAAGCATAGAAGAGAAAAGCGCATGAAACAATTTTTAGATCGTGTATTCGCTGTCATCCAACTGGAGCCCTTGGCCTATCTAGAAATAAAAGAAAACAAAGCCCCCTTAACACAAGCAATGTTTCTCCTTTTTTTATCTAGCACTGCCACTGCCCTAGGCAGTGTTGGGGGTTATGTCGAAAAAATCCCAATGGCAATCCTAACAGCCTGTGCGGCCTGGGTTGCCTGGGGACTACTGATCTACGTGCTCGGCGCCCTTATTTTTAGAAAACCGGAAACAGAAGTGAATCTCATTACCGTGATGCGTCTCGTCGGTTTTGCAAGTGCCCCTGGCATATTAAAAGCACTTGCCTTTATTCCCGCTGTCTCTGGCATCATATTATTTGGCACAAGTATTTGGATACTCGGGACAACGACTCTTGCAACCCAGCAGGCCCTTAGCTACAAAAGCTTCCCACGTGCCTTGGGCGTCACGCTCGCTGCCTGGCTCGGGTACCAGTTTCTCTTATTCCAAATCTAGACAAAAAAAAAGGCCGCCCTGAAAGGCGGCCTTTTTTTTACTGATCACAACAAATTTTGGATGTTCTAGATCGTTAAGTAAACGCCTATCCTTCTTTTTTAGTCTCTACATTTTCTGTTTTTGTCAACTCAATCAGGACCATCTGAGCTGCATCCCCTTGTCGAATACGCGTTTTTGTCATTCGCAAGTAGCCGCCGTGGATATCAGCGTAACGTGGCGCAATATTTGTAAAAAGATGAGAGACGACACGTGGCACATAAATGTAAGACAAAGCCTTACGCCTTCCGTGAAGTTCTCCTTTTTTTCCCAAAGAAATCATGCGCTCAATAATTGGACCAACCTCTTTCGCTTTTGCTTCGGTTGTTTCAATGCGTTCCTGTTCCAAAAAGGAGGTTACTAAATTTCTAAACAGCGAACGACGGTGTGAACTATTCCGCCCAAGTTGACGGCCTGCACGACGATGACGCATAACTTAATCCTTTCTTACGGTGCAACTTCTTCTTCAAGTGCTTCATTAGCGCAAAGATCACCCACATCCATACCAAGAGATAAACCCATTTCGTGGAGAATCTCTTTGATCTCATTCAATGATTTTCGGCCAAAATTCTTTGTTCTCAGCATTTCGGATTCACTTCGCTGAACGAGATCACCAATCGTACGAATGCTGGCATTTTTTAAACAGTTTGCCGCACGCACTGAAAGTTCAAGCTCCCGCACGTTTTTAAGAAGATTATTATTGAACTCCTCATCAACGGCTTGTTTCTTTTCAACGGGTGGCTCTACTTCCTCAAAATTGATAAACAAAGTCAAATGATCCTTCAAAATCTTAGCAGCAAAACCCAAGACATCATCAGGACGAACAGAACCATCTGTCCAAATTTCGATGATCAGCTTGTCATAATCAGTCACACGTCCGACTCGGGCATTTTCGACTGAAAAATTCACCTTGCGGATGGGTGAAAAAATAGCATCAATGGGGATTTCACCGATGGGCATATCCTCATCTTTGTTTTGAATGGAAGGAACATAACCTCGCCCCTTTTGAACAACCATTTCAATATCGATCTTTCCATCTTTATCTAAAGTCGCAATTTGCAGTTCGGGATCAAGGATCTCTATATCCGCATCAGAAGTAATATGTTTTGCACATACCTTTCCTGCGCCTTTTTTCTTAAGATGAATGACTTTCGGCTTATCCCCATGTAATGTCAACCGTAGATTTTTAATATTTAAGATGATATCCGTGACATCCTCTTTCACACCAGGAACGGTCGAAAATTCATGTAAGACACCTTCAATCTTAATTGATGTCACTGCCGCACCAGCAATAGACGAAAGGAGAATTCGCCTCAGAGAGTTCCCAATGGTCGCGCCAAAACCGCGTTCAAAAGGTTCGGCAAAAAACTTGCCATAATTCTCAGAAAGCGTGTCCTTGTCAATATCTAGTTTTTTTGGTATCTGTAAGTCTATTGTCTGAATATTCATAATCCCTCACCTATGAGCGGAGACACGCCACTATGAGCTGCCCGTTTTCAGCATCTGTCAAAATTATCTGGAATAAAGCTCGACAACAAGCTGTTCATTCACAGGTAACGCAGTGTCTTCTTTGGTCGGCAAAGCCGTAATTTCCCCCTTGAGTTGTGCCATATCCAAAGAAAGCCAAGCAGGAAGCTCTCGGCCACCGGAAACCTCAAGTGCACTTAAAACAGGAAGCAGAGTACGGCTCTTTTCATTTACCTGGATCACTTCCCCTACACTCACGAGATAGGAGGGAATATTTACCGTTTTGCCATTGATCGAAAAATGATTCTGCCGAACGAGCATACGACTCTGTCGTCGAGACGAAGCAAAACCGAGTCGATAAACCACATTGTCCAGACGGGATTCGAGAAGAGACAAGAGATTATCGCCGGTCACACCTTTCTGTCTATCCGCCTTGAAGAAATACAAACGAAACTGGCGTTCCAACAAACCATAAATTCTTTTCAATTTTTGTTTCTCACGCAACTGTGTCCGGTACTCCGAAACCCTTGCCCGAACCTGACCATGCTGTCCTGGAGGGTAAGCACGCCGATCAATCGCACATTTATCGGAAAAGCAACGCGTCCCTTTCAGAAATAGTTTTGTTCCCTCTCGCCGGCAAAGCCGACAGACTGGCCCTGTATATCTTGCCAAAAAAAACCTCCGTTTATCTGATGATCATATTGATTATAAACTACACCCGTCTTTTCTTCGGGGGTCGACACCCATTATGCGGGACTGGCGTCACATCTTTAATCAAATTCACCTTAAGCCCTGCCGCCTGGATCGCACGGATTGCAGATTCTCTGCCGGAACCAGGCCCTTTAACATAAACATCAACCTGTTTCATGCCTTGATCTGTCGCTTTTTTCGCAACAACCTCAGCAGCACGTTGTGCCGCAAAGGGTGTGCTCTTCCGAGACCCTTTAAAACCAAGACTTCCAGCACTACTCCAAACAAGGACGTTTCCGTTCATATCTGTAATCGTAACAAGGGTATTGTTAAAAGAGGCTTGGATATGAGCAATTCCCGTTTGAACACGGCGTTTTTCCTTTTTTTTCGTCCCCTTCTTCACCACTTTTTAAAATCCCTTCAATTTTTTTGAAAATATCATAAACACGTTTATTTTTTCCTGCCACCGACGGACTGTTTCTTGGGCCCTTTTCGCGTACGGGCATTGGTCCGCGTTTGCTGACCTCTCACTGGAAGTCCTCGACGATGACGGAGACCACGATAACTCCCAATATCCATCAGACGCTTGATATTCAGAGAAACTTCACGACGAAGATCCCCTTCGACCTTAAAGTCTCGTTCAATGACTTCACGAAGACGATTAATTTCGTCTTCTCCAAGATCTTCCACACGCGTACTGGGGTTAATCGATGTTCCTTCCAAAATTTTTTCCGAAGAAGGGCGACCGATCCCCAATATATAAGTCAAACCGATCACAACCCGTTTCTTCCTGGGTAAATCAACCCCTGCAATTCTCGCCATGAGATCTCCTTATCTACCTAGCCTTGACGTTGTTTGTGCCGGGGGTTTGGGCAGATGACCCGAACGATCCCTTTTCTGCGAATTACCCGGCATTTATCACAAATATTCTTAACTGAAGAACGTACTTTCATATTAATTCACATCCCAACATTATCGACTAAAACGATATGTAATGCGTCCCCGCGTTAAATCGTAGGGGGACAGCTTAAGTGTTACTTTGTCTCCTGGCAATATTTTAATATAGTGCATGCGCATCTTACCTGAAATATGGGCCAATACGCGATACCCATTTTCAAGTTCTACTTTAAACATCGCATTTGGCAGTGTTTCAATAATTGTTCCCTGAACTTCAATTGAATCTTCTTTAGCCATTAAAAAACCAACACTCCAGAATTAAACAAAACACAAAATTAGACCTGAGTTAAAATAACAGGACCGTCTTTTGTAATTGCAACAGTATGCTCAAAATGTGCAGACAAACTTCGATCAGACGAAACCGCCGTCCATCCATCCCCTAAAACTTCCACTTCCGGCTTTCCAACATTAACCATCGGTTCAATGGCCAACACCATGCCCTCTTTTAAACGAGGCCCCTTACCCTTTGGACCAAAGTTTGGGATTTGAGGTTCCTCATGCAAAGAACGACCAATACCATGACCTACAAAATCAGTCACGATAGAGTAGCCCTGCGGCTCAACAGTTGACTGCACCGCATGGGAAATATCAGACAAACGCCCCCCTGGAAGTCCCTGGGAGATTCCCGCATAAAGCGACTTTTCTGTCACATCAAGTAGACGAAGAATTTCGTCATCAACCTCACCAATGGGTACCGTAATGGCCGCATCTCCATAAAAACCATCAACAATCACACCCAAATCCATGCCAACAATATCCCCATCCTTGAGGACTTTATCCGAAGGAATGCCATGCACAACTTCTTCGTTCACAGAGACACACAAGGTCGCGGGAAAGTTACGATATCCCTTAAAAGCAGGAATACCACCGGCTTCGATAATCCGCTTTTCGGCAAAAGTATCTAACATCAAGGTCGTCATCCCCGGGCTCACATACGCTTTCAGGGCCTGGAGTGTGGATGCGACAATGCGACTTGCTTTTGCAATTTTTTCGACTTCAGCTTTTGACTTCAAAATAATCATCAGGGCATCTTAATATAAAAAATAAAATCCTTACTAGAAAAAAACTAAACCATCTTTTGGAGATTTTCGGCAATACGGTCTATCGACTGATCGGCATTAATTTCCGTCAAAATGTTCTCATTTTTGTAATACGTAATAAGTGGCGACGTTTCATTTTTATAGACCGCGAGGCGTTCTGCGACAGTCTCAGGAACATCATCTTTTCTTTGAAACAAAATGCCGCCACAATGACAAAGACCTTCTTTCTCAGGAGGATGATAACTGACATGATAAATCGCATGACAATCAGGACACGTTCTCCGCCCCACAATACGTTCCATGAGTGTCTCATCACCCAAAGAAAAATAAAACACACAATCCAGTGCCACGCCATTTCGGGTCAAAATTTCTGAGAGCGCCTTCGCTTGCGCGATCGTCCTTGGAAAACCATCTAAAATATACCCAGATTTTGCATCAGGAGCCTGGATACGATCCTCCATCAATGCAATAATCACTTCATCTGGCACCAAACGGCCATTTTCGATAAAAGACTTCGCTTTTAGGCCAACAGAAGTCTCCTCCTTCATGGCGACCCGCAGTAGATCACCCGTCGCGATATGCGGCAGTTTATGACGTTCCGAAAAACGTGCGGCCTGCGTTCCTTTACCGACTCCAGGAGGTCCTAAAAAAACAAAACGCATCTAAACTAAAATCCTCTGTCCTTGACTTTGCCTTTTTTCATAAAACCTTCATAATTCCGGGTCAACATATGGGTTTCAATCTGCTGTGCCGTATCCATGCCAACACCAATAACAATCAGCAAAGAGGTTCCACCAAAAGCAAAAGGAACATTAAAACGATAAATCAATATTTCAGGAATAATGGCGACGAGGGCCAAATAAAACGCCCCGGCGAAAGTAATCCGCGTTAAAACACGGTAAATATAGTCTGACGTTTTTTGCCCCGGTCTCACCCCTGGAATGAAGCCACCGTATTTCTTCATATTATCGGCCATATCCACAGGATTTAACACCACTGCCGTATAAAAGAAAGCAAAGAAAATAATCAAGGCCGCATAAAGCAGGGTATAAAAGAGTGTTCCAGGAGACAAATTTTGTCCGAGGGACTGCACCCAAGGCACGGAAACAAAACCTGCTATTGTCGCAGGAAAAGCAATAATGGATGATGCAAAAATAGGCGGAATAACTCCGGCTGTATTGATTTTCAGAGGGATATGTGTACTTTGCCCACCATAGATTTTACGACCGACGACGCGTTTTGCATATTGAACCGGAATTTTGCGTCGCCCACTTTCAAGAAAAACAATCGCAATGACCATGGCGATCATCATAACAGCCAAGGCAAGAATTAAGATAAAGCTAATTTGTCCGGTTTGAAAAAGTTGAAAGGTATTAAGAACCGCTGAGGGCATACTGACAACGATCCCCGCAAAAATAATTAAAGAAATACCATTTCCAATCCCTCTCTCAGTAATTTGCTCACCCAACCACATCAAAAAGGCCGTTCCAGCGGTGATGGTAATGATCGCCATCAGACGAAAACTCCAACCGGGATTTTGAACAAAAATACCGCCTTCCATGCCTTCAAGACCGACCGCAATCCCGAAAGCTTGCACAAGTCCAATGCCAATTGTTGCAAAACGGGTATACTGCGTGATCTTTTTTCGTCCCATCTCCCCTTCTTTTGAGAGCTTTGAAAGCGTCGGAATCACGACAGTCAATAGTTGCAAAATAATTGACGCAGAGATGTAAGGCATAATACCTAAAGCAAAGATGGTTAAACGAGAAAGCCCACCCCCAGAAAACATATCAAGAAAGCCCATTAAGGCACCGCCTCGATCCATTAAAAATTCGCTCAATTGTTCGTTATTGATGCCAGGGGTTGGAATATGCGCGCCCATGCGATAAACAAACAACATCATCGCTGTAAAAACAACGCGTTGGCGTAACTCTTCAATTTTGCAAATACTTTGAATACTTTTAGTTAATCGAGCGAACAAAAAAATCTCCTAAGACAAAACCTCGGCGCGACCACCGACGGCTTCAATTTTTTCTATCGCCTTACGACTAAATTTATGCGCAGAAATGACCATAGGTTTCGTAAATTCACCATCACTTAAAATTTTAACCGAATCGCTTAATTTTTTGATCATGCCACTATCATGAAGCAGCTGGGGCGTAACAACGGCATCAGCCTCAAAAACATTAAGACGTTCCAAACAAACGATTGCATATATTTTGCGAAAATTATTCTTAAACCCTCGTTTAGGCACACGACGGGTTAGAGGCTGCTGCCCTCCTTCAAACCAAGAAGGTTTTGTTCCACCAGAACGCGCCGCTTGGCCTTTGTGACCTCTTGTTGCGGTTTTACCATGTCCAGAAGCGGGGCCACGACCGATGCGTTTTCTTTGTTTTTTTGCGCCTTTGGCGGGGGCAAGATCTGAAATTTTCACTGCGTTTCCTCAACTTCTAACATATGAGATATCTTATTAACCATGCCCCTGATCTCTGGGGTGTCCTGACGAACAACGACTTGATTCATTTTCCTCAAACCAAGACCTAAGACAACCCGTCTTTGCTTTTCAGGCCGACCGATACAACTTCGCACTAATTTAATTGACAAATTTTTAGGCATTATCATTACTCCGACTGAGCTGTCGATCCAAAGCGGGCCTTCATGACATCTTCAGGATGTCTCAATTGTGAAAAGCCGTTTAGGGTTGCACTGACGACATTGATCGGGTTCCCCCCCCCCAGACACTTACTCAAAATATTTGAGACACCGACCATTTCCATCACGGCACGTACAGGACCACCAGCGATGATTCCAGTCCCCTCAGAAGCAGGCTTCAAGAGAACACGCTCTGCACCAAAACGTCCCATGACCTCGAAAGGAATGGTTGTTCCCTTTAAAGGAACACGCATAAGGTTCTTCTTTCCGTCTTCTATTGCTTTCCGAATCGCTTCGGGAACCTCGGCAGCCTTTCCCTTTCCAGCACCGACGTGCCCCTGGCTGTCACCAACCACAACAATCGCTGAAAAAGAGAAACGTTTCCCTCCCTTTACTACCTTGGCCACACGGTTAATGAAAACAACCTTGTCTTTTAATACCAGGTCATCGGGATTAATCTTTTTCAAGAAACTGCCTCCTTAAATGTATTGCTCGGATGATCCAAAAACATTCTGCCTAAAATAAGAGCCCACCTTCTCGGGCAGACTCCGCTAAAGCCTTAACCCTGCCATGATAAAGACAGCCACCACGATCAAATACAACACGCTCAATATTGGCAGATTTTGCTACTTCGGCTAATTTTTTACCCACTTCGGACGCAGCCTGAACATTTCCCTGACCGCTGCCACCCAAACTAGACGTAGAAACGAGGGTTCGCCCCGAAGTGTCATCTATAATCTGGGCATATATATGTTTTAAACTCCGATAAACAGACAACCTTGGACGTTCAGCGCTCCCTGCCACCTTCAAACGTACGCGATAATGGCGTCTGCGTTTTGCTTCAACTTTATCCTTGCTTGACTGCATCACGGTTTAACTCCTACTTCCCTTTCTTGCCTTCTTTACGAATAATCTTCTCATTACGATACTTCACACCTTTTCCTTTGTAGGGCTCGGGGGGGCGAAATGACCGAACTTTTGCTGCAACCTCCCCAACCAAATATTTATCCGTACCCTTGAGGATTAAGGTCGTCTGTTTCTCGACCACAGCATCAATGCCCGCGGGCAAGTCATAGCGGATCAAATGCGAAAACCCCAGATTCAAAACAAGCGTACGACCCTCTAAAGAAGCCCGATAACCCACACCCAAGATGTCGAGGGTTTTTGCATACCCATCAGTAACGCCAATAATGGCATTATTGATCTCACTTCTTGTCAAACCATGTAGGGAACGAACAAAGGGAGTATCGACAGATCTAGAAACAGAAAGCTCATCCCCTTCGAGTGAAACAGAAACCTCAGGTCGAACCGACTTAGATGCCTCGCCCTTTGGACCTTTTACATGAACAAAACCAGGCTCAAGGCTTACCTTAACACCTTTAGGAATCTTTACTTTTTTTAAACCAATACGGGACATCGCTTAATACACCCTTCCGTCACCAAACATAACAGAGAATTTCACCACCTACTTTTTCTTTTCGAGATTTTTTATCGGTCAATAAACCCTTTGAAGTTGAAAGGATTGCGATGCCTAAGCCTCTTTTCACATAGGGGATATCATCCCACCCAACATAGACACGACGACCGGGTTTACTAATACGCTTTAAGTCTGTAATCACGGAGTCCTCCGCGTGACCGTACTTCAAAGTAATTTTAATTTCATCAAAACCGGTCGTTCCACTTGTTTTGTATGCGCGAATAAAACCCTCTTCCTTCAAGATCGACGCGATATCTCTCTTTATTTTTGAAAAAGGAAGATAAAGATCTTTGTGTTTACGCTGCTTTGCGTTACGTATCCTGGCCAGAAGATCTGCAATTGGATCAGTCATGTAAACTCCAAAAAAACACCTAAAACGTGCTTATAAAAAACTCAAATAAAAAACGACTCGACTCACGAAAATATAAACCAGAGCTACCAGCTCGATTTTGTAACGCCCGGAATCTCGCCTCTTAATCCCAACAATCTAAAACAAATTCGACACATCGAAAACTTCCGAAGAAAACCACGACCACGACCGCAAAGTAGACAACGACTGTAAGCGCGTACAGAAAACTTCGGTTTACGCTGTGATTTTACAATAAGTGCTTTTCTAGCCAACTTTTTCCTCCTTTGCTTTCTTGAAAGGAAAACCAAGATTTTTTAAGAGTGAACGCCCTTCATCATCAGTGGAGGCCGTCGTAACAATTACAATATTCATTCCATGCACCGCAAAAACTTCATCATAGTTCACTTCAGGAAAAATCAACTGATCCTTAATGCCAAGTGAATAATTACCACGACCATCAAAAGATTTTGGAGAAAACCCTCTAAAATCTCGGATACGTGGCAGTGACGCATGAAAAAGGCGATCCAAAAAATCAAACATCCGCTTACGTCGGAGCGTCACCATACAACCAATGGACACACCTTCTCGTAATTTAAAACCGGCAATCGATTTTTTCGCTTTGGTCACAACTGGTTTTTGCCCCGTAATTGCGGCCAACTCCTTGACAGCAGCATCCAGCATCTTTGCATTAGAAGAGGCTGCACCCATTCCCACATTCAAAACAACTTTTTCAAGCAAGGGAACCTGCATGACATTTTTGTACCCAAATTCCTTGATCATCTCAGGCACAACCTTGTCGGAGTAAAGACTTTTTAATGGTTTTATTTCTTTATTTTCTTTTATCATGATTCCGTCATCCTGCTTTACAGTCCCAAATGGCGATCCAAAATTCGCTAAGCATTTTTATCCAAAACCTCTTCACAACGTCGACAAATCCTCAGTTTTTTGCTATCAGGTAAAATCTTAGCACCGATACGTGCCAACTTTCCACAATTGGCACAAAGCAACATTACGTTAGAAAGGTGAAGCCGCCCTTCACGTTCGACAAGCCCTCCTTTAGGATTACCCTGACTGGCTTTTGTCGCACGCTTGAATAGATTAAGTCCCTCAACAAAAACAGCCTGTTTTGCCGGAGAAACACTCAGCACATTGCCTTCTTTTCCTTTTTCCTTGCCCGTAATGACTCGAACAAGATCCCCTTTTCGAATTCGGGTATTCAGCGCATTTTTCTTCACGATCTACCTCTCTACACAACTTCTGGGGCTAAAGAAATAATTTTAGTATATTTCTTCCAGCGCAGTTCTCTTGCCACTGGGCCGAAGATGCGCGTGCCAACAGGCTCACCGGAGGCGTTAATCAAGACGGCAGCATTTCGGTCAAATTTAATGTAGGATCCATCACTGCGACGCACTTCTTTTGTCGTTCTCACAATAACAGCTTTTACCACATCACCTTTTTTCACGTTTGCTTGAGGAATCGCCACCTTGACCGTTGCAATCACGACATCACCTAAACTCGCATAACGACGTTTTGATCCACCCGTCACATGAAAGCACATCAATTTTTTTGCGCCTGAGTTATCCGCAACATCAAGCATTGTTTGTATCTGTACCATTAAAACGCGATCTCCTTCGTCAGTTAAAGCTCTTTTGCACGCCTCAAAACATCAAGCACAACCCAACGTTTTTGAGCACTTAAGGGACGGGTTTCAATTACTTTTACTAAATCACCCACATTACAGGCATTCGTTTCATCATGCGCTTTTAAATGACGTGTCCGTTTTAGATATTTTTTATATCTGGGATGTTTAACCGTCCGGTCAATCGCAACGACGACGGTTTTCATCATTTTATTACTCGATACACGCCCAATATATTCTTTTCGATCTTTCATGAAGCCTCATCCTGTTTAAGCCGAACAATGGTAAGTAGTTGCGCAATTTCGCGACGAACCTCTTTAAAGCGATTAGGGTTCTCAATATGACCAACCGCCGACTGGAACCTCAAATTAAAGAGCTCTTTTCTCATGTTCTTTTCTTTATCTCGCAACTCTTCAAGGGTCAAATCTCTTAAAATATCAAGCTTCATTTAAACACCATCTCTGGAAATAAACTGGGTCTTAATGGGTAATTTATGCGCCGCAAGCCGAAAAGCTTCCCTGGCAACCTCTTCAGTGACACCATCCATTTCATAAAGCATCCGTCCTGGTTTCACAACCGCGACCCAGTACTCCGGAGCCCCTTTCCCTTTTCCCATTCGTGTCTCTGCGGGCTTTTTAGTAATCGGCTTATCTGGGAAAATTCGAATCCAGATTTTACCGCCACGCTTAATAAAACGGGTCATGGCAATTCGAGCGGCCTCAATCTGCCTTGAGGTAATCCAGCAAGGCTCCATTGCTTTTAAACCAAATTCACCAAAACTAATCTCAGAACCTCGATAAGCTTTGCCGTTCATCCGGCCTTTCATTCTTTTTCTAAATTTAACTTTCTTAGGCGCAAGCATTAACTTCTCCAGCCGCCAGCGCTAGTGCGCTGCTGTTCTTGATCTACTCCTGGAAGCACTTCACCATGATAAATCCAAACCTTAACCCCGATACGCCCCATTGTCGTCATGGACTCAGCTTGACCATAGTCAATATCGGCGCGCAGTGTATGGAGCGGAACACGACCCTCACGATACCACTCAGCACGGGCAATCTCAGTCCCTCCAAGACGACCGGCACAATGCACTTTAATGCCCTGCGCGCCAAGCCTCAAAGTTGATGCAACCGCCTTTTTCATCGCGCGACGATAAGCAACACGCCTCTCGAGCTGACTTGCAATATTTTCAGAAACAAGCTGGGCATCCAGCTCAGGTTTTTTGATTTCTTTGATGTTAATATAAACTTGCGTCCCTGTTATTGCCTCAAGCTCTAATTTTAACTTGTCAACCTCTGCGCCCTTGCGACCAATGATGATACCTGGACGAGAGCTGTGAATCGAAACCTTAACCTGATTACCAGAACGCTCGATTTCAACACGAGAAATGCCAGCATGATAGAGCTTTTCTTTTACAGTCTTTCGGACCGCAAGATCTTCATGAAGCTGTTTTGAATAATCCTTTTCAGCATACCACCGAGATTTCCAAGTCTTAATGTAACCCAGACGAAATCCATATGGATGAACTTTTTGCCCCACTATTCCCCCTCGCCTTTAGTTACACTCGGCTTTTTTTTCTCGACGCTCTTTTTATTGTCAGGCTTAGGTTTCCCCTCAAGCGCTGCCGAACGCTGTGCAGACTTAAGCGGTTTAATTTTTTCCGACTCAGTCCCAATGACGACAGTAATATGACTTGTTCTTTTAAGGATGGTATTGGCTCTACCCATCGCCCTTGGAAGAACGCGCTTCATTGAGGGACCGGGATCAACAAACACTCGGGAAACCCGAAGCGCATCGACATCGCCCATATCTTTTTGAGTCGCATTGGCAACGGCCGATTTTAAAACTTTTTGCACCACTCTTGCAGCGTGCCGAGGTGTAAATTTTAAAATCGTTATGGCCTCTTCAGCATTTTTCCCTCGGATCAAATCAATGACCATACGCGCTTTACGTGGGGTAACGCGAATATATCTTAAGACTGCTTTTGCTTCCATCTCTAAACCTTCTTCGGGCATAAAATCGAACCTACCTAACTTTTGAGGATTTCTCATTTTTTCCGCCAGCATGTCCCTTAAACTGACGGGTTGGAGAAAATTCACCCAGCTTGTGTCCGACCATATTCTCGGTCACATAAACAGGAATAAATTTCCGCCCATTATGAATCGCCAAAGTATGACCAATCATCTCAGGCAATATCGTCGAGCGACGAGACCATGTTTTGATGATTTTCATGTCATTGGACGCATTCATTTTACTCACCTTCTTCAAAAGATGATCGTCAATAAAAGGTCCTTTTTTAATTGATCTTGGCATATTTTCCCTCGTGCAGCTGACTCAAAATCAGCAATACTTCCTCATTATTTTTTTCGCTTCTTAACAATATAACGATCAGACTCATGTCTTTTACGTGTCTTAAAGCCTTTAGCCAACTGGCCCCAAGGAGAAACAGGATGAGGATTACCTCCTCCTGCCTTGCCTTCACCACCGCCATGGGGATGATCTACCGGATTCATCGCGACGCCCCGGACATGAGGTCTTCGACCCTTCCAACGATTTCTGCCCGCTTTTCCCAAAGAAATATTTTCATGGTCGATATTGCCAACCTGACCAATGGTCGCCAAACATTCCGAACGAATAATACGCACTTCACCAGAGGTCAAACGTACATGGGCATAGTCACCTTCTTTTGCCATCAGTTGAGCAGAGGTACCCGCACTTCGTGCAAGTTGCCCCCCCTTCCCCTTTTTCAATTCTACATTATGAATCGCACTTCCAAGAGGGATATTCATCAAAGGCAGAGCGCAGCCAATGCGAATTTCAGCTTTAGGACCAGATGATATCTCATCACCCACTTGGAGCTTATCAGGCGCAATAATATAACGTTTTTCACCATCAACATAAAAAAGCAGAGCAATTCGAGCGGAACGATTGGGATCATATTCAATCGCCGCAACTTTAGCCGGAATATCGAACTTTTGACGCTTGAAATCAATGACTCGATAGGCACGTTTATGCCCTCCGCCACGATGACGACTGGTCATCCGCCCCCGATTATTTCTCCCCCCCGTAGAATGCAAGGCAGTCAGAAGAGACTTTTCAGGCTTATTTTTTGTAATCTCCTCAAAAGTCGACCCAGAAGCGGCTCTTCGACCCGGTGAAGTCGGTTTATGTTGCTTTGTTGCCATATCTACCCTCGCCCTACTTGAAATAGTGTTCTAATAATAAACTTAAGCAATTAACCTTCAAACAAATCCAGTTTTTCACCCGCTTTAAGCGTCACAATTGCCTTTTTCCAATCAGGCCGTTTTCCCTCAAAACGATTTAAGCGTTTTGTTTTTCCAATCATATTGAGAACGTGAACCTTTTCAACCTTCACATTCAAAGTTTCTTCAATCGCAGCTTTAATCATGCTTCGATTGGCCCTTTGATCCACCACGAAACACACCTTATTTCCTTGCTCTCGAAGCGCGGTACTTTTTTCCGTCACCAAAGGACGAATAATTAAATCATAAGGACTCATGACTTCCCCCAGACTTCAACCAAGCGCGCAAGATCTCTCTGCGTAATCAGTAAGGTTTCATTTAGCAGCAGAGAATAGACATCCAAATTTCTAATTTCAATAAGCTTAAGATTTGGAATATTGCCACTCATACGAACAAGATCATCTTCTTTTTGACTCACTGCGATTAGAATACGACCCGAAAGCGCCAGCTTATCCATCAAACGAATCATTGCACGTGTTTTCACTTCCGAGAAATTCCATTCCTCTAAAACAACCAGTGCGCCTTCTGCGACCTTGGAAGAAAGGGCAGAAAAAAGCGCCTTACGGGCTTTTTTCTTTGGAATTGAGTAGGCATAACTTCTTGGGCTTGGACCAAAAGTTGTTCCTCCACCCCGCCAAATAGGAGAACGCGTAGAACCCGCACGAGCGCGCCCTGTTCCCTTCTGACGCCATGGCTTCTTACCGCCACCACGAACATTACCTTTTGTTTTTGTGGCCGCTGTCCCTTGACGCATTGAGGCTCGTTGCATTTGAACCACTTCATGCAGCAACTCAGGAACAACAGGGGCACCAAAAACCTGCGCATCAAGCGTGACTGTACCCATTTTCTCGTTATGACTATTTTTTACGTCTACTTCAAGCATCTTTAGAATCGCTTTCCCTAATTCGACCGACCTTTAACTGACTTACGAACAAGTACCATCCCTTGCTTTCCACCAGGAACAGCACCTTTAACCAAAATCAAATTTTCCTCGGGACGCACGCTCACAACTTCAAGCCCTTGGCTTGTTACTCGCTTGTCTCCCATTTGACCCGGCATCCCCTTGTTCTTAAAAACATGAGAGGGATAGGCGCTCTGCCCAATAGATCCCGGCGCACGGTGAAAACGAGAGCCATGTGTCGCACGCCCGCCGCTATAATTATGGCGTTTTATTACCCCCTGAAAACCTTTTCCTCTTGAAGTCCCCGTTACATCAACAAATTGGCCTTCACGAAAAATATCAGCAGTAAGGACTTGACCGCAAGAAAGATCCTTGCCGCCTTTAAATTCTCGAATCATCCGACTGGGAGAAAGCGCCGCGCGCTTAAAATGCCCCAAAGTGGGTTTATTCGAGCGATGAGGTTTCACCTCTTTAAAAGAAATCTGGGCAGACTCATAGCCGTCCTTTTCGAGTGTTTTCAGCTGAACAACCTTACAAGGCCCAACCTCCAAAACCGTCACAGGGACGAGGCCTTTTCCATCCACAAAAACCTGGGTCATCCCCAATTTATATCCAATCAATCCATCAATCATCAGACAGCCTACGTTTTAATTTCAACATTGACACCCGCTGACAAATTAAGCTTCATGAGCGCATCGACTGTCTCCGGCGTGGGCTCTAATATGTCAATCAGACGTTTGTGTGTTCGGATCTCAAACTGCTCTCTGGATTTTTTATCCACATGTGGAGACCGCAGCACCGTGTATTTATTAATCTTTGTTGGCAAAGGGATGGGCCCAGAAACTTTAGCTCCCGTTCGTGTTACAGTCTCGACAATCTCACTGACCGACTGATCCAAGACACGAAAATCGTACCCTTTTAATCTAATTCGAATTTTCTGACTCACCCTGTTTGCCTCTTCTCTAATCTCAGGTAAAGCGCAATGATTGCGCGGAATTACTTAACAATTTCTGTGATGACGCCCGCGCCGACGGTTCGGCCCCCTTCTCGAATTGCAA
>JAADHI010000126.1 GCA_013151935.1 Candidatus Manganitrophaceae bacterium
TGCCAAAATTGGGGTGAGGGACTTTGTTGCCCGGATAAGGCAGAAACCAGCTTGAAGTCCATTGAAAAAGGTTTCCCGCCATATCATAAAGACCGTAGGGACTTTTTCCCTGCGGATATTGGTTGACTACCGTCGTGTCTTTGATCTTTTCCTGATAGATGTTTGCATGATTTTGAAGGTGTTTTTTTCCCCAGGGAAACATGCGACCATCTGTCCCGCGTGCTGCTTTTTCCCATTCGGTTTCTGTGGGCAGACGTTTTCCGGCCCAAGTGCAGTAGGCATCCGCATCGTGCCAAGAGACAAAGGCAACGGGATGATTGGCGATTTCTCTCGGGTGTTGTTGTGCATTCCAGTGAGGTGGCGCGAGCCGTTGTGTTTCGTTCACAAAGGTTTGGTAATAGAGATTTGTGACATGAAACTGGTCGATATAAAAATCATCGAGATAGACCGCGTGGCGCGGGCCGAGACTTTTTTTTGTACCGTCCTCTCCCATAAAAAATTCGCCTGCCGGAATTAAAATCATTTTTTGCAGAATGAAGCTTTCTGTGAGTGCTTCTCCCGTCGTTTCGCTACGGAGTCGCTTCAGTTGTTTGAAGTAGGTTTTTAGACCGAGGGTCGTGCCGACATTGTGCTGTGTGTGGCAGGGAACGCACCAGGGGCCTTTCGTATCGTCAATTTGATGTTTTTGTGGTCCTTTGTGACAGTAGCGGCATTCGTCTCGTGTAAAAGGGTCGGCCCTTTTTTGTGAGTCAATTTCGGCAGATGCGTGTTGCAAAAAAAACACGAAAAAGAATAGGGAAAAAACTAAGAAAGAGAGATATTGACACTGCCGCTTCATGAGGCGAAATCCTACCACAATTTGAATCAGATGTGTAGAACCCAAATACGTCCAGGGGACGTCCAGTCGTGTATTGGGTTTTTTTATTTGTTTGAAGTATCTGTCAAAACAATTTTATCTTCAGTGATTTTCCTCTCAATAATGCGAAAGGCGCGGATGTGCGGTTTGTTTTTATCTTCCAAAGAAACAATCAAATAATGCACATCGGGGTAAAAAGCGAGACGGATATCGGTTTCCGACGGATAGGCTGGGCTGTGTGTGTGGGAGTGATAAATCGCCACAAGTTCAGTGCCATTTTCGCGCATAAGTTTGAAGGCTGTAATCTGTTCTTTTGGATCCATGACATAACGCAAAGTCCGATCGGCGGGTACTTTTAAATCAACGATAGAAGGATCGTCTGACGGCAGATTTGTGATTTCGTAGATTTCAGTCGCAATCCCGTCTTTTCCAGCCAACAGACCACAGCATTCATAGGGATCTTCTTTTTGCGCGTGGGCCATCATCCGCTCTGAAATATCTGAAGACATTTGAACCATATTGAGCCCTTCTTCAATTGAAGGGGCACCATAACATAAGCTGAGGTTACGCCGCGATATTTCCCGAAGGTGTATGTCCCTTGGGTTTCAAAAAAGGCGCTTAAAAAAACCCGCTGTGGCCTAAAGAAAATTGAGCAATAAACCGATACATGATCATGTCCATAAAATTACGTCTTGAAGCTGACCTAAAATAAGGAGAAAATCCCATGTTTTTCACGCGAAGGAGTAAGAGACTCCCTTTTATCGAATTGTGGCTCATTGTTTTGTCAACGTCTATTTTGATGAGTTGTTCTGATGCCACAACAACGACTACAAGCACGACTGATACCTCTACGACCTTTCCCGCCAGTCTGTCGGTCAGCTCTCCTACCGATGTTGTGGATGAAGATGCCACTCCTTCGGTCGCCAGTCTTTCAAAAAAAACCACTATGATGGCGGGCTTGAAGAACTGGTTTTTCCCGCATGCCATTGCCGCAGGCCCGAAAATCCCACGCTACACTTGGGCAACTTTGCGTATCACTTCCCTTTTAAACGGAACTGCTTCGGCAGCGACTCTCTTTAAACCCGAACTTTTTTTAACGACGGACATTAACGCCGCATGTTTTGGGCCGAACCTTAACTATACAGACCATCCTGATGCGGCTACACCCAATAGTGGGCAGCTTCCCAGCGGAGATCTTGGTATCTGGTCAGCGGTGGATAGCGTCAGCAGTCATGCCTGTGGTGCGGCACAGTTGAATGCACGTATGCGCGGCATTAGCTGGCGCTCCAATATGGCCTTGATGGGCCTCGCCAGCGTAATCGGACAACTGAACGCTGGGAGCGTGACCCTGCCCACCGCAGGCAACAGTGTGGATGCCACTTCCGTTATGACTGCGCTGAGTATTGCCAATACCACCTTTACGAATGTGACTTTGAGTTTGGATGCCGCCGGGGGGACTTGGACTTACGTGATGAACTTCACCTATGTGGATGGTTTTAGCGTCAGTCACAACATCGAACTAAAGCTAGTCCATACCCCAGGAGCCAGTACGGCGGTTTATTCTGGCTTGCTTACTTATGGTATTACTGAGAAATTTAATGGCGGTAATTGTCCGGGAAGCGATCCAAAGGACATTACATATATCGGCACACTCAAATATACACGTAATAGCTTAAGCGATATGGTGCTCATCCAGCGGGGTGGTCAATATTGTGGTACGGGGGGTTATGCCAGTCTGGCCACTTTTGAGAGCGATGGTCAGCTTGATCCCGCAGGTAAATGGAATAGCAGTGCGGCGACGGGATGGGCGGATAACTTCTCTCGTTTTGGTGCGACCTACAATCCGACCACTCTAGAGGGTGATTATCTCTACGGATGGCAGGCAGGGTTTGGCGATTCAAGCACGCGGCTGTTTGCCGTCACTTTGAATGCTCCCACGAGCTCAGGACAAATGTCTTCCGATGGGGAAGCCTATTTCGGTTATGGTGCTGAAGTTTCGGTGACCAATGGAGACATTACGGGGATTTTCTGTAGTTGGGCTGCGCCGGGCAGTACGCTCACACGACAGAGCTATGCACAACGCCAGGCCATTGTTTACAATAGCACGACGTTTTTATGGGCGCAGCCGGCGGGGGATGCTGATATTTTGTATGCTCCGACCAATGATTGTACTTACGACGGCACAGGGTCGTTCTGGTATGACCGAAATCTCGATACACTTGTCAACGAAGCGGCGAGTGATGTCAATGTATTTGCGAGTGCTTCTAGCTCTACCCCGAAGCTGGATTTGATGGGTCCCGGTGTTTCCGCAGATATCCCGACCGAAATTGCCCGACGCGGTTTTGTAAAACCGCCTTTTTAGTCGGCATTCGTCGGGGAAAACAAGGAAGCGATTTTTATGATGGGGAGCCGGGGTTTGACGGCTCCCCATCATTGTTTAA
>JAADHI010000116.1 GCA_013151935.1 Candidatus Manganitrophaceae bacterium
GACTGGCTTTACGGACTGCCTGTATTGTTTCTTTTGTTGTGGTTTTATCGACGTCGAAAAGCCGAGAGCCGATCCTGGCAAAGTGTTTGTGATCCTGAATT
Organism: Candidatus Manganitrophaceae bacterium; assembly: GCA_013151935.1. Classification (GTDB taxonomy): domain Bacteria; phylum Nitrospirota; class Nitrospiria; order SBBL01; family JAADHI01; genus JAADHI01. The sequence goes on from JAADHI010000116.1 coordinate 102, forward strand.
ATTACCGCATTTACTTGTTGCGCAAGCCGAAGATCGCCGTGTGCAATATGTGTTGCCTGTTCTTTTTTTGAGTGGTTTACTGGGGCTTCTTGCACTCGCGGGCCCGGTTTGGCAGCAATTGGAGCAACCCGTTTTTCGCAAACAATCGGCCTGGGTGGTGGTTTTGGATTTGTCGCGTTCAATGGATGCCGGAGATGTCGCGCCGACCCGATTGACCCGCGCCCGTCTTAAATTGATCGACTTGCTCAAACAACGTGGAGAAGGCCAGACTGCGCTTATTGTGTATGCGGCCGCACCTTTTGTGGTGAGTCCGCTCACGCAGGACGCGGGGACGATTATCGCCCAAGTCTCGGCCTTAAAAACAGCGCTTGTACCCAATCAAGGGAGCCGTCCTGATCTTGCCCTGGAAAAAGCGGGTGAGCTTTTGCGGCAAGCGGGGGTGGCCAGTGGTCGGATGTTGCTGATAACGGATGGTTTAGAGAATGTCCCTCGTTCAGAGATGGAAAATGCCGTATCCACGCTAAAAAATCAGGGTCACCGTTTGTCTATTTTGGGTGTAGGGACTTTAGAGGGCGCACCGATTACGATCCCGGAAGGTGGTTTTTTGAAAGACGAAAATGGTGAGATTGTTATTCCAAAATTGAGCGAGGTGGCCTTGGCTCAATTGGCCCGTTTGGGCGGTGGAGACTATGCCCGTTTGTCCGTGACCGAATCGGATCTGAAGCGGATTTTTGCAGAAGAGACCGCAGAACGATTTGAAACACAAAGCGAGGACACGGGCATGACCTCTGATCGTTGGCGAGAGGAAGGGCCGTGGTTGCTCTTACCACTTTTGTTTCTTGCCGGACTTGTTTTTCGCCGTGGGGTTTTGGCCGTATTTTTATTGTTTTTGATGTTTTTTCCGACGGCTGCGCATGCCTTGGATTGGGATGCACTCTGGTCTCGTCAGGATCAACGTGCTGCCGGATTGTTTGAAAAAAAAGAAGAAGCCGCCGCTGCCACACTTTTTAAAGATCCCGAATGGAAGGCCGCCTCACATTATCGTGCCGGGGATTATGAAAAGAGCATTTCGGCATTGGAGGGACTGAATACACCCGATAGCCTCTACAATAAAGCCAATGCCTTGGCGCAATTGGGCCGTCTGCCGGAGGCGTTACAGGCCTATGATGCGGCTTTAGAAGCCGATGAAAAACATGAAGACGCCGCCTATAATCGAGCGCAGGTCAAGGCACAATTGGATCAGCAAAACCAAGAGAATCAGGAAGCGCAAGAAGGGGATGGCAAACCCAAAGAGGGAGAAGAAGGAGAGCCTTCGGATCAAGCGGGGGAAGGCCAGGAAGAACAAGAGGGCCAAGAGAATGAATCCGATTCGGAGGCCTCACAAGATGCGGGTGCGGATGGACAAAAACAGGAGGATGCAAAATCGACACAAGCGGGGAAAGAAGGCGAAGCCTCCGAGGATGAAAAAGAACAAGAAACGGCAGAAGATGCTCAAGATCCAGAAAATAAGGATGATGCCGAAGAGGAAGGTGGATTACCCGAATCTCAGCGCGCCGAACTCAATGAAGCGGGTGAATCTCAGTTAGCCAACGAACAATGGTTGCGTCGTATTCCTGACGATCCGGGCGGATTGTTGCGTCGTAAGTTCCGTTTGCAATCTCAAAAAAATCGACAAAATGGGCAACACGAGGAAAAGGCATGGTAGTTTCAAAACGCACAGGTCTTGTATTTTTATGGGTTTTTATTTTTTTGTTTTTTGGAAAGATGACTTTTGCTCTTGAAATTAAGGTCACACCCGACCGGGCGCAGATTTTTTTAGATGAGTCCTTCAATCTTGTTTTTACGGCAGACGGCGGTGTGGACGGTGAACCCAATTTTGCTTTCCTGGCTCAGAATTTTGAAATTTTGCGGCAGAGTGAAAGCAGCAGTATGCAGATCATCAATGGCAGACTCACGCGAAAAAAAGAATGGACTGTGACCTTAATGGCAAAGACTGCGGGCACCTTTATGATTCCACCCATTGCCTTTGGTGATGATCGCAGTCAGGTCATGGCGCTGAATGTTGAGCCAGCTAAAAAACCGCAAGCCTCCGAAGATGCTGCCCCCATTTTTATTGAAGTCTCCGTCGATTCGACGACAGCCTATGTGCAATCGCAGGTGATTTTCACGATGCGTCTTTTTCGTGCACAGACTTTGACTAATGCTAGTTTGTCCGAGCCAAAACTCAGTGACGCTGATGCTGTGGTTGAACGTCTGGGAGATGACCGACAGTTTGAGACCACGCGTCATGGTCAAAACTACCTCGTGCTTGAACGACGTTATGCCATTTTTCCCCAGCAAAGTGGAACTTTGACGGTGGCGCCCATTCAATTTGAGGGGCAATTGATCGGCCGATTTCAAAATAGAACTCTTTTTAATCAAGGTGGCGGTGTTCGGCGTTTGCGTTCTAAAGCCCTCACCTTGAATATTCAAGGCGTGCCACAGGATAAAGTACGTGGTCGATGGCTGCCTGCAAAAGACCTTCTCATTTATGAACAATGGCCGGAAATCGAAAATGAGGCCGAGCGTTTTAAAGCAGGAGAACCCGTGACACGCACTTTGGTCCTAAAAGCCACGGGTTTAACGGCGGCACAATTACCTGAAATTCCTTTGAATTTACCCAAAGGCTTCAAGTCTTATCCCGATCAACCCGAACTCAAAGATCAGAAAAAACTTTCGGGCCTGGTGGGGATACGCCGGGAGAAGGTTGCTCTGATTCCGACCGCGCCCGGCAACTACATTTTACCTGTGATTGAGATTCCCTGGTGGAATACAAAACTTGAACGCATGGAAATGGCGCGTCTGCCCGAACGACGCATTACGGTTGCCCCTGCCGTGCAAACAGGGCAATCAGAGTTCCTTCTTCCGCAAACCGTGCCTACCACAGCCCCTGGAATTGTCCTGCCTCAAAATGCCCTGGGGAATACAGCAAAAGTTTCTGGTTTTTGGTCTTTGTTGAGTTTGGTTTTAGGTTTAGGCTGGGGAATTACTTTGATCCTTTGGTGGGGTTCACGGCAAAAGGCCAATACCGCTGCAAAGTCTGGCACAGCGGAAGGGATAAAACCTGATTTTGGCCCGATCAAAAAAGAACTCAAATTAGCCTGTTTAAAAAATGACGC
>JAADHI010000166.1 GCA_013151935.1 Candidatus Manganitrophaceae bacterium
ACGAAGGGATTCAAGGATTAAAGGTCAATGCTAATGGTGAACTTGAAGTATTACTTGGAAACGGAAAGCTCATTCAAAGAAGTCCTTATATTTATCAAGAAATCAACGGGCAACGTGTGGAAATTGAAGGTGCATTTGAATTGATTGATAAGATTGATCCTGCAAAATCAGCTTATGGTTACCGTTTTGAACTTGCTGCTTATGATAAAAGCCGTCCGCTTGTTATTGATCCCATTTTAGATTATTCAACCTTTTTAGGGGGATCAGACAACAGCGAGGCGGGTATTGATATTGCCGTCGACAGTGCCGGAAACGCCTATGTGACGGGAACGACTTTGTCGGCTGATTTTTTAAGCACATCACTCTGGCCTGCTGCGCCATCGCCCACGACACTACAAAGTGAACTCGCCGGAGGCATTGACATTTTTGTGACAAAATTCAACGCAACAGGCACGGCAATTCTGTATTCCACTTTTTTAGGTGGAAGTGGTGATGATGAGGTCAAAGGGATTGCACTGGATACCAGTGGAAATGTCTACATCACAGGGAAAACACTCTCCTCTGATTTTCCCTTACAGGCTGCGATTCAGACGACCCGTGGCGGGGGAACCGATGCTTTTGTTGCAAAGATAGATGTTTCTGGCAGTAATCTGATCTATTCGACTTATCTTGGGGGAGGGGCCTCAGATATTTCACATGGCATTGCGGTGGATAGCAGTGGTTTTGCCTATCTTACCGGAGAAACCAGCTCAAATGACTTCCCCACAAACTCTCCCAATAATGCCCCTTTTCAGCCGAATCTTGCGGGGGCATCAAGTGGCATTGATGCTTTTATCAGTAAAATTGATCCTGCAGGAACTGCTCTGGTTTATTCAACCTACTTAGGCGGCAGTATTCAAGATTATGCTTATGCCATTGCGGTTGATGCACAAGGCAATGCATATGTGACTGGAACAACAGCATCCCTGAATTTCCCGACCTCTTCAAATCCTGCACCCTATCAAGGGAGTAAAGCGGGTTTAGAGGAAGCCTTTGTGGTGAAAATGAATCCTGAAGGAGAAACACTGGTCTATGGGTCCTATCTGGGTGGAAGCGGAAACGATGAAGCCAAAGCCATTGCGGTAGATGGTGCCGGTTTTGCTTATGTCGCGGGTCGCACCTCTTCGTTTAATTTTCCTCTGGTTTCGGCATTTCAAACCACAAAAAGAGGGATTTGGGATGCTTTTTTTACAAAAATAAATCCCACAGGGACGGCGATTGTTTATTCAAGCTTGTTTGGGGGAAATGGCAAGGAGTTGATTCACGATATTGCTGTAAATGCCTCAGGCAGTCTTTTTCTCGTTGGAGAAACGGACTCAGCCGTAAATTTCCCCATTTTCGCGCCTGCGTCTTCGTCACAGATTCAAGAAAACCATGGTGGTGGAAACGATGCCTTTATCTCAAGGGTGAACGCGGGGGGCAGCACCCTGATTTATTCCACATACCTGGGTGGAAGTCTCAATGATGAAAGTTACGGGATTGCCATCGACAGTGTGGGTAATGTCTACACAACAGGGGAAACGGGTTCCGCTAACTTTCCGACCCAATCGGCCACACAAGCAATCCGGCCTGGCGGTGGGGACGGTGACGCTTTTGTGAGTAAAATATCTCACCTGGTTCTAGGGCCTGAAATTCAGGTCACTGACAGTGTATTGCCTGGCGACGATTTAGAGGTTGTCTTTGGGGATCATACGATTGGAACGACGCAAGTGGAAAGCCTGACCATTACAAACGGAGGCGACACCGCGCTCAGTATTGGTACAATCGCAACGACAAATCTGCTTGCTGCCCCTTTTTCTATTGAAAACGATTTGTGTTCCGATAAAGTATTGATTTCATCACAAAGCTGTGTTTTAGAGGTGCATTTTTCTCCGACGGCGGAAGTCTTTTCCGAAGATGATTTTGACATCCCCTCGAATGATACAGATGAAGACCCACTGACAATCAGACTCTCAGGAGAGGGTGTTCCCGTCGTCGTGCCAAGCCCGGAGATTAACTTGAGCCGAATGACAGTTCCCTTCGGTGATGTTTCCACAGACACGACCCGCGACGAGACCCTGACAATCACAAACAAAGGAGACGCAGTTCTCATCCTGGGACAAATTGCCAGCATCAACCCACTCAACTCCCCTTTTTCAATTTTAAGTAATTTTTGCTCAGGGCAAAGACTCTCGACAGATGCCACCTGTGTCATCGAAATTCGTTTTGCTCCAACCCTTGAAATTGTTTCAAATGACGATTTTGACATTCCCTCAAATGATCCCGATGAAGACCCTGTAACGATTGCCGTAACGGGCACAGGAACAATCTCGACCGTCGCAAAAATTGACGTGCGTGATTCGGCTGCACCAAACAATGATCTGAAAATTCCTTTTGGCTCGGTCAGCACGGGAGAGAACTCAGGCCATCGTGTGACCATAGAAAATTTGGGCAACGAAGCACTTATTATTGGCGCCATCGCGGAAAACAACGCCTTAGCCGCTCCGTATATGCTTCAGGACAATCAGTGTTCGGGGATGACACTGCCCACGAATAGCACCTGTACCTTTAACATCCTTTTTTCTCCAAGCTCGGTTGTGAAACCGCTTGACAGTTTTGACATTCCTTCAAGTGATCCCAATCGCAGTGTTGTGACCCTCTCTGTGAGTGGAAATGGCGTTTCTGGCCCAGCGCCGGACATGAGAATCTTGCAGGGAGACCCTCTTTCGGCCAGTCAAAACATTACTTTCCCTGAGATTGCCATCGGCCAAACACTTGAAAAAATTGTAACACTAAAAAGTATTGGCAGTGCTGTACTTGAGATTGGGACCATCCCAACAGGAAACCTTATCGAAGTTCCTTTTAGTCTTGTGGATGATCAATGTACGGGAAAATCCTTACTCTTTTTTGAAAGCTGTACCTTTAAGGTGCGTTTTGCTCCGATCTCCGAGGGGCTTTTTAGCGATGCTTTTGATATTCCTTCAAATGACCCGGACGGGGTTCAGGTTTTTTCACTCAATGGCAGCGGTGTGCAAAATGCCATCAATAATTCGCCCTCAAAACCCGTCTTACGTTTTCCGGCAAATGGGCAGCAGGGTCTCGGAACCGATCTCCGTTTTGAATGGGAACGCTCCACGGATTCAGATAGAGATCCCATCAGCTATACCCTCCTGGTGTGCGATGATCCGGACCCCACGGTTTGTAACGCCGCACTAGACGTTTCTCAG
>JAADHI010000087.1 GCA_013151935.1 Candidatus Manganitrophaceae bacterium
TCGTTGGACTCCGGCGCAGTCCCCCGAAAGATACCCTACACAAAATTCCCTATTTCGCGGCGGATGTAAGCTCCGTTGAAAGTCTTTCAAAACTGGATACTGATTTTGATCAAGTGTTTTATGCTGTCGCACCGGATCGTCGCGACGAAAGACACTATCAGGATATTTACGAAATAGGTCTCTCTCATTTATTCAATCATTTTTCTAAAAACAATAAAAAACCACACTGGATTTTTGTTTCGTCCACTGCGGTTTATGGGGTGACAAACGGCGCTTGGATTGATGAACTCACCCCGCTTTGTCCCACTTCGCTTGCAGGGAAATTCCTTCTTGCGGCGGAAAAAAAAATACTAAAACAAGATGCTAAAAATATCATTGTACGGTTTTCCGGGATTTACGGAGAGGGCCGTGAACGCCTGATCGGTATTGCCAAAAATAAAACCCCAGTGCAAGCGGATCCGCCCTATTACAGCAACGGCATTCATCAAAGTGATTGTGTGGGTGTACTGGCCTTTTTATTAGAAAAACGTCTAAACGGCGTTCGCCTGGCTTCCTGTTACTTGGCCAGTGACGATGAACCCGCGCCGATATTGGAAGTGGTGTCTTGGCTTGCAAAAAAGCTTTCCCTCGGCACAGCGATGAAAAAACAAAAAAATACAAAAGATTTAATGAATAAACGCTGCGACAATGGGCGATTAAAAACCTTAGGCTATCAATTTAAGTATCCCAGCTATCGCGAGGGTTATTTACCGCTTTTGGCAGTCTGGCAAAAAACAAAAGGATGATCTTCATGAACAATCTTGAGAGAAAAGAACGTATTCAAGGCATTTTTAACGATGTTGCAAGCCGCTATGATCGCAACCATTTCTTCCAGATTTCGGCCCGGAATTTGTTGGATTATTCTGAATTTTCCGGAAAAGGAGAAATGTTGGATGTTTGTACAGGGACGGGCAATGTTGCGTTGTTTGCCGCACAACGCTGGCCTGAGTTAAAAATCAAAGCCATTGATCTTTCTAAGGGCATGTTGGCTCAAGCCAGAAAAAAAGCGGAGACACGCAAGCTAAAAAATATCGATTTTGTATTTCAAGATGCAGAAACATTGAAAGCAGATGCTGCATCTTGTGATCTCATTACTTGCGCCTACGGGCTTTTTTTCTTTCCTGATATTTCAAACACCTTTAGAAAGCTTTTCGGTCTCTTAAAGCCTGGCGGATCATTTGTTTTTTCCAGTTTCACAAAAACTGCTTTCGGGCCTTATAATGAATTGTTTCTTTCGCAACTCAAGGCCTATGGCATTGAACCGCCAAAACCCGCAATTACACGACTGCAAACACCAGAGGAAATTCGTGTTTTATGTCATGCGGCGAAGGTCACTCCCGTAGAAATTGTCTCCCGTGAGATCAGAACTGAAATCAGTATCAATGATTGGTGGGCTTTGATTGACAGTGCGGGTTACAAAGGTCTCTTGAATGAACTGGGGCCTGAAAGACTGCCTGCTTTCAAGACCGCTCATTTTGCCGCACTCGAAAAGATTGCCCCCCAAGGGAAATTACTTTTAATCGCAGATTCGTTGTACGGTATCGTAAAGCGATAAAAGATCGATAGAGACTTAAAGGGGACGCTACCCATTATTCCAGTTTAAGAATGAAGACGAAGAGCGCGAGTTTTGGAGTACGTATTCCGCTCTTGAATACTTTGATCTTAAAAGTGCAGCGCCTTCTTCATTTTCGGCGCTAAAAGCCTCATTAAAATCGATCTCAATTTGCTTGCCCGAGCACCTTTTTCCAGCATGTGCGTGGCAAAACTATGACGCAAGGTGTGGCAGCCCGCCAGTCGCAAACCCGAGCCATGCAGCAACTTTGCCATCAGGGCGTGTGTAGCATCCATAATTTTGCAAAAGACGCTGAACCTCTTTTTGCGTGAGCACCGTCGGAGGTTTTTGCCTGCGTTTTGCACGAATAGGAGCCAATTTTCCCTCTAGAGACAAATCCAGCACTTCGCGATAGAGAAAAACCAATGCATTGAGGGCTTGTTTTTGAGTTGAAATTGCGACCTTGCTTTTTGTCGTAAGACTTGATAGATATCTCTGGACATGGGCCGTTGTCAATTCTTTCGGATGCGTTTTCCCACCGAAGAAATGAATGTAACGCAAGATCCACTGGCAATAGGTCTGTTCAGTACGATAAGCATAATGATGGTAGCGCATGACCTCACGTACTTGGTCATCAGTTTTAAATCAGGATTGGGGTGGAAGAGAGGCCTGTTATTTTCCATGTTTTTCAGTTTGATATCATAAAACATGGAAAACAAGACCCAACCCGGAATGAGATCTGTTTTCCAGCTATTGCTGCCTGATATAAGAAAACATGGAAAACTTTCCGTATATAGCAAGCGATATGGCGGAAAATTTTCCACTTATTACACTGTTAGAAGGCAAATCCATATGGAATTTATAAGTAAATTGTATAGTGGCCAGTCGGCAGTAATTTCATGGCTAATTAGTATTGTCGGTACAATTTCATTCATTCTTCCTACTATCATTGTTTGGAAGATTGCAAAGAAAAAAATTCCTAAATGGAAATTTACACTGGCGTGCATGGTTTTTGGAGCACTAGCAATCCCTTTTTCATTTTGGCTCTATTTCCAGTATTTCCTTGGTCCAATTAGGGCATTAATTTTTGGGTTCATAGGTTTAATTTTACTTATGTTTCATGTGGAGCCATTTGAGGAAATTTCAGTTCTATTTTTGCTTGAGGCCACCAATACTCAATCCGTCGGAGTGGGAAAAGGTATCACAAAGCATGTGATCAATGGAGGTTTCACCTGGTTGCTTGTTTACGGGGCTTTTGGGGCACTTGTCGATTTTTTTGTTAGCCGAAGAAAGCCTTCGAGCCGAGCTAAGTCAGGTCGTGTCAAAAAGTTAAACGGCTGACTCGCGGATGTTAGAACTTTATATCCCTAAGAGATGCCGCTGATATTGAAAATTTGATTTCCACATTAGTTACATTAATTGGTTTGTTTTTTTATGGCAGTTTCTAGTGATCCATTGTGGCAGATCTAATTGTAGCAAGGATTAGGAACTGGGGGTTCGCTAAACTCAAAACAAGTGAACAGCATTGAGATTGAAAAATTAAAATGAACTCTTAACTGCTGCTCAGGCTTCTAACCTGTCGCTGAACCCGACCGCATAATACTTTGCTTGGTTTTATTGTTTCACGTCGGGCGGCCGGGTTAGCTTTTA
>JAADHI010000066.1 GCA_013151935.1 Candidatus Manganitrophaceae bacterium
CCATCTTCATCAAGTAGGTAAAGACTATTTTGATATTTAAAAAATTGTACGATAGAGGCTTCTTGAGCCCAATAGATGCTCTCCGAGAGGTCATCAGAAACAAATGCTGCGTAGGGAAGATTTAGGCCATCCGAAGTAATTTCATATCCTGCTAAATAAATACCACCCGAAACAGGAAAACCATGATAGATGTTTTGAAGTTTAATTTGAGTTGTTTTCACCTCATTCGAAACAGTTCCGTCATAACGCCACCTCAGTGTTATTTTGGAATAACCAATAGAAGTGAAGGAAAAAACAACGATTAAAACAACTATACTAAAAATATTTTTCATCATACTTATGCACAATAAACGGTGTTCCAGATTTGAATGCGCCAATTGAGAAAAGTCGATCTCTATCCTGTGGCTTCAAATGAATACAGCCATGTGAATGTCCTAACTTAACGGGTAATCTACGGATTTGCTGTGCTTCATTTTCCGGCGTGGTATGAAGCATTTGACCTGATAACACTTCTCTTCCATCCAAGATACGATTAGCATTAATATCTCTGTACCAGCGTATCGCTATGGGCCCAAAATCGTTAAATACCCATATTTTGGGGACGGACCTTGTCCCGTAAAGATCTCGGTTAAATCGAATAATATCGTTTCTTGTAATTTTATGATCGTTTTTAATTGACCCCCAATTTTGCCCCTTCAATTGATACCAAACGTCATTTTTTGCAGGCATGTCTCGCAGAGGAGTCCCCCATCTGATCCGTGGCATTGGCCAAGTAGGTGTTCTATAAGCATGAGCAGTATCTATAACATACTCGCCCGGCCAAGTAGGTTCTTCGGGCATACGGGGATCATTCCCCATACTAGATGGCCCACCCCAAGCTTCATAGTACCCAATTAATTTTTTTTCGAAGTAGTTTCGTTTGTTTCCAAAACCACTATTTTTTTTTCGCCTGGATAAAAATGGAGTTCGATTGAAAGCTCCTCGGACGTAAATACATCCTATCAAATACAACGATCTAGCTAATCCGGCCGCGCAACGAAAAACAATAAAACCAAAGCGCGTGTTTCTGCGATCGGGTTGAGCGAGAGACTGTGTGAAAACCCCTAAAACCGAGCCACTTCTAGTATAATACTCCAAGGAAAAGCGACCCAAGGAGAAATACCTATGTCATCCATTTCGGGAATGAGTCGAGATCAAATTGTTTTGTTTCCAGAGGCAATTGATGACGATATCAGCCAAGAAAACTCTGTTCGATTTATAGACGCATTTGTTGAAGAAATCAATTTATCCAAGCAGGGTTTTAAGAAATCAATTCCGGCCAAAACCGGACGCCCTGCCTACGATCCACGAGCCCTTCTAAAACTCTACATCCTACGGATACAAAAATAGGATCACTTCGAGCCGCAGGCTTGAGGTGGAAACGCATCGCAACATGGAAGTCATCTGGCTCCTCAGAAAACTCAGACCTGACTTTAAAACCATTGCCGACTTCAGAAAAGAAAATGCCTCATCCTTCAAAGCCATCTTTCGTGAATTCACGCTGGTGTGTCGCAGCCTGAACCTCTTTGCCGCAGAACTTGTCGCCATTGACGGCACAAAGATAAAAGCAGTCAACAGTTCTGCCCGAAACTATTCAAAGAAGAGCCTGAAAGAAATCAATGAGCGGATCGAGACATACTTAAAAACCATCGATCAGACAGACGAAAAAGAGACTGTAATAACAACGCCAAGTGTCTCTGAACTCAAAGAAGAGATCAACTCCTTGGAAGAAAAAAAAGACCGCTCCCAAGAGCGGATCCGGCAAATTCAGTACATCAGATGACTCAATCGTTTTCACACAGTCTGGCGACGGGTTATATGAATTTAATGCGCAAGTTTTGCACTTGCTATGCGATTTAAACTTACTCCTGATTCTGCCGCCTCAATCACAAGATGGCGGTGGACTTCTGGCGGGACTCGAACCATAAATTTCCCACTATAATTCCTGGCAGATATTGGCGAAGGGATCTCCTCTTTGTTTTGAGCCATATCCTCAATACATTCTTTGGCAACAGAACAAATGCCTTTTAATGCTTTTTCGGGAGTAGATGCAAGCCAACTTAGGCTAGGAAATTCAGCACACAACCCAACAAACTCTTCATCGTCCTCAGACCACATCACCCGATAGGTATATTTATCACTTTCAATCGCCATGACTTACCTCAAGTTTTTCAATGGCAAGGAACACTTGCTTGACCTGATAAGGCTTAGCTAAGCCTTTATGGTTCTGTATATTTACACGGGGATCGCCAGGCCAAGGCGTCTTGTAAATGCAATGGCTACTGCCGCTTTTTCGGGGTTTCCCGAAGTAATGTTCACAGACCTTTTGAATCTCGCTGAAACGAACGTCTTTGGAATTGGCCTTCATTTCTTTGAGCGTTTTTGCTAAGCCACCCACAAATAAATGATATCACTATAGATACTTAAACTCAAGCCAGTAGAGGTGAATTCAAGAAGTAAGATGGCTTTGCTCACACAAAAACAGTCTAGTGGAATCGCTCATCAACTCAGCACGAGACCGAGAAAATGACACGATTTGAAGACGCCTCTTCAAGCTTTACAAAAAAACCAAACCTGTCGCACTTCTAACTTGAATCTAGGCATTGTTTCTGAATATTTTGAGGTCATTTACCCGCTGGGTCTGAGCAAATAATTTGCCAGCAGGGTCTCCGTCGAAGCGCTTGCAAGTTCCCTTAAATGTGCCTCCGAAAAATGGGCTTTTGCCATCACGGTAATGCCATTCACCATGGCCGTCACTTGTTCACCAATGCGACGCACAGGGGTTTCGGGTTTTAATTCCCCTTCGTCAACCCCCTCTTGAAGACGTTCGACGATGGCCTGAGACATGCCTTGTAGGATGTCATCTAATATACGGTGCGTCACATCATCATGCTGATGGCTTTCTAATACAGAAAGTACAACCAAACAACCGCCGGGATTTTTGATGCTGAAATTGTGCCTAATGATCTCCTGAAACACGGCCTCCACCGCCGCCTTCGCACTCTTGGCCTCTGCCATCACAACAACAAAACGACTGAGTACCGTTTTCAAATAATAATCCAAGACAGACCGATACAGCGCGCGCTTGTTTCCAAAGGTATTGTAAATACTTGTGCGCTTCAAATGCATGACTTCTTCCAAGGCCTGCATGGAGGTCGCTTCGTAGCCGT
>JAADHI010000021.1:0-3201 GCA_013151935.1 Candidatus Manganitrophaceae bacterium
GTGGTGGACGAAGATATTCACATGCATATTGAGCGGCGGCTGGTTGAAAAAGTGGGCGAGGTCGGCGGGAAATTGCACACGGGTCGCAGCCGAAATGACCAAGTGGCGACCGATCTGAAACTCTATCTTCGCGCCGAAACCACACAAACGATTGAATACATTTGCCGTTTGCAAAAAAGTCTACTTGAACGCGCCGAAGCCGAAATCGAAACATTTTTACCTGGATATACCCATTTACAACAGGCGCAGCCCGTGAGTTTGGCGCATCATCTTTTGGCTTATTATGAAATGCTGGCGAGAGATGGTGGCCGTTTTGAAGATAGCCTCAAACGACTCAGAGAATCGCCGCTGGGTGCGGGGGCATTGGCGGGCAACAGTTTTGATCTTGACCGTAAGGCGAATGCTTTGGCTTTGGGTTTTTCAGATGCAAGCGCAAATAGTTTGGATACGGTGTGTGACCGTGATGGCGTGATTGAATATCTTGCCGCGGCTTCAACACTCATGATGCATCTCTCGCGTTGGTCTGAGGATTGGATTTTATGGGCTTCCAGCGAGTTTAGGTATTTGGAGCTACCGGATCGACTGTCTACGGGTAGCAGTATGATGCCGCAGAAAAAAAATCCTGATTTGTTGGAGTTGATTCGTGGCAAAACGGGGCGTGTTTACGGCGATTTGATGTCTCTGCTGACGACAATGAAGGGTTTGCCGCTCTCTTACAATCGTGACCTTCAAGAAGACAAGGAGCCGCTTTTTGACACCGTGGCAACCGTTCAAGGTGCGCTACGTATTATGAAACAGCTCACGGATGCCGTCACCTTTAAAAAAGACGCAATGGGCTTTGCCGCAAAAGACGGACTTTTACTTGCGACAGATCTGGCGGATTATTTGGTGACAAAGGGGCTTCCTTTTCGTCAAGCACACAAGGTGGTCGGTCAAATTGTATTTAAGTCGATTGATGAAAAATCGCCCTTTGAAAATTGGGCTTTGGAACGATTTCAGGACTTTTGTCCTTTGTTTGAAGCCGATCTCTTCAAACGCTTGACACTTGAAGGAGCGATTAAAAAGAAAAGTGGTATTGGTGGCACGTCTTTAAAATCGATCAAAGCCGAGATTCGCAAAGCCAAAAAGAAATTGAAGATATGAAAAAAACATTTGTGACGATTGCACTTCTTTTTTTTGTCTTTTTGTTGCAAGGCTGTGGTCGAAAAGGGCCACCTGTCGCACCACCAGAAGAAGCTGTGCGCGGAACGCCCGTCGTGTCTGTTTTAAGGTCGTCATTAGAAATGAAGGAGAAACATGCAGGAATTTAAAATTAAAAATAGTGTGCTTCATTGTGAAGATGTTTCACTTGCGGCGATTGCGGAGAAAGTGGGCACACCGTTTTTTGCTTACAGTCACGCCGCTTTGTGTGACCGGATCCGGGCCTATAAAACGGCTTTCGCTGAAGTGCCACACTTAATTGCTTTTGCGGTCAAAGCCAATGGCAACATTGCGGTTTTAAAAACCTTTGCCAATGAAGGCGGCGGGGCCGATATTGTTTCGGGGGGCGAGCTCCATCGCGCACTTGCGGCGGGAATCGATCCTAAAAAACTCGTTTTTGCAGGGGTGGGCAAAACAAAACGGGAAATGGCGGCAGCGCTTCATGCGGATATTTTAATGTTTAATATTGAATCTTCTCAGGAATTGACAGCCCTGGACGAAGTCGCTAAGGCCCAAGGTGTGAAAGCCCCGGTGGCGCTCCGCGTCAATCCGAATGTCAATCCCAATACGCATCCCTATATTTCGACGGGTCTGAAAAAAAGCAAGTTTGGCATTGAAATCACGAAGGCCGTCTCCGAGTATCAGGTGGCGGCGCGGCTTCCAAATATTGAAGTGATCGGGATTCATTCCCACATTGGCTCTCAATTGACCGAAGTCAAACCCTTTGTGGATGCACTGGCTTTGATTGCAAAACTCATCGAAGCCCTACGCGCAGAAAATATGGACATTCGTCATTGGGACATTGGTGGCGGGCTGGGTATTACCTATGACGAAGAAAGTCCGCCTTTAGTAAAAGAGATGGCGGATGCCATTATGCCGCTTTTGAAAAAAAGTGGCTGCCATATCATTATGGAACCGGGTCGTTCGCTTGCGGGCAATGCCGGGGTCTTGGTCACACGTGTGATTTATACAAAAGAGGGCGTGGCCAAAAATTTTGTGGTGGTGGATGCGGGCATGACTGATTTGATCCGTCCGAGTTTGTATCAGGCCTATCATGCCATCCGTCCGGTCAGTGAAAATAAGCGGGATGAGATGGTGGTGGATGTGGTCGGGCCGATCTGTGAATCCGGTGATTTTTTAGCCCAGGACCGATCGCTGCCGAAAATGACTCCCGGTGAACTGCTTGCCGTGATGAGTGCCGGGGCTTATGCGTTTACGATGTCTTCAAATTATAATGCACGTCCGCGGCCGGTTGAAGTCTTGGTGCATGGCAGTGATTTTGATGTCATCCGAAAACGTGAAACCATGGATGATCTCTTGCTTGGGGAGCAGATTCCAGATATTCTCCTGAAGTCTTAAACAGGCCTCAGGCCTCACTTTGAATTGAAACCCAGATCATCTGAATCCCTTTGCTGAACGCTGAACAATAAGCCGAGACATAAAAAATGTAGCGGAAGCGTCTTTGTAGCGGTTATACTCCAGTCTGTTTTTGGATTGCACAAAGGTCGAATTGAGCGATGATACGCAGGAAAAAGAAAGAAGGCGGTTTCTTTTTTATCGCATTGCTTGCCTTAAGTGCGGGGGTCATTTTTTTGATTTACCACACACAAGGTCAAGCAAAGGAAGATGAAAATGCACAACTGACTTCTTTTTATGAAAAGTTTGTGGTGAACGAAGCGTTCATGGCTCAGCTTCCAAAGGACTACCCCGAAGACGCAACACGGGCAATTCGTGAGGAGGTTTCCGATTTTTACAAGGCGGTTTGGGGAGATGAAGTCCGTAAAACCACCTTATATGAAGTCAGTGGAAAAATGGAAACCATGATGGCCGATCAGCGTATTGAGGCCCAGGAACTTCATGCCCTACTGACCTTAATTCGTAAACGGAGGGAAATGTAATGCCGACAAAACCCATCCCTTTTTGGAAGCTCAGTGGCAGCGGGAACGATTTTATCATCATCGATTACCGCGAACACACCATGCCGTCTCCTGACGAAATGCG
>JAADHI010000021.1:3319-4317 GCA_013151935.1 Candidatus Manganitrophaceae bacterium
AGCGAAGTCGATATGTGTGCAAACGGGACACGTTGTGCAGCCCGTTTTGCTTTTGAAAACAAAATTGCACCGGCAAAACATAGCTTTGAGACCATAGCGGGTATCGTGAATGCGGAAATCGTTCACGATAATGGGACGCAGGTGCGTGTGCAATTGCCCGATCCCTCTGCCATTCATCTCGGCATGGAGGTTGTGCTTGGGGATCAGACTTTAACGGGGAATTTTGTCAATACGGGTGTTGAGCACGTTGTGTATTTTGTGGACGATGTTCAAAAGACGGACATCCTCGAACTAGGACGCAAAACACGCTATCACCATCTTTTTGCACCCAGCGGCACCAATGCGAATTTTGTGACCGTGACCGATCGACATCATATCACCATCCGAACCTATGAACGCGGGGTTGAGGGGGAAACCCTCGCCTGTGGTACCGGGTCCATTGCGGCTGCTCTTGTTGCAACAGCACTTGAGCAGGTGAGCGCACCCGTTTCACTTTTGACACAAAGTGGCATGATCTTGGAAGTCGATTTTAAATCGGCCTTTAAAGATGTTTCTCTCAAAGGGGATGCGCGTGTGATTTACAAAGGCGAGATCGAACGAGAAGCCCTATCATAAGTGTTTCGCCCAATTATAAGGAAGGTTTAAGATGAATTTGCATGGTTCCATTGTGGCAATTGTGACCCCCTTTCGAGACGGTCGTCTGGATGAGGCGGCACTCAGTGCCTTGATTGAAGAACACGTTGCGGCGGGGACTTCAGGCATTGTCCCTTGTGGTACGACGGGGGAGTCGGCCACACTCACACATGAAGAACACAAACGTGTGATCGAATTGACAGTCAAGGTCGCCAGTGGTCGTATTCCTGTCATTGCAGGTTCGGGTTCAAATAGCACAGAAGAAGCCATTAGCCTTACCCTGCATGCCAAGTCTGCGGGAGCCGATGCAGCCCTTCTAATCACCCCCTATTACAACAAACCAACACAGGAAGGCCTTTACCAGC
>JAADHI010000142.1 GCA_013151935.1 Candidatus Manganitrophaceae bacterium
TGGGTTTTCAATAATTGCAGTTCTCTCAGCGCAGCATAGTGTGTCACAAAACGATTCAGGCTCTCATCCCAAATTTGACGGAGTTTGATGCGAAGTAAGGGCCAAGGGGAGGGCACAGCAGCGTCAGCAAAAACGGCGATGGCATCCAACGCGGCAGAAAAAGACAAGGTCAATTGCATGGCCTGTAAGTCCGACGCCTTTGTTTGTGTCAGCTCGGCATAAGACCCCCATGAAATGGCAAGTCTGTCGGGTGTGATCCACCCCTTTTCGCCACTGATATCCACTTGAAAAGGCCCTTCGGCACTTGAAGTGCTTTCCGAAGTACTTCCACTCGTCTCAGGAAAAAGAGCCTGTAGTGATTCAAGGAAAAAAGTCTCAGAATCAAACGCAAAGGTGAGGGTCAGTTTACGCTGCCCTTCAGACAGGGCAAAGAGTGGAGAAGACATGGCCCACCCCAGGATGGGATCAGGAACGCTTTTTTCATCGGCCTCGGAATTGGCCCCACCAAAGGTCAACCAACGGGGGCTATCACTTGCAACACCTGGAGATGAGACACTGCTCGCATCGGCTGCGGGAAAAAGGTTGATCCAGCGTTCTTTTAAGGGCGTGCTCAGCACAAAGTTATCGAAAAAACGTTGGGCGATTTCGACAATACCGTAGAGCTTCTGCCACTCCAACTCAGAAACGTCTCCCAACGCTTCCCGGAGACTGATCTCTTCCAGAAAAGCTGTGTCTTCGTCATTTGTAATCGCCACACTCAGTCGGCCCAGGGGATTTGATTCTGCCGTATCGGATATTTCGCCCAAGGCAAGGTGCAAGAGTGCGGTTAATCCTTTGGTTTCACGAAGTGCCTGCAAGACAGCCTGACGTTTTGAGACGACTTTGTTTTGATAGGCTTCCAGCAAAACTTCATCGACTTTCGACCAATCCCAGGTGCTGGGGGCGTCTTTGAGACCCACCTGCATGAGGTAGGAAAAACTTTCTGTGGACATGTAAAAATCACGTTCTAAGGCTTCGAGGGCTTCATAATAAACAGCGATATTCTGAAAACGGCCGATTAGAGGTGAAGCCAAAGGCCCGATGGCTTCATTTAAATTGCTCGAAAAATCACTGCTGTTGTCGGGTTGGAGCAAGTAGGCACTATTGTTGCGTTTCAACCGGCCCGCTTCCTGCAAAATTTGATTGATGGCATCCCACTCTTTGTCGATTTTCAACTTCAAACGCATCATGGCGAGAAAATCGTCTTGATTGTCAAAATAGAGCTGCTCTCGGATAAAAGTCTTGACGTCTTCCCGGTCTCGCTGGGTATAAAGATGGTCAATAGTCGTGACTTCTGTGAGACCTCCGTAATCCGGCGCCCCTTCTAATGCGGCAATCAGGTTTGCATCAAAATTTCGTGGGTCGAGGGGCTCAAAAACAAAAGAGGCGTTTCCTCTTTTTTGACGCGCAGCCATTTCTAAATAAACATTGATCTCAGACCATTCTTCACTCGAATCGTCTCGCCGTCGTTTGAATTTCATCAAACTACGCAGCTCAAACAGGGGCATCTTAAGCCCGCTCTCGGAAAAATCTGTAAGCAGGGCTAAATCGGTGAGCGTCGTAAAATCGACATCCGCATCTACGCCACTCAGGATCTGGCTCTGAGGAAGCGCATCCCCTGGAAGCGGATTTCCCAGCGCAATTTCAAGCATTTGCACAAAGCGTTCATCTTGAGTGCCTTTTTTGCTTTCTCGCGCTTCTTTAAACCCTGTGGTTTCT
Source organism: Candidatus Manganitrophaceae bacterium (assembly GCA_013151935.1). Classification (GTDB taxonomy): domain Bacteria; phylum Nitrospirota; class Nitrospiria; order SBBL01; family JAADHI01; genus JAADHI01. The sequence continues at coordinate 1,759 of JAADHI010000142.1, forward strand.
TTTTCTGCGAAAACCGAACTGAGGGTTGCGATTTGAGCTTGATTGACAATCAAGTCTTCGTCGGTCTGGTAAATACGATCTTTCCCAATCGCATCAGGCCCGGCGTTGACCGCGGTGCCCGCGGGAACCTTGGATTCAGCCACATTCGGCTGAGGTTTTAAAAGAATGTTAATGCGATCTGGCACACCCGCTTTTTTCTGCATATGCAAGACCTCTTGATAATAAAAATCGAGATGTCGCTGGGTAAGGGTGTTGAGCTGAGTTTGTGCCCGTTGCAAGAGGGATAAAAAACTGAGAAATAGACTTAAATGAGGACGAGAAAATTCCTCCCGCTGCTGCGAAGAGACGGTTTTAGGGTCACCCATAAAAGAAACCAGAGCGTCCAAATCAAGATCGTCGCTAATGAAAGCGCTCCAATCTCCCATGGCCTGATTTTCAGCGTTAAAATACAGGAGTTCTTTCCCGTATTCTCGGGCGAAGGACAACAAATCGCGCAAGGAACGCTCATCTACGAGCACGGAGTCTGGGCTTAGCGCGGGCAAAAACCGAGCCGCTTGGCTGGTGCCATCTCGCGTGATTTCGGGAAAGAGAATGGTATGGTTTGACATCTGTTTTAAGTTCCTTGGAATTTCATATTCATGTTGATAAACATGCCTTCGCCATCGTAACTCGGACTGCTATCTGGAATCGGCCCGCCCGGCCCAGGTGGGGGTTGCATTGCCGGACTTTGCACTTCAAACTTGGCTGTAAAATTACCCCCTTTGAGCATGACAGCCACACCACCCGTATTGGTTTTTGTCGCAACTTGATCCCCTGCCAAGGCCTCAATTTTGAGTGTGCCGGTTCCGGGAATGGAGTATTGCGGTGTCATGTACATCACGCCCGGGACAGAAACATCAGCTTCATCGCCTTCGACACAAATGGTGTTCCCTTCAATGGTTCCAGGCCCGCTGCCTGTAAGCGTCCCGGGTTGAACCACCACCACGGCCGCGCCAAATGCGGGCAGGAACATCGCCATATCGCCATCCATTAAGATAAAATCCATCCTTCATCAGGCCGGATTGGCCGCCTCATTCAAGTAAAAGGGATAGACCATGTTGTAGCGGGAGTTGGTGCTGCGAATGGTGTAATCCATTGAGATGAGCAAGAGCCCCTGCTGCGAGTCACTCTCTGAAACATCCAAACGATCTAAAGAAATCCGAGGTTCGTGATACAAAATGGCATCACTCATGAGACGGGTCAGTGTATTGATCAGGGCCTGATCCACTTCTTCAAAAAGCACGGTGTTGAGATCTGCACCAAAGCCATCCTGCATCGTGCGCTCACCCAACTGCGTCGAAAACAGGATTTGCAGGCTTTGCCGTATATCGTCTGCTCCGGCGGACAGCGTCAGCCTATTGCCGCCCAGTGAAAACT
>JAADHI010000139.1 GCA_013151935.1 Candidatus Manganitrophaceae bacterium
CGTATGGTGACTTTGGCGATTAACATTTTTGCCGCAAATCTCGCAGATCGGGGTGCTGAAATCGAAGCCCTTGTTTTGAATTATGCCGATCAAACCGATTTTGGGATGCGCTACCAAACGCCTTACGATTTATCTGAAGCTGTTTCAGTCGACTTGGGTGAATTGAATCGCGTCTTGGGTGAATCCGTCGCCTTGCCAGAAGCCGTTTCTGTTTTGGAAGCTTATGGTTTGAATGTGACGACGGCGGACGAAAAACTCACCGTGTGTGCTGCGCCGTATCGGGATGATTTGATGCATGCCATTGATTTAATCGAAGATTTTGCGATTTCTAGGGGCTATCATTCTTTTACGCCTGCCATGCCCGCAACCTTTACCGTGGGGGGGCTTTCGCAAATAGAGCAGTTTTCAGATGCCATGCGTCTCGCGATGGTCGGTTTTGGTTTTGAAGAAGTGGTTTCAAATATCTTAGGATCTGCTGAAGATTTTATCGAAAAAATGTCTTTGGGGTTTTCCGGGGACGTGAATCAAAGTCCACGCCCCGAAACCCAGATCGTTGCCATCGAAAACCCCATGACCGAGCGTTTTTCACTCCTGCGCTCCTGGCTCACGCCTTCACTGCTGCGTGTCGAAGGCGCAAGTTCCAAGGCTTTTTACCCGCATCGTATTTTTGAAGCGGGTGAGGTCGCACAATTGGCCCCTGAGCGCGATGATCATACGGTCACATTGATTCATCTGGCGGCCCTCGTTGCACATCCAAGTGCTAATTTTTCAGAACTACATACCGTGCTCGAATCCCTCTTTGCACGCCTCGCCATGCAATACACCCTCGAACCTCTTACCCATGCCAGTTTTATTGACGGCCGTTCCGGAAAAATAAAAATCGAAAATCAAGAAATCGGATTGATCGGAGAAATCCATCCAAAAGTGTTAGACGCCTGGCAAATTGGCATGCCCACAGTTGTTTTTGAAATTTCTTTAGAGGGGCTGCTGTAGACCTAAGACTCCTTTTTCGCGTCGTTTACGATGGAGAACTCTATTTTTGAATCTCCCTATCTTTAAGGGAGGTTTGCAGGTTCTTCAGAATACCTCAGAATCTTCACTTACTCCACTGTCTCTTTTCTGGGATCCACTTCTAATCAAAAAGGACGATCGCGACATAAAGTCGAGACTTTGACACAGGAGTGACGAAATTTGTCACTCCTGTTCCCTTATTTTTTTCCGGTCGGCATAAAACGTAAAGCGACACCGTTATTGCACCAGCGTTTTCCAGTCGGTTTCGGGCCGTCATCAAAGATGTGTCCCTGATGACCGACCATCACAGCGGGCGCAGTGATATTCCGTGCGGGGGAAAAATAGTTTAAAATCTATTTTTGTTTCGAGATGATTTGGGATCGACTCAAAAAAACTCGGCCAGCCTGTACCGCTGTCGTATTTCATCTCTGAGGTAAAAAGTTCAAGATCACAACCCGCACAGACATAAATACCGGGACCATATTCTTTATCGAGCACACTCGAAAAAGACCGCTCCGTGGCTTCTTCACGCAAGACATCATATGCGAGCGGGGAGAGAATTTTCTGCCATTCGGCTTTATTTTTAACGATCTTTTTTATCCCATTTTGAACTGTTTTGGCGAACAAATGCGGTACAGCAAACAAGCCCCCCCAAACCATCATAAAACCGCCTGCCCGGATAAGAAAATTTCTTCGGTCCATGATTTATCCTCCCGACAATTGCTGAAAGTTTCCCCAGAGGGCTTCTAGACGCTGATCCCTTCCGCAGCTAAAGCGGTAGAGTTTATAGCGAATCGGATTTTTTTCATGAAAATCCTGATGGTATTTTTCAGCGGGGTAAAATTCAGATCCTTCGGTGATTTCAGTCACAATTGAAGCTTTGAATGGCTTGGTTCTTTCCAGCTTTTCTTTCGAGGCCAAAGCCAGTTTTTTCTGCTGGTCGGTCTGATAAAAGATGCCACTGCGGTACTGATTACCTCGGTCACAAAACTGACGATTTTTAACCGTGGGATCAATGCTACGCCAAAAAATATCGAGCAATTTTTCATAGCTGATGCGGGTTCGGTCAAATACAATCCGTACTGCTTCGGTATGTCCGGTGCCACCTGCGGAAATTTCCTGATAAGTGGGATCTATTTTGTGTCCGCCGATATAACCCGAGGTGGTCGAAATCACACCTTCCACCTGATCAAAATCATGTTCCGTACACCAAAAACAGCCGCCTGCAAAAACGGCGATCTCTAGGCTCTCATTGGCCATACTGGTTTTGGAACCCGCCATGACCAAAATCAAGAAAAGAGCAGTGAGTAAACTTGCGATGCCACTGTTTCTTATCATTTTCATCGTGTCTCTCCCATTTGTTTATGATGATAGTATGACATAGACTTTTCAAGCGCCCATCACGGAAATGTCACAATTCTGTAACACAAGCGCCGGGAAGAGCATTTGATCATGGTGCGTTATCTAAGGCAGGAACTGCCCGGCTAACAAACAACATCAGCCAGGCAGGAGGGTCTGAGATGAGTGAGTCCAACACGAAAATGTGTCACTTATTCGACTCAAAGAGGCTTATTTTGGCATTGGCTTTGCCCAGGATACAGACTGAAGAAATGTTTTAAAACGGGTCAAAGGCACCTTCCATTTTTTTTCCAAGGCAGAAATATCGACAGAATAACCGACTCGATTAAACCAGGCGAACATCAGCGCAAAATCCCGACCCATCGCGGCTTCGGCTTGCTCGTCTGGAAGCGGCTCAAATCGTATCGGGCGATGCATTGTTTTCGAAAGCGCCTCAGCCACTTCAGGCATCGTCAGTGTATCTGAGGCTAAATCGATAGATTCTCCGATAAAATCTTCCGGACGTGTAAACGCCGCAGCCGCAAATGCGCCAATATCACGCAAAGCAATCATCATTGATGATGTCTCTGGCCACAAAGGTAGCGACAATACCCCTTCTGGAGAGGGCGGCCAATAGGTTCCGAAGTTTTCCATAAAACCTACGGGTCGAAGAATCGTCGCGGGAAGTCCTACTTTGTGAATGTACTGCTCGACTTTCCATTTACTTTCAAAATGCGGAATACCGGTGTTTTTATCGGCACTGCTCACGGAAGAAAACACGAGATGTTCCACTCCGGCAGCTTGGGCCGCATCGATCATCGTTATGCCCTGCCGGACTTCAGCCTCCATCCCTTCTTCAAAAAAGGTGGTCATGAGAAAAACTTTTTTTACACCTTTCAAAGCCAAATTCAAGGAAGCCCGATCACAAAGGTCTCCCATAAACACCTCAACTTCGCTTGATTTGAGGGCCTCGGCTGTTGAAGACTTACGCGTCAGTGCCCTCACCTTTAAATCTTGCTGAGTAAGGCTTTTCATAACGGCTCCGCCTTGTTGTCCGCTTGCACCGCACACCAATATCGGTTCTTTTTCAGACATTTCTCTCCTCCTCTTATCATTAGGTTTGTTTTAAAAGAATAACTATTTCTCCATTAAATCAAAAAAATACTTACTCTACTAACAATCTTAAGTTTCCTTAGAACTATTAGTTTCATTAATATAGTAATGGTAAAAAGGGACTTGTTCAAGTACGTACTTTTTTGTGCCTTAAGCGCATGAATGTAACGATAAGGTTCGGGATAACAGAGCAATACGCGTGAGGTGAGTCCAGTCTTATCTTCCCGTACAACACTATAAATTAAGTATTTCGATTTTCCAGATCTTCCCAGCGTGTATACAGTTTGGCCACTTCTGCTTCAATCTCCTGAAGGGTTTTAGTACGCGCAATCAGGACCTCTGCATCACTTTGGATGGCTGGATCTTGCAAGGCTTCATTTGCTGCCGCGACCTTGGCTTCTGCCTTTTCAATTTTCTGAGAAATACGCTTCAGCTCCTTGCGTTCCTCAAAACTGAGCTTTTCTTGAACCTCCAGCGTGGCTTGTTTTTGAGCTTGCGCTATCTTTGGAGTTGTTTTTATTGAGGATTTATTCTGCTGTGCCCGTCGCCACTGCACAAGATCTGCGTGAAAAGAGACACTGCCATCTCCATTGAGCGAAAGCAGGACATCACTCAAACGCTCCAGCAGATAACGATCATGGGTAATCAAGACAATCGCGCCGGGAAAGGCTTCCAGACTTTCTTCCAAAACTTCCAGAGTAGGGATGTCTAAATCATTGCTCGGCTCATCCAAAAGCAAAAGATCAGCAGGTTTCAACATCAAATGGGCAATCAATAAGCGCGCCTGCTCCCCACCAGAGAGCCGCGACACCGGAAGCCCCAACTGATCCGCGGTAAACAGAAAACGTTTGGCCCAGGAAACAATGTGAATGACACGCCCCTGAAAAATCACCTGCTCACCACCTTCGGGTGCTAAGGCTTGTTGCACCG
>JAADHI010000095.1 GCA_013151935.1 Candidatus Manganitrophaceae bacterium
TCTTGTGCAATTTCTTGAGCCTGGCTCTCCATTTCTTGGAAGACATTTTGAGGCGCTTCATCTTCAAGTGTTTCTGAAGATTCCAAAGCATTGTCCTCTAAGGCAGCTTCAGGCTCTTGTACAATTCCTTGTGCCTGGGTTTCCATTTCTTGGAAAACATTTTGAGGTGCTTCATCTTCAAGTGTTTCTGGAGATTCCCAAGCATTGTCCTCTAAGGTAGACTCAGGTTCTTGTGCAATCTCTTGTGCCTGGGTTTCCATTTCTTGGAAGACATCTTCTGGTGCTTCATTTTCAAGTGTTTCTGGAGATTCCGAAGCACTATCCTCTAAGGCAGGCTCAGGCTCTTGTGCAATTTCTTGTGCCTGGTTCTCCATTTCTTGGAAGACTTCTTCTGGTGCTTTGTCTTCAAGTGTTTCTGGAGATTCCCAAGCACTGTCCTCTAAGGCAGGTTCAGGTTCTTGTGAAATTTCTTGTGCCTGGTTCTCCATTTCTTGGAAGACCTCTTCTGGTGATTCAATTTCGGGGGTCTCAGAAGTCTGCCGTGCTTCGTCTTTTTCGAGTGAGTCATCTTTATTTTCTGTGGATTCTGGTCGATCTTCCGCTAATATCGTATTGTCTTCTATGATTTCTGGGGAAGCGTTTTCCAGGGGTGATTCTGGAACCGTCTCTCTGTTTTCTTCTTTTGGTACAACTTCTGATAGAACTTCTTCTTTCTGTTCTGTTTCTTGTGTCGGAGGTGTCGGTCGCTCGAATATTGCTGTTGGTTTTTCCGATTCAGGGATATCCTGAATATTTTCGCTTGTTCTTTTTTCTATAAATGTTTCAAGGGCTTTCTCGTAGATCCCCGTATAATAGAGTGATTTGTCTACGCGAGATTCATAAAGTTGTCGCCCTTCTAAGATTTCACTTTTAAGGAGTTCATGGAAATTGCCCTGTTTGAGTCCTTCTTCGACCTTAGACTCATTGTAAATGACAATATCTGAAACAATAATTTTCGCAAGACGTCGTGCCCCTTTAACGAGATAAGAGGATTCATCAAGTTCAGGTTCTGCACTAATACCGGAATCCTCTGAAACAACATCGCGGGTTTCACTTTCAGACACCGTCTCAAGTGATGTCTTGCAAGTCTCTTGATCGGCAGGCTTCAAGATTTCTTTTTCTATTGTCTCTTTTTCTGATAGGTGATGCTCAACTTTTGTTAATAAGTTTTTCTGTATTTCATGACGATCAATGTAGTCATCTGCTCCAGCCCAGTCGGGTGCTTCTTGTCGATATTTTGCATTTTTTTCAAACATGGAACCCATCAAGATGACGATGCTTTGGCTCAAATTGGGGCTGTGTTTGATCTCTTGGCACAATGCTGCGCCTGAGATATCACTCAATCCACTGTCGATAAAAGCCAGTGCAGGAGGGCTGTGTTTCATGTAGGTCAAGGCCGAAGCGCCGGAAGGAATATCAATCACAAAGTAGTGAAGTGTTTCGAGGAGCGCTTTCATGACTTCTCGTGTGGCTTCGCCATCAATACAGAGGAGTATTGTTCCTTTGCTGTCTTTTGGTGCTTCAATTGGGAGGCTGGGGTCAAAAATGATTTCCGGGACGACTTTGATTTTCAGGCGGACATCACAATGTTTACAGCCAGTTTCAGAGCCTGTTTCAAGATTCTGAAACTCAAATGTTAGCGTTGTTTGGCATTTTGGACATTCGGTAAGCATAATCGCTCCTTTTCAAGGCGTTCCGTCTTTATGCCTCTTCAAGACATTGTGTTCATCGTCAACTGTAGGTTCATTTTTTGATTTTGTAATTTTCTGATTTTTTCGGCGGCTCGGCTGACAAAACATCTTTTTCTCGGTAAGAGAGCGAGCGTCGCCCGCAGGCTTCTTTTGGGGGATATTGTTTATCACTTGTCATATTTTACCACTCTTTTCACAATTCACAGGCTTCTGAAGGACTATTCTGTGTTTTAAGTGTATCAGCAACTAATGTGCCGTTTGCTCTCGGGACTTAAATATAGAAAAAATTTAGTAAATATTTATATATTATTGTAGCAAATCGGAGAAGTCCGGTATTTATTTCTACAAAGCCAGACAAAAAGTGTCTCTGTAAATTGCTAAATGGCTGTTGTTTTTGAAGCTTTTTTTAGGGTTTTGATAAAACAGAGAGGTGTTTTTTGACTGACTGTGCGAGGGCATGCAGATGGTATCCCCCTTCAAGACAAGAAACAATTCTGCCTTGGCAATGGGTCTCAGCGAGGCTAAGGACGATGTTTGTCATCTCTGCAAAGCCTGTGTCAGTGATTTCCAAGGCGGCAAGGGGGTCGTCACGATGCGCATCAAATCCAGCTGAGATCAAGATAAAATCAGGTTGAAAAGTGGCAAAAGCATCGGGAAGGACCTTTTCAAAAATACGGAGTAGCTCTGCATCATTTGTCCCAGCGCGTAAGGGGAGATTCAAGGTCGTTCCTTCTCCCAAGCCTCGTCCATTTTCCTTTGTCGATCCTGTGCCGGGGTAACAAGGGAATTGATGGCTACTCAAGTAAAAAACGGAAGCGTCATCGTAGAAAGCATTTTGGGTGCCGTTGCCATGATGTACGTCCCAGTCAATGATGAAAACCTTGGGTAGATGGTATTTTTTTTGAATATAACGCGCAGCGACGGCGACATTGTTAAAAAGGCAAAAACCCATGGCACGATCCGGTTCGGCATGGTGTCCCGGTGGACGAAGCGCACAGAAAGCATTGTTTAGCGTGCCATCCATGACTTGATCTACCGCTGTGAGCACCCCTGAAACAGCCATTTCGGCAGCCTTCAAAGAGCCGGGAGAATAAGGTGTATCTGCATCCAGATAGATGCGTCCTGTTTTTGGAATTTTATTTTTTAGTGCATCGATGTAGCTCGGAATATGGATTTCAGAAATCCACCGATAAAGCGCCGAATTGCGTTTTGGGGTGATGATTTTGAGTTGGTCTTGAAGGGGTGAATGGGCCTGTCCTAAAATATGCTCATCTAAAACAGAAAGTCTTTTTGGGGATTCTGGATGATCATCACCTGTGTCGTGTGCTAAAAAATCGGGATGGGTGATGTAGCCGGTTTTCATTTTAAAAAGGGGTTTTGCTGACGTTCGTGTCCGATGGTCGTGCTGGGGCCGTGACCGGGATAGACTTGTGTTTCATCGGGAAAACTCAGCAGCGATTTTTTGATCGAATGCATGAGAGTGGGATACGAACCTTTCCAGAGATCTGTCCGCCCGATGCTTCCTGAAAAGAGGGTGTCTCCAGTCATCAGGCCAATACCAGGGATATGGAAACTGAGACTGCCCGGTGTATGCCCCGGTGTATGCAGGACTTGAACAGACTCTTTTCCAAATGAAATCTGGTCGCCGTCTTTTAAAAACTGGCTCATAGGAGGAGTGTCAATATTAGGCAAACCGAATAATTCTGCTTGGGCTGCGACATGTTCGCAGAGAAACATATCATCTTCATGAAGACAGGTTTTGGCTTTTGTTTTTTCATGAACGGGTTTTGTTGCGCCAATGTGATCTAAGTGGGCGTGGGAGTGCAAAAGATAGGTCGTCTGCAATTGGTGCTTCGATAAAACAGAAAGGATTTTTTCAGCATCGCCGCCGGGATCGATGACGATCGCGGTTCGGGTTTCTTCACAGGCAATAATCATGCAATTGCATTGAAAAGGGCCAACGGGGAAGGACTCGAGGATCATCATTTAATCCTAATTGAGAACGGGTAGGGCCTCGGCTTGCGCCGGAGGGGGGAACTGTACGGTGATATGTTTGGATATTTCTCCGCGTTTTACTTCGATCATTTGTGTATCAAGCAAGCTTTTTTTAGAGTATTTAGCAATCAGGGCTGCAGCCTCATCAAGGATTATTGTCTCTGGTACTTTTTCGCTGGCGAGGACAGCCATTGGGCCAGAAAAATAAGGGCGAAGCAGGGTCATTTTCCCTTCGCTGACATCGTCCTTAGAAGTTTCCTGTAAGTGGTCATTCTCCTCCGCATCTCGACCGATGACCAAATGCGAACCATCGGAGAGATCAAAATGGCGACCGTAGCGCAGTAGGCGAACTTCGGTCATGCTGGGGTCTGGATGTGTTTCAAGAAACTGACGCAGCCGTTTAGAAAAATTCACATCGGTTAGAAGACAGCCGCCACCGGGGGGCATGTAGGATTTGAGCTGTAGTGATTCTGCCCATTTGAGTTGTTCAGAGCGACCTCGGCCTTGAATATCCAGCAACTGTTCCCGATCGACCCAGGCTTCAGTCTCGGCCAAGGTTGGCGGGTTGTGTTTCGCAGAAAGGGGACGCAGGACCAGGCCCTTGGTTTTGCTGTCGCGGTCGATAATATCCATTGCATCTCGACGTTGTGACATGGGGCGTTGCCCCAGCACTTCTCCGGTGATGATGAAATCGGCTCCTTCTTCCTGCATGATCATGTGTGCGATGTCAAACATGTAAATACGGCAGTCGATGCAGGGATTCATATTTTTCCCGTAACCATATTTTGGGTTTCGGATCAATTCAATATAGGCCATGCCTTTGTCGACGATTCTGAGTCTGATGCCCAGGTGTTTAGCGACGGCTTGAACCTCTTCTTTGCAACCGAAGGGACTTTCCAAAAAGAGCCCGATGACCTCAATCCCTTGATCTAAAATAATTTTTGTTGCCAGTGTACTGTCTAGACCACCTGACATGAGTGAAATTGCTTTTCTTTTCGACATGGTATTTTCCTTGATTTAGCGGCATCTTATCAATCGAGCTGAAGATCTGTCAACTTCCACTCCTGTCTTTGTTTGATTCGGAAATTGAATTTAAAAATGCAAGTCAGACTTGATTAGAGTTTCCTAAACAAACTGTTGCGGATCAATTTCGATATTCAATTTCACGTTTTTTTCGGCAGATGTTCTCCATATTTTGAGTGCGATTTTCAGGACTTTTGAGATTTTTTGCTGATCGGCCCCTTTGAGTAAAATTTGATAACGGTATTCTTCTCGTAAACGAATCAAGGAGGCCGGAGCAGGCCCAAGCATTTTTATTTCCCCCGATTTTATGGTTTTTTTGATGCATCGGGCCAGCTCGGATGCGGCCTTTTCGACGGATGTTTCATCTTTATGGCGGAGCAGTAGTAAGGCCAAACGGCTATACGGAGGATAGTGCTGCGCTTTTCGCAAACCCAATTCTGTTTGATAAAAATCGGTGTAGTCATGTGTTGTTGCGGCCTGAATCGTGGGATTTTCGATTTGAAAACTTTGCACAATCACTTCTCCGGGATGTTTTCCGCGTCCCGCGCGTCCTGCGACTTGTGCGAGGATTTGAAAGGTGCGTTCCGCTGATCTGAAATCCGGCACGTGCAGCGAAAGATCGGCGGCGATAACACCCACGAGTGTCACCTTCGGAAAATCATGACCTTTGGCAATCATCTGTGTGCCGATGAGTACATCCACTTCTTCTCGCGCCATCGCCCCCAGAATTTGTCCGTAGGCCCCTTTTTTTTGCGTGGTGTCTCGGTCAAGACGTGCGGTGCGCGCCTTGGGAAAAAGATGTCGGATACATTCTTCAATTTGTTCTGTGCCCACACCCACGTGGGTGACATTGTAGCCTTTGCAGTCAGGACAAGTGGTCGTCGGGGCGCTTTGATAACCGCAATAATGACAGACCAATTGTTTTAGGCCTTTGTGGAAGGTCAAAGAAACGGTGCAGTGATGGCAAAGCGGGGTAAATCCGCAGTCGTGACAAAGCAGGAAGGGAGAAAAGCCGCGTCGATTGACAAAAAGCAAGGTTTGTTCTTTTTTTTCCAGTCGTATTTTAAGTGCATCGTAAAGCTTTTGTGTGAAAAATGGTCTCACCCAGTCTTTTTTTTCTTTGAGGTTAACCAGTTTTACGATCGGCAAGGGGCGTGCATCAACACGTTCTTTGAGTTGCAGATAGCGATATTTTCCATTTTCTGCGTTAAAAGACGATTCAAAAGAAGGTGTTGCGGAACCTAAAACGACGACGGCTTTTTCATCGCGTGCCCGCACGAGGGCGACATCGCGACCGTGGTAACGGCTGCCTTCGTCTTGTCGATAAGAGGCATCGTGTTCTTCATCAACAATAATAATACCCAGAGATTTTAAGGGGGCGAAGATGGCCGAGCGTGCTCCGATGACGATTTTGGCCTGGCCTTCTCGAATGCGCCGCCATTCGTCATAGCGCTCTCCTGCTGAAAGCCCACTGTGTAACAAGGCGACTTGATCGCCAAAATATTCTAAAAACCGGGCGGCGATATGTGTGGTGAGTCCTATTTCTGGCAAGAGCAAAATCGCCCCTTTTCCGGTTTTTAGAAGGGCTTCAATTGCGTGTAAATAGACTTCTGTTTTCCCGCTTCCGGTCACGCCGTGTAATAAAAAAGGAGAGAAAGTTTTTAAGGCGATGGCTTCCGTCATTTCTTTTAAAGCCGAGGTTTGTGCGGGGTTAAGCACAATTTTCCCTTTTTTGGGATAATTTCTATCTTGTTCCGGTTTTCTGAAAACAAGGGATTCTGATTGACGCACAAGGTTTTTTTGAATGAGGCTTTTGAGTGCCGCGCGGGTTTTGGGCGCAAAGTCGGTGCTTGCGAGTATGCCACCTTGTGAGATCAGTTGTTGCAGGGCCTCCGCTTGGCGGGGAGCCGTTTTTTGAAGGGTGCCGATTTGAGCTGAGGCTTCTTTCTCATCAATTTTTAGTGTGATGATGTGTCGTATCTTGGGCCGTACGGGGGCAGGATTGCATTCCCAGGTTTCGGAAATCAGCCCTTTTTTTTTGAGATCGTAGAGTGTGCGACTTAATTTTTCCCGGCCAAATTTTTTTCGGAGTTGTTGTTCCGTGCAAATTTTTTTTTGTTGAAGTGTGTTTAAAATTTCTTTTTTTAAGTCAGACAACTTGGATGTTGTCTGGGTTTTTCCTTCATCACATAAACTAAATTTTCGATGAGGTACGACGTGAATTCCCTGCGGCAAAGCCCCTTTGAGCACGGCGCCGAGCGGGGTCATATAATATTCTGAAATCCAGATAAGTAATTTAAAAAACTTGGCACAAAAAAGTGAATCTTGATCCAGAAAGGCCAAGACGGCTCTTGTTTTTGGCACATCCGGTGTCGTGATATCTCGGATAAAATAGGCGACTTTCCAAGTGCGTGCAAAAGGTACCAGGAGTCGCATACCGGGTTCTAATTTTTTATGGAGGACATTTGTAGGCAGGTGATAATGAAAGCGTCCCTCTGTTTCAGGCAATACACATTCCACATATTTCATCTAATGTTTGGCCTGTTGTTTAAAAAGCTGGATATAGGCTTCATGGACTTTTTTTGTGTGAAAAGCATAGTCGGCCTCAAGTTGGGTTTCAGGCTTGCCATGCTCTGATTCTGAATAAGCGAGTCGTATGGCCAGTGTACCCATTTCGTTTTGAGATTTTGGCAAAAGGTGGGTCTGATGGTCGTTTAACATTTGCAGTTTATTTTCTAAATTTCTGAGAAAGAGATAGGCTCGACGAAGATCTGATGCCCTTTCTTGTGTTAGATGAGATTGTTTCTCAAGGTTTTTTAAGAGCGCCATCGTTCCTTGTCCGCGTAGTGAAAGCGCAGATTTCCCGTATTTAAGCTGCAAGATTTGTACGATGAATTCTATTTCACGGATGCCGCCAAAGCCGCGTTTCACATCCAGCTTGGACTCTTTTCTCATGGCGACGCTCGCATCAATCTTTTTTTTAAAATCCCAAATCTCCTGAAATTCTTTTTCTCCACAAGGTTTTTCGTAGATAAAGGGTGCAAGCAATCTGAGAAAGGCCTTGCCCAATACGCGATCTCCTGAAATAGCACGGGCGCGTAGTAAAACCATGCGTTCCCAGGTTGCGCCCCGTTTTTGATAATAACGGCGATAGCCTTCAAGCGCTTGGGTGATGCGTCCCATTTCCCCTTCGGGTCTTAAGCGTAAATCCACACGGTAGACATACCCTTCGTCCGTCGAGGTACTGAGGGCGGAGCTGATGTCTTTGGCGAGTCTTTCGTAATATTCTGAATTACAAATATTTTGCTGTTTTCCCTTTGTTGTGGTGAGGCCCTTACTTGTTTCATAGACATAAATCAAATCGACATCTGAGCTGAAATTGAGTTCTCGACTCCCTAGTTTACCTAAGGCGATTACCGTGAAACCGGAGCGGGCATGTTTGATTTGATTCCCTAAAGCAGGCCGACCATATTTAAGGCGCAGTGTTTGTTCACAGATTTTTTGTGCGGCTGCAATTAAGACATCGGCTAAGTTTGTGACCTCTTTTAATGTAAGCTGAACACTTGCGCATTGGATTAAATCTCGCACACCAATACGAAGGATTTCCTTTCGTTTGAAAATTCGTAGTATTTCCAATTGCCACGTTTTATTGTTTGGAACACGCAGGCTAGCCGACAATTCTTTTTTGAGTCCGGCTTTTGTTTTGGCTTTTTCAAGACTTGTCATATCGAAGACCCAATAAAAATACCCGGGATTTCGGATGAGAATATCTGAAAGAAAGGGGCTGCCGCCAAAAACTTTGGCGGCACGAAAGAGGGTGGGGATGGACTCATTCAAATAGGAAAGAAGACTGGTTTTATTAAATGTGGTTTGCGTAAAACGTTCAAAGTTATTTAAGGCCAAGTCGGGATCGGGGGATTCAGAAAAAGCTTCGAGGGCCGCGCCCAGGATATTTGAAAACAGGGCACGGTCTCTAGGCGATCTTGAGATACATTGTAGATTGAGATCGGCCTTTTTTATGTCCTTAAATCCATAAGGTTGAAGCAGGGTCTTGACGACCTGTTTTTCAAGCTCAGGTGCAAACAGGAGGTCGCATATCTTGGGTTGGACTTGCATCAGTTATCAGTGGCATGATACGTGGGTGTCATCGCTGGGAATTATACAATCTGAATTCAGGAAGTGCAATTTTAGGACGCGTCGATGGACAAAAATACCTTATTTAAAGCAATAAAAAAACGGCACTTAGGTTTCGAGGATGCGGAGATCCGTGAACTTTTGGGCAAGATGGATGGCGATTACCTCTCGCATTGTGAGGCCTCAGAGGTGGCGATGCATATTGAAATGTCTCAGTCTTTGTGTCCCACAAACCCGCTACAAGTCTGTTTGTCAGAAGAGGGTGTAGGGGATTTTAAGATCAGCGTGATTGCCTACGATTATTTTTATGCCTTTTCAGTTATTTGTGGTCTGATTTCTTCTTTCGGTTTAAATATTGAGGGCGGCAGTGTACAGACGGTTTCCATTGGACGCGGCCGAAAGAAAATTCTTGATCTTTTTCGTGTACGTGTTTTGGGAAAATCTTGTTTTAATGCAGAAGAACAGACGTGTTTTAGGCGTGCCTTGGCACACTTAATGGTCCTGCTTGAAAAAGGTGATTTTAGAGGTGCGCGTGCGAATGTGAACCAAAAGCTTGTTGCGTATATTGCACGAATGGCGGGCAGTATCTCGGACGATGGTCTTTCTTTTCAGGGTTTGTTATTTCCCATTGAAATCCATTTTGAAAACAATCGCTCTCCGCAATGGACGGTGCTTGATATTTATGGAAAGGATACCCCAGCCTTTCTTTATGCTTTTTCAAATGCCCTTGCGATGCGCAATATTTATATCCATAAGATTAAAATTACGCACGAAGGAGATGAAATCCATGACAGGCTCTATATTTCCAAACGTCATGGGAAAAAAATTGTCAAGGTTTCGGATCAACAAGCCTTGCAAGTCGCTGCCGTGTTGATCAAGCAGTTTATTCATTTTTTGCCACTCGCCCCTGATCCGATGATGGCGATGACCCATTTTGATCAATTTTTGGACAAAATTTTGGAGATGAGGCAATCGCAACCTCTCATCGGTTTTTTGCAGCAACAAGAAACCTTGAATTTATTGGCGCGACTTTTTGGAACCAGTAATTTTTTATGGGAGGATTTTTTACGGGTTCGTTTTGACACGCTCTTTCCGATTCTAGCGCGTTATAAATCGCAAGCGTTGGCCACGGGACAGACGCAGATGCGTCAGGCAATGCAAAGACGTTTACGAAAGGTGCGTGCTTTTGAGGAAAAACGAAAGGTATTAAATGACTACAAAGACGAAGAAATGTTCAGAATTGATCTGCGGCATTTACATGAACCGCGTGGCAGACTCAAGGCTTTTTCGGAGGCCCTAAGTGATTTGGCTGAAGTCATCGTGGCAGCGACGTATCGTATTTGCAAGACACACTTAAAGGAAAAATATGGGACACCACGTCTTAAAAATGGAAAAACCGTTCCATTTTCCATTTTTGGTTTTGGAAAGTTGGGTGGGCGAGAATTAGGTTACGCTTCCGACATTGAGTTGCTTTTTGTGTACGGCGACAAAGGAACAACAGACGGCCCCGAAGTGATCGATGCCAGTTTCTATTTTGAGAAGCTGAGTCAGGAAATGACACGTTTTATTGATGCAAGACAGGCCGGTATTTTTGAGGTCGATACACGGCTCAGGCCCTATGGCACATCCGGGGCATTCGCCACTTCTTTTCAACAGTTTAAACGTTATTATTCGGAAAATGGGCAGGCCGCACCCTTTGAACGTCAGGCCTTGATTAAACTCCGTTTGATCGCAGGGAGTCGCGCACTGGGCCGCTTGTGTGAAAAAGCACGGGATGATTTTGTTTACAGTGGTGCCCCCTGGGATATGGATGTGGCATTTGATTTAAGACAGCAGCAGATGGCAGAGCTGGTTCCAAAAGGACGTGTGAATGTCAAATACAGCCAGGGAGGGATTGTTGATGTTGAATACTTGGCGCAATATCTTCAGATAAAACATGGACGGGAGATCAAGGTCTTACGCACCGTAAGCACCCTCAAGGCCTTGAAGGTGCTGTCAAAACATCAGATTCTTTCAGGTGAAAGGGGAAAGGCCCTGCAAAAGAACTATCTCTTTCTGAGAACCTTAATTGACGCGATGCGCATGGTACGTGGCAATGCGCGGGACTTGCTCCTGCCTGCGTCCGATAGCGAGGAATTCATATTTTTAGCCCGTCGCATGGCTTATGCAAAAAAGGATTGGCGAGCGGGAAGCATGCGACTTTCTGAGGAGATTGTCATGAGGATGTCGGAAATTCATCAGCAATATCAATCCTTTTTTGATCTATCCCGGTAAAAAAGACTTGATGGTTTCTTTGATCAGGTCTACACCTTCCGGTCCAAATATCAGGATAACACTGACCAGCATAATGACCCAGGCCGTGCCAATAATAGCCCCAACCAGCACCGAAAGTCCGTCACGCATCAGGATGCCAATGGCCATTAAGACAATGCCGAATGAAGGCACGGTGTTCGTGAGCGGGACGGGAAAAAGTACAGATAGGGCCATTAAAAAACCGAGTAGCCCAATGATTTTGGAGGCGAGTCCATGAGTCATAAATTCTAGTCTGGGTTTAATCAAGGCTTCCAAACGGATCATCCAGGGCATCGCGACTTTGATCATTTTTTTTAAAACGTTGCTGGATATGTTGCGTCGTTTAATTTTTTCCGGTAGCCAGATCGTCTGTCGTCCCATAATTTGTTGAAAGGTGAGCAATAACATCGGAAAAGCAATGATCATATTGATGCCAAGACCGGGCAATGGTAAGGCGGCGGGCAGGGCGAGGAAGAAGAGGAAAAATCCAAAACCACGTTCGTGGAAGGTTTCCATGAGTTGTGAGACTGAGACTTTTTCTGTCGTTAGCTGGGCTTCCAGATCCTGTAGCAGTTGTGAGAGTGTGCGTGGATTCATGACATTGGTTTTAAGTGGAATCGAGAGAGGAAATCCTTTCGCAGATCTTCGGGATAAAGGCAATGATAAAATTAAGATGAGGTCGAAGCCACAGTGTAGATAATTTTATGATATTCGTAAAGTTTAATTCAGGACTCAGATCAAAATCGGGGACTTAATCGGTAGACTGAAAGGTTCTCAATCTTATTCGCACTCACAAACATGATATTTTGCTCTTTCAATGTGCGGAGAAAGTACATTTACAAGAGCGGGAAGGATACGGTAGAGTGTTCTGCGCAGGATTAACTCGGATTCTATGTAAGTGAGAACAAAGGCATGATGGATGTGAATTGTAAGTTTTTTGTCGGACAACTGATTCATCACCGACTTTTTAACTATCGCGGGGTTGTCGTTGACGTAGACCCCGATTTTCAAGGCACAGCAGAATGGTATGATGCAGTCGCCCGTTCTCAGCCCCCAAAGGATGAGCCCTGGTATCACATTTTGGTGGATGGTCGAGAAGAAATGACTTATGTGGCCGAGCAAAATCTGGAAGAAGATGATTCTCAGGCCAGTATTCGGCATCCCCTCATTTCCCATTTTTTCACACAGTTTGATCAGGGAAAATACGAAAGAATGATGAGCTGAAATCGCTCAAAAAGAAGGCAAATGAACACATCTGAGAGCATATTGGATTTAATCGGTAACACCCCACTGATCCGTCTAGCGGGTCCCTCTGAATTGACGGGCTGCGAAATACTCGGTAAAGCGGAGTTTTTAAATCCGGGGGGTTCTATTAAAGATCGCACGGCCCTAGGCATTATCCGTGATGCTGAAAAAAATGGCACACTCAAAAAAGGCGGGACTATTGTCGAAGGCACAGCGGGTAATACGGGGATCGGTTTATCACTCATCGCCAAGATTCTGGGTTATAAAACACTGATCGTGATCCCTGACACACAAAGCGAAGAAAAATATGAGATCCTGCGTCTTTATGGTGCCGAATTGAAATTGGTACCAGAGGCCGCTTATTCGACCCCTCATCATTTTGTCAGAATCGCAGGTCGTATTGCAGAAGAGATGAATGAAAAAGAACTGGGTTCTGCAATTTGGGCCAGACAGTTTGATAACATCGCGAATCGGGATTTTCATCGCGAAACCACAGGTGCTGAAATTTGGGAGCAGACGGGTGGTAAAATTGATGCCTTTAACTGTGCCGTTGGCACAGGCGGAACTTTGGCGGGTGTCGGCTTAGCACTTAAACAACACAATAAAAATATTAAAATCGTGCTGACCGATCCCATGGGCGCGGCGCTTTACCACTATTATAAAGATGGGGAGTTACGCTCGGAAGGGGATTCAATCGCCGAAGGCATTGGACAGGGACGTGTCACAGATAACCTCATAGACGCACCCATCGATGAGGCTTTTCAAATCCCTGATGAAGAGGCCCTTCCGGTGATTTTTGATTTATTACAACATGAAGGTCTTTGTCTCGGCGGCTCTTCGGGTATCAATGTGGCGGGTGCCATTCGACTTGCAAAACAACTGGGGCCCGGTCATACCCTCGTGACTATTTTGGCCGATCACGGCACACGGTATCAAAAACGCTTATTTAATCCAGTTTTTTTACGCGAGCAGGGCTTGCCCATCCCCCCTTGGTTGCATTGAGCTTGTCTTTTTCTGATCATTCTCTCTAATCTCCAACTGAAAAATTCAAACCTATCTCTTTTAAAATAGCCCCTTTTTCCTTGGGAAAATCACTCTTTTTATTAAGCCTTAGGTCTTGAATCTTCCTATTTGCACAAGTGAGGTTCTGGTGGTATAAATAAATTGTCAGGAGTCGTGCGTTATTTGAGGGCAGAAAAGAGATGTTAAATCCGGGACTTGTGTTGTTTGAAGAGGATTCCAGGCTCATAGATAAAGAGTTAAAAAAACTGAACGAGCTTGCCAGAGCAAAAGTTTCTTTTCTCGTCGATAAAGACGGACAACTTATTTCAAGTATGGGAGAAACCGGAGATATCGATACGACTTCTTTGGCTTCGCTCACTGCAGGAAATATTGCCGCGACGGGAGGAATGGCAAAACTTCTGGGTGAAAAAGAGTTTTCGATCTTGTTTCACGAAGGGGAGAAAGATAACATCCACATCTCCCTTGTTGGACAGCGTGCGATTCTTGTGGTTGTTTTTGATGACCGCTCCTCGCTTGGTCTTATCCGTCTCCGGGTAAAACGAAGCGTGGCAGCATTAGCAGCGGTCTTTGATAATCTCGCTAAAAAAATCGAAAAATCCAACGCTCAAGAAGGCGGCCAATCTCCATTTCAGGAAATTACTGAAGAGGATATTGAAAGTCTATTTGGCTGAAATATTGAATCGTTGCTTCCAGAGAAGCTTTCTCAAGTTTTGTCAAAAAATATGAATGGATTGGCTTCTTCAGGGGTGTAAAATATGTCTTTTATCAATTATTCTGCACGTGAAATTTCCTGCAAAATTGTTTATTATGGCCCTGGCCTTTGCGGAAAAACGACGAACCTCCAGCACATCTACAAAAAAATTAGCCCAGACAGTAAGGGAAAAATGATCTCCCTGGCAACGGAAACGGAACGCACACTTTTTTTTGATTTTCTGCCCTTGGCATTGGGAGAGATCAAAGGATTTAAAGTCCGTTTCCACCTCTACACTGTACCGGGACAAATTTTTTATGATGCCAGTCGAAAACTTATTTTACGCGGTGTCGATGGGGTTATTTTTGTTGCCGACTCTCAGGTCGAACGCATGGATGCCAATCTGGAAAGCATGGAAAATCTCATCAAAAACCTGAAAGAACATGGATTTGACCTCGAAGAACTTCCTTACGTGATTCAATACAATAAACGGGATCTTCCAAATGCCGTCTCCCCAGAAGAACTAAATGATGCACTCAACCCTAGAAAAGTTCCCGCCTACGATGCAGTCGCGCCCACCGGGGAAGGGGTTTTTGAAACCCTAAAACATGTTGCCAAACTGGTCATCATGGAACTTAAGCAAAAATCCTAATTTCTGCCCTGAGCCTGGAGTCCGAGGCGGCCGTGTTTCCGGCATAAATCGACGACGCTCATCCCTCTTTTTACTTCTGAGTGCTTCTATTTTAGAGGCGGGCTAGCATCGTAGTTTAATTGACAGATTCGGGGAATGAGCATTGCCTCAGGTCAGTCTCTAATCTGAATCGGAAAGCAGTCCTTCGTATTCAATCGAAAGCGTTTCCCATTGTTCTGTATCTGTGTCGATTTCTTTTTTGAGTTGATTGTGATGGGTCATGATTTCCTGGAAACGGTCTTTTTCTTCGTAGATTTTAGGGTCGGATAAAAGCGTGACACATTTTTCATATTCTACAGTTTTGATTTCAAGTGTCTTTTCGATTTTGTCGATTTTTTGCTTCAGCGGTTTTCGGATGCGGTAGTTTTTATTTCGAATTTCCGCTGCAAGGCGCCGCTCTTCTTTATCGCTTTGTTTGTCGCTGCTGTTTTTTGACGGCGTTTCCGGGGTGATCTCCTCTTTGTCCTGCTCTTTTTTATAGAGATAATAGGCATAATCTCCGACATAGGGTGTGACCGTTCCTTGATCCACTTCAATAATGGTATTGGCCACTTGATGCATAAAATAACGGTCATGGGTGATGAGGCAAAGTGTTCCCGTATAGGCTTTCAAAACATCACAAAGCACGTCGCAGGAAGGGATGTCGAGATGGTTTGTGGGTTCATCCAGCAAAATCAAATTGGCAGGACGAACGAGTAGTTTTGCGAGCGCCAGACGACTTTTTTCTCCTCCGCTTAAGACAGAAACCTTCTTAAATACATCATCCCCCCGAAATAAAAAAGCGCCCAACATGCTTCGCAAAAAAGTGGGTGTGCCTTCAGGTGCGGCGGTCCTAATTTCCTCAAGTACAGAATGTTTTGCATCCAAGGTTTCCAACTGGTGTTGACCGTAATAGGCGATTTGAACCTGACCGCCGAGCTTGCGTCCGCCTTTCTCGATGTCAATTGCACCTGCGAGTATTTTAATGAGTGTTGATTTTCCCGCGCCGTTTGGGCCGACGAGTGCCAGTTTTTGACCGCGTTCTAGCGTGAGGTTCAGGTTTTGAAAAACTTTTTTAGAGCCGTAGGATTTTGAAACCATGTTGAGTGAAATAACGGATTTGGCACAGCGCTCAGGCTGGGGGAAGCTGAATTTAACCTTTTTACCCTCGGCTTCGAGTGGGGCGATGCGATCCATTTTTTCGAGTTGTTTTACACGACTTTGTGCTTGTTTTGCCTTGGTGGCTTTTGCTTTAAATCGCTCAATAAAACGCTCGGTTTGTTCAATTTTCTTTTGCTGGTTTTCAAAAGTAGCTTGTGTGATTGCGGCGGTCTCAATTTTTGTTTTTTCATAACGGTCGTAATTGCCTGTGTAAAAAGTGACTTTGCCGCGTTCGATTTCAAATACACGATTGACGAGTGCGTTGATAAAAGCACGGTCATGCGAAATCATGAGAATGCCACCGGGATAGTCTTTTAGAAAAGCCTCAAGCCAAATGAGAGAGGCGAGATCCAGGTGATTGGTCGGCTCATCCAATAAAATAATATCGGGTTGTGAAACGAGCAGTTTGGAGAGGGCGACACGCATGAGCCAGCCCCCGCTGAGTTGCTCTGTTTTGCTGCGAATATCCTTATTTTGAAAGCCGAGGCCCGCTAATATTTTTTCGGCTCGGGTTTCGAGTCCGTAACCATCGAGGCCTTCAAATTCAGATTGCTGTGCCGCGTATTGCAAACCCAGAACAGCTTTTTGGTCTTGATTTTGGCAAGCCTCTATTTCTTGTTCGGTCTGCCACATACGTTTTCGGATGTCTTCGATCTCGGTCGAACCAGAGCAGACTTCTTCCAAAATGCTGCGGCCTTTGAGTTGTGCCACTTCCTGGGTGAGATAGCCTGTGCGCATGGATTTGCTTTGGATGACTTCGCCAGTATCGGGGGAGAGTTTGCGCGCGACAATATCGAGCAGGGTTGTTTTTCCTGCACCGTTGGGGCCGATAAGTGCGACGCGATCTTTGGGCAAAACCTGAAAGCTGACCTCTGAAAACAAGGCCCGTTCGCCGTAGCGTTTTGAGACTTTAAAAAGAGAGATCATGGGGAAA
>JAADHI010000165.1 GCA_013151935.1 Candidatus Manganitrophaceae bacterium
GGTACCAGTCATCGTCAAGGCGCAAAAGAGATCCATCAGATTGAATTACTGCCCGAACCTCCTGCACAGCGCTCTGAAGACACGCCCTGGCCCTTATGGCCCATGCAACTCCGTAG
Organism: Candidatus Manganitrophaceae bacterium; assembly: GCA_013151935.1. Taxonomy (GTDB): domain Bacteria; phylum Nitrospirota; class Nitrospiria; order SBBL01; family JAADHI01; genus JAADHI01. The sequence continues at coordinate 117 of JAADHI010000165.1, forward strand.
CTCTGCCGCCCACGAAGAAGGCGGTATTCGGGAGTGGTCTTTCATGACTAAAAAATTCTCAGGGACAAACGACCAAGTCAAAAAACTGCACGGCGTGCGTGTCGAAAAAATCACGACAGATTCCGGTGCAATTCAATTTCTTGAAGTGCCAGACAGCGATTTTGAGATTGAATGTGACCTCGTTCTGCTCGCCATGGGATTCACCGGGCCACAAAAAACGGGACTTTTAACAAACCTTGAAATAAAAACAAACGAACGCGGCAACGTCATCGTGGATGAACACCGAATGACCAATATCGAAGGTGTTTTCGCTGCCGGAGATATTAAACTCGGGGCCTCACTCATCGTCTGGGCCATCTACGAAGGCCGCGAAGCGGCCAAAGGGATTGAAGCTTATTTAAAAAAACGATAAAACATTCACTGCCGCCGCACAAAGCAAATGTACACTTCGCGCGGCGAACAGATTTTGCTTATTCTATCTCTGGGCGGATGCAAGCTGCTCAAGCCAAATGGCTTACCAATTTATCCAAACACCCCTTCCAGCCATACTCGTGTCCTTTGCGCGCCTGCTCACTGGGTAAACCCTCATGTCTGAGACGGACGAGCGTACCACCGTCGCATTCTTCAAATTCGACGGTCACTTGGGTCTCCCCATATTGCCCCTCACTGCCACCGCAGGTTTGGCCGTCTAATAGCCAGGAATAAACCAGCCGGCTGGGTGGGGTGATTTCTTGATATTCACCGGAATGCACAACTATTTCATCCTCCGAGATAATCATCTCGATACGAAAAGCACCACCCACCCGAAAATCTACCTCAGCTGCATTCACGACCACCCCTTCGGGGCCAAACCATTGTTTGATTTGATCGGCCTCTGTCCAAGCCTGAAAAACACACTCTCGACTTGCATTAAATGTACGTTCCAATAAAATAAACGCCGTTGCAGTCTCTGCATTTTTTGTATTCATGTACTCCCCTCCCTATTTGATTGCTGGATATAACATTTGTCTTCACTCACTTTTTTCAGTATCATCCTCTTTTTCTTCCCCAGATGTCTTTTCAAGATAGACAGTCAGCGCATCAAAACGAGATTCCCAAAACTGTTGATATTTTGAAATCCAGCTGGCCGCCGCCTTCAACGCTTCGGCATTCAGGCTTTGTCGGCGCCACTGAGCATCTTTTCTGGGAATAATCAGTTTTGCTTTTTGCAGTACTTTTAAATGTTTACTGACCGCCGGTTTTGAAATACCAAAAGGTGCGGCCAACTCACCGGCAGTCGCTTCTCCCAGACTCAATCGTTCTAAAATAGCGCGACGTGTGGGATCAGATAAGGCAAAAAAAGTTTCATTCAGTTGATCTTGCATTTAATTTAACCTTTTAGTTAATTAACTCAACAGCTAATTACTATCATTTGACCTACTCAATGTCAATCCCTATAAAAATTTAGTAAGACTTCAGGTTTTTGTCAATCACTTCTCTGCCCTGTTATACTTCCCACATGTCACACGATTTCAATCCTTTACGTGAATTGATTGGCGCTGAAAAGGTACTAACCGACGATGCCGCTATCACTGCCTATTCAATTGATGCCAGTATTTACAAAGCTGTGCCGGAAGCCGTTGCGCTGATTAGATCGTCTCAAGATTTAGAGTCCGTTCTTGCTTTCGCCAAGCAAAACCACATTCCACTCACCGCGCGCAGCGGAGGCACAAACCTCACCGGAAATGCCGTGGGCGAAGGCATTATTCTCGAATTTTCACAACTCAATCAAATTTTAGAAATAAATAACAAAGAAGCTTGGGCCAGCGTACAACCCGGCATTGTTTATGCGGAACTCAATCGTAAATTATCACAACAAAACTGGCTCTTTCCACCCGATCCTTCCAGTGGAGACATGTGCAAACTGGGAGGTATGCTGGGCAATAATGCCGCAGGGCCACACACCCTTAAATACGGGGCGACCAAAGACAATGTAGTGGAGATGAAAGTCCTGCTTGCCAATGGCCAGTGGATTCTGGCCAAAGACTATCGACTGGACGATCCTGATTTAGAAAACCTCTTTCAAGAAAATCCTTTTCTACGTGACTTACTTAATCTCGTCAAAAAAAACAAAACACTTATTTTATCGAAACGCAAAAAAGTTTCAAAAAATTCCTCTGGCTACAATCTTTTTGCGCTGGCCGAAGGACTTCAGAAAGGCCATTTCCCACTGCACCAATTGTTAATCGGGAGCGAAGGCACACTAGCACTCACCCTCGAAGCCAAAATCCGATTGGTGCCAAAACCCTCTGAAGTCGGTACGGGTTTGATCTATTTAAAATCGCTGTCCGATGTCGGAGATGTCGTCAATCAGCTTATTCCACTTGCACCCAGCGCGCTCGAAATGATGGATGCCAATTCGCTCGATCTCGTGGGGCGCAAAAAATTTAATATTCCAGAAGATGCCGCCGTCATGCTGCTCTTGGAATTTGACGAAAATGCGCACGAAAAAATATCGGCCGCACATGAGTTGATGCAAAAGACAGATCTTAGTGCACCCATGGCCATCGCCTTTGATCCCGAAAAACAAGCCGCACTCTGGCAGGTGCGAAAGGCCATGTATCCGACGCTCTATCGCTTTGATGAAAACAAACATCCTATCAACTTTGCAGATGATGTCGTTGTGGCCGCAGAACGCATTCCGGAATTGGTCGATTATCTGGAAACACTTTTTTTGGAAAAAGGAGTTGCCGTCGCCATCTACGGACATATCGGCGATGGAAACGCCCACATCAACCCTCTGCTGAACCTCAACGACCCTGAAGATTTTGAAGCGATGGTCACACTCTCCCATGAAATTCATGAAACGGTGATGACACGATTTGATGGCTCGATTTGTGGCGAACATGGCGATGGTCGCGTACGGGCTGAGTTTGTCAAACAACTCTACGGCCCTGAACTTTATGGGCTATTCAAAGACGTCAAAAACTTATTCGATCCAGAACATCTCTTAAACCCCGGCATTAAA
>JAADHI010000136.1 GCA_013151935.1 Candidatus Manganitrophaceae bacterium
TCCAGTGTTTTGGCCGATGTTGGCTTGTGGGTTTCGAGTGTTTTTTCGATGACTTTATTTATTGTACCAAAATTAATCTTCTTTTCTAAAAAAGCCTGTACCGCTTCTTCATTTGCCGCATTAAGAACAGACGGAAAAGTGTCTCCCTTTCTCAAGACTTCGTATGCTATCTCTAGCAAAGGAAAAGCCTTTGTGTCGGGTGCCTCGAATGTTAGCGTCCCAAGCGCTGCCAAGTCAAGTGAGGGCAGATCCAGGGGACTACGTTTTGGATAGTTGAGCACATAAGAAATAGGGGTTCGCATGTCGGGCAGGCCCAACTGGGCGACAACGGAGCGATCCACAAATTCGACCATAGAATGAATAATGGACTGGGGGTGAATCACCACCTCAATCTTTTCAGGGGGCATGTTAAAAAGCCATTTGGCTTCGATCACTTCAAGGCCTTTGTTCATGAGGGTTGCAGAGTCGATAGAGATCTTAGGTCCCATTTTCCAGTTGGGGTGGGCGAGTGCTCTTTTTTGACTGATATTTGTTTTTTCTTCCACGGACAGACCCAGCAGTGGGCCGCCTGATGCGGTGAGGATGATTTTTTGGATGTCTTGGTGTCTTTCGCCATTTAAGGCCTGAAAAATAGCTGAATGTTCGCTGTCGATGGGTAAAATCGTGACCCCGTTTTCTTTTGCTTCCCGTTGAATAATTTCGCCTGCCATGACCAGGGGTTCTTTATTGGCAACGGCAATCGTTTTTTTTGCTCGAATGGCAGAAAGTGTCGGCAGCAAACCCGCAGAGCCGACAATGGCGGAAATCACAAGTGCCGCGTCAGAAAGCCTTGCGACTTCGATGATGCCTGCTTGTCCTGAGAGAACCTCTGGGCCTGATTTGGGCAAACGTTTGGACAAGGCGTGTGCCGCGTTTTCATCTTGCAGTGCGACAACCTTAGGTTGCACACGTTTGATCAGGTCTTCCAGTTTTGCATCATTGGATTTTGCCGTTAAGCCAATCACCTTGTAGTGCTCGGGAAAACGCTGTGTGATATCAAGGGTATTTGTGCCGATGGAACCCGTTGCACCGAGGATGACAATATTTTTCATCGGAGAAAGGCCATGTAGTAATAGAGTAGGGGGGCGGCGAAAGAGATGCTATCGAGTTTGTCAAAAAGCCCCCCGTGTGAGGGAATAATGGCGCTGGAATCCTTGACGCCTGCTGCACGTTTGAGCATGGATTCACATAAATCGCCCAGTTGTCCAAAAATGCCGAGCAATAAAGCCAAGGCCACAACATCGCCCCAAGAGAGAAAAGTTAGAAAAGTGAGCTTGGCGATAATGCCCGTACTGAAAGTGGTGATTAAGCCACCCACTGCTCCGGCAACGGTTTTATTGGGACTGACACGGGGACATAGTTTTTTTTTCCCAAAAGCACGGCCCACATAATAGGCCCCGGCGTCGCCTCCCCAAGTCATGAGTAATACAAGAACGATCAGTCCGCGTCCTTCGGGTAAATCTCGAATGAGAAAGAGGTGACTGAGAAAAGCAGGTAAGTAGGCAATTCCCATAAACAGGATGGCCGATTCTGTCATTGTTTTTTTGATGTCCTCAAAATTAAAGAGGGTGTAGAGCAAAATAATCATGAGAAAAAGCATCAGGGCAATGCCCGCAAATCCAGGTTTGAAATAGAAAATAGCTGCAAGCCAGAGCCCCAAAGAAAGTCCTAAAAAAATCGGTTTTTTTTCGGGAGGATCGTAAAAAAGCCGATAAAATTCATACTGAACCCGGAAGATAAGCAAGCAGATAAAGAGAAAAAAGAAAAATGAGGGCAGAAACCAGATAATGGCAAAGAGAATGGGCAGGAGAATGGCTGCGGTCAGTAGGCGACTGGCTTTAATCTTGTTTCTCCCTTGAAACCAGACCAAAACGGCGTTCTCTGCCCTGATAATCGCGAAGTGCCAAGAGAAAGTCTCTTTCCCTGAAATCAGGCCACAAGGTTTTTGTGAAATAGAGCTCGGTGTAGGCCACCTGCCAGAGCAAAAAATTGCTCACGCGGATCTCTCCGCTGGTTCGAATCATGAGGTCTGGGTCCGGAATATCTTTTGTGTAAAGATATTCGGAAAAACATTGTTCATCCAAGTCTTTTATTGAGAGCTTCTCTGTTTCCAGATCCTGATACACTTTTTTCATGGCATCCATAATTTCCGTTCGTCCGCCATAACTCAGGGCCAAGACCAGTACCATGTTCGTGTTGTTTTTTGTTTTTTCTTCGACGGAACGGATGAGTTGGGAGACGGAGTTCTGTAGCCGATCAATCTGGCCTAGGGCGCGAAAACGAATACCGTTTTTCATCATGGTACGTAGTTCTTTGTTTAGGTAGCGCTCAAGTAGCATCATAAGCTGGGTAATTTCTTTTGCGGGACGATTCCAGTTTTCATTGGAAAAGGCGTATAGCGTGAGCACTTTGATTCCGATTTCGCGTGCAAAGGTGATAATTTTGCGGACGGATTGGATCCCACTTCGGTGGCCCGCAATTCGGGGGAGGTGTCTTTGGGCTGCCCAGCGACCGTTGCCATCCATAATGATGGCAACGTGTTTGGGGAGGTTTTCCCGATCAAGGGATTGGAGTAACGCGCTTTCCTCCGGAGCATTATTTTGTGTTGTTTTTTTTGTCGGGTTCATCTTTAATTATTTTTTAAGCCGTTGTTCAAAAAGTTGGTGTTGTAAATTTTCCAAAATCAGCCCACTCTCCTCTGACTGTCGAATGGTTAAGGCCATCTGGGCCAATTCTTTTCCTGTTGTTGCATTTCGCAGTCGCAGGTTGACCCGGAGTTGTTGCTCCTCTTGCGATACGCTGAGTCCGAGATGGTAATCGTTTCCCGCTTCGAACGCGGTCTTCTCTGTGCTTCCGGTCGGTAATCTTCTGACTTGAAAGCGACCGGTGTTTTGCAAAGAAAAGGAGAGTTGATTGATGAGGAAGGTGTTGGCTGTTTCCGATTCCATGGCAATACCGACAGTGATTTTTGTTGAGGGTAGGCGGACAAGGTCGCCGACTTTAATCTCTTCTGTCGCATCAAGCGATTTTGCGCTCAGGCGGGGAGACTCAAATTGCAGTACCTCAATATGACCGACCTCTCCCTCAAAATGTCCCATAGGGACGCTGGTCACGGGATGGTGGAAACGTGCGCCCTTCCGAAAGACCGAGAGCAAGAGGCCTGGCGCAAGTCCTTGTCCTGTTTCCAAGTCAATTTCGATTTGCCCTGCGTTCAATGCCGTGACCTTTCCTGATATTTTGGGGAAATAGGTCATCAGTGCTCTAGAAAGGTCATCAATGCTGCCTTCCTCTCTTTGTGCTGCGGACAGTTGGGAAATTGAAAAAAAGAGGGTGAGGAGAAGTGTGAAAGAGGCCAATTTTAAGGAATATGCTAAACGTTTCATCTTGCGCTTGTGATATCCGGATTTTGAGAAAAAGATTGCAACAACAGACGCCAAAGGATTTGGAAGAATATGCTCCTGCTCAAAAAATGTCAACCGATTGACTCTTATTTTTACGTGGATTTCGCTTTGTTTATTTGATCTTTATCCGGGCATACTGCTACTATCGCGACCGTCCAAATGGCTTGACCTTATTTCGTGTATTTTCCGTTTGTATTCGCAGTTTGTTTCAACGGGTTAAAAATTTTTAAAAGGAAAAATGTCTCAAGAGGCCTATAAAAATGCAGGAGTAGATATCGAAGCAGGAAACAAAGTCGTTCAGGGGATTAAACCCTGGGTGAAATCGACCTTGCGTCCCGAGGTACTCAGTGGGCTGGGTGGGTTTTCTGGCCTTTTTTCTTTAGGAACAAAAAAATATAAACACCCCGTGCTTGTTTCGGGAACTGATGGTGTTGGCACAAAACTGCGCATTGCCTTTTTGACGGGACGACACGATACCGTCGGCATTGATCTTGTGGCCATGTGTGTGAACGACATTATTGTTTCGGGTGCCGAACCCCTTTTCTTCTTGGATTATTTTGCGACCGGCAAGCTTCAGCCTGAAGTGACCGTTGAAGTCATTAAGGGCATCAGTATCGGATGCCGCGAGGCGGGCTGTGCCTTAATTGGTGGAGAAACCGCAGAAATGCCTGCTTCATATCCCCCGGGAGAATATGATTTGGCGGGCTTTTCTGTCGGTGTCGTTGATAAAAGCAAGATCATTGATGGGCGAAAAATTAAACCAAAAGATGTTCTGATTGGGTTGGCATCTTCTGGTCTTCACAGCAATGCCTTTTCTCTGGCCCGACAAATTTTGTTTGAAAAAGCGGGTTTGAGTGTGAATGACCAAGTGCCAGAGCTATCGACATCACTGGGAGAAGCCTTGCTGACCCCAACACGAATTTATGTGAAGGCCATTCGGCGTTTACTCAAACGTATCCCTCTCAAAGGGATCGCCCATATTACAGGAGGAGGAATCACAGACAATCTTCCCCGTATTTTCCCTGAGGGTGTGTCTGCGAAGGTTAATCTGGGGGCTTGGATTTTCCCCACGATATTTGAACTCTTGAAAGAGAAGGGTGCGCTTGACCCCATTGAGATGCTTGCAACCTTTAATATGGGGATTGGCATGATTGTCGTTGTCTCCCCCAGTGATGTGGACGCTGCACTGGGTATTCTTAAGCGGCTTGGTCAAGAAGCCACTGTCATCGGGCAGATGGTGGCAGGGACGGGGCAGGTGATCTATGACTGAAAAACCCTTGATTCTAGGCGTTCTGGCCTCAGGGCGCGGCAGTAACTTGCAAGCCCTGATTGATGCCATTGAGACTGGGATGCTTTCAGCACGGATTGCTGTTGTTCTTAGCAATAAGGGAGATGCCTCGGTGCTTGAACGGGCGAAAAAACATGGCATCCCCACCTTTTTTTATGATCCTAAGGCCGTGGACAGTCGAGAGGCCTATGATGGTCTTTTATGTGAAACCCTACAAAAGTATGAGGTTGAACTGCTTGTTTTAGCAGGATACATGCGCTTGCTGACGAAGGCCTTGGTACTGCCTTTTCGCGAACGCATTATCAATATTCATCCCAGCCTATTGCCTGCTTTTCCGGGGCTGTACGCCCATAGGCAGGCCATTGATTATGGTGTGAAAGTGAGTGGCTGTACGGTGCATTTTGTAGATGAAAAAATGGATCATGGCCCAGTGATTGCGCAGGCCAGTGTCCCGGTAAAAGAAAATGACACGGAATCCAGTTTAGCGAATCGTATTCTCAAGGAGGAGCACCGTCTTTTTCCAAAAGTGATACAATGGTATGCAGAAAAGCGACTCCGCATTGAGGGCAGACGTGTGTTACTTGTTCCAGAAATTTAAAGTAGAGACCTTGTCATGATTTGTCCCGTCTGTGGTTGCCAACAGCGAAAGGCGGATGTCTGTGTCCAGTGTCATGCACCGCTCTTTGCGAAAGTGGTTAAATCCGAAGGCTCTGAATTACCCAGAGAGGATTTTGTTTCTGACTCAGACGTCTCGCAATCTTCGGGTCACACACCCCCCAAACAGCCGAATCCTCCAAAAGCCGTCGTCTCTCCTCCTGAAAAAAAAAGAACTTCCGCAAAAAAAACGACGGCTTCTTCTATTTTGGTGACGACCACGCAGCGTGTTGAGGGTAGGCGTATCGCAAAATATTATGGTTTGATTCACACGGATGTTTTGATTGATGCCCGCGAACCTGCTTCGGCGGCGTCTCGGGTTGAGATGCATCGCAAGCAGATCAAGTCAGGAGTGCTTGAAGCGATGAAGGATCTACGACAGGAAGCGGATTTATTGAAAGCCAATGCTGTTGTGGCGACCACTTTTGATTACCAGCGGATTGATTCTAAAACCTTATTGCTTTCCGTGATCGGTACCGCAGTATTTTTGAAAGCGTCTTGAGGGCAATCCCTTGATGCGCTATTCCTTCCTGTATTCTTTAAAATACCTTCCTTAAGCTTGCTCTGGCTATTTTTTCGAGGGTAGAGTCAATCGATCATCTTGCTCAGCCCTGTCCAGGTTCCAAACCATTTATTGCCTGACGCGTCAAAGGCAATGGAAAAGACGTTGTTATCTTGTAGTCCATCTTGTGTGGTGTAGGTGATCCAGTTTGTCCCATCAAAACGGCTGACTCCGCCGTCGGTGCCTGCCCAGAGAATACCCTCTTTGTCGATTTCTAGTGCGTGTACAAAGTTACCGCCGATGCTGTTGTTTCCGGCGATGTAGGTCTGCCAATTTAGTCCGTCAAAGCGTGAAAGGCCTGCACCCCAAGTGCCAATCCAAAGCACGTTGTTATCATCAATAGCAATATCTAGCACGTAGTTGGGGTTGCCCATTTGGTTGTCTTTTTGATGCTGCCGATGGTGTCCTGTCGCGCTATCTTCTTCATGTTTTGGTCGCATGATTTTTGCGCCGAGACCATCTTTATGGGTGTAGCCTTTCCATGTTGAGCCATCGAAGCTGTTGAGGCCACCTTCGGTGCCAAACCAGAGCAGGCCATTTTTATCTTTTGCGATGGCATAGACCCATTTATCGAGCAGGCCTGCTTCTTCGGTGTAGGTGACAAAAGATTTTCCGTCAAAATGACTGGCCCCTTTCCAGGTGGCGATCCACGTGCTGTCGCCCTCAAAGAGGATGTCGTAAACCCAAAGGTCTCCTAATCCACTTCCAGTCGGATAGATGGTCCAAGCAGGGCCGTAAGTGACCTCTCCACCACCATAAGGCGTGTAGGTTTGCCAGCGCGTCCCATTAAAATGTGAAAGCCCTCCGCCATAGGTGCCAATCCACTTATTTCCTTTTGCATCTACGGCAATTTTATAAATGCCGTTTGCAAGGAGTCCGTTTGTGTTGCGGTTGGTATAGATTTTATATTGATCTTGGGTCCGGGTATCGTAGCGAATGATGCCGCTTGAAAGACCGAGCCACAAATAAGGCCCTTCAAAGGCAAGACTTTTGATGTTTGCGCCTGTTTCAAAGTTGAGGAAATAGGGAGTTTTTTTGAGGGGAGGTGGCGTGGGAGGGTTCGGAGGCCTGTGCAGACATCCGCTGAGATAAGATGTTAATATTATGGATAAAAAAAGAGTAATTCTCAATTGACAAATCCAGAAGTAGAATGTATTCTACACGCCGACATATTGCTTTTCAAGCAGTTCATGGGCGGGTAGCTCAGTTGGGAGAGCGTCGGCCTTACAAGCCGGGGGTCACAGGTTCGAGCCCTGTTCCGCCTACCAGTGGCAGCACATGCTGTTAGGAGATAAGTGTTTTGCGGGGTCGTAGTTCAGTTGGTTAGAACGCCGGCCTGTCACGCCGGAGGTCGCGAGTTCGACTCTCGTCGGCCCCGCCATTCAATCTGTATCGGTCTTTCATCTTTTTTCGGTGAAAAGAGATGTCTTTAAAATAACAATTCAATGACTAGGGTACTCTAATCGATTCTTCCATAATAGAAGCGTTTCTCGCCGCAGGAATTATTGCAAAAATTGTTCTGGGTACTTTGCTCTTGGGTTCAATTGCTTCTTGGGCAATTATTCTGAATAAGTGGTTTGCCTTTCGTCGGGTGGATTCTGAAAATCGTCGTTTTTTGATTCTTTTTTCAAAAGCGGAGGATTTAGAGGCCATTCATCGGAAAACTCTCAAGCGAAACGGGGGGTCTCTCGCGGTCATTCTTGCGGCAGCGCTCTCAAAGATCGACGGCTTCCTCTCCAAAGGAGGTGATTCCTCCGTAGAAAATGATGGACTTCGTTTGTCTGTTATTGAGCGGACGCTTCAAGGCGCGATTCAGGACGAAATCACGCATCAGGAGCGTCATCTCCATGTGCTCGCGACGATTGGAAATACAGCGCCTTTTGTCGGGCTTTTAGGAACCGTCTGGGGCATTATGGGCGCCTTTGAAGAGATCGGCCGGCAAGGTTCTGCCAATATTGCAGTGGTTGCACCGGGCGTCGCAGAGGCTTTGGTTAATACGGCGGCTGGCTTATTTGTGGCAATTCCTGCAGCTGTCGCCTATAATTTATATGTGAACCAGATTAGAAAAATGCATGTACAATTAGATGTTTTTTCTTCTGAGGTTATTTCTCTGGTTCAAGAGAAGATGATTGAAACATCCAGCCCAGAATCCGTGAGGTAGTTTTACGATGATGTCCTCGTCTAGTAAAAATCGTGAAATGATGTCGGAAATCAATATTATTCCGCTTGTTGATGTGATGTTGGTTTTGTTGATTGTTTTTATGATTACTGCACCTCTTTTGTATCGGGGGATGGACATTAAACTACCGAAAGCGGCAACAAACAACATTAAGCCAACCGAAAGAAAGGTGTTGACTGTTGGAAAAGACCAGGCGGTTTTTCTTGATAAAGAAGAAATCGGGCTGGCACGTTTGGAGGAACGTCTCCGGGTTTTGAAGGGAAATTCTCCTGATATTTCACTCTATCTTCGTGCGGATCGTGATGTCCCTTATGGGATCGTTGTCCATGTAATGGATTTAATCAAACGGGCGGGCATTGCCAAACTTGGGATTGTTACAGAACCTGCCTCAAAAAAATCGTCCTGATGTTTGTCGTTTATTTTTTTCTCATGTGACTTTCCCTTTTTATCCAGAACGTGCTCCGATGTGTGACTCTCCCTTCTCTGTTATTGACGTAAAAAATAGATTGCTCGTGTTAAACTATGGGTGTCTTGAAGTTATTTTTGATGATTTCTGTATTTTAGAATGAAAAGTGCCGCCATGGTTTTTAATAAGGAGATCGGTCCGTGACTGTTTTACGCGGAGCTTGGACGGCGCTTTTGCCACGCCGCCAAGAAGGCCTTTCAAAAATGATGGCCTTCTCTGTTTTTTTTCATCTTTTTTTGTTTCTGTCTATCGTTTTAAATGGCTTTCTTTTTTCTTCTCAGAAGACTTCTTTTGATGGATTTCAGGTGAATCTGGTTGCTTCCGGTGGGGGGGGGGGCATTACCTCTGGGCCTGTGAGCACGCCCCGCGCCTCAAAGAAATCTAAAAAATTGAGTTCTAAAAAATCGTCAAAGGTTAAGGTGAAAGCGCCGCCAGCAGCCAAAAAATCAAGTCCGAAGCAGGCTGCGCCAAAGGCGAGTCAGGCCAAAGCAGTGCCTAAACCGCTTCCTGCTTTGACACGGGCACCCAGGCGTTCTGTGAATGCGCCTCCACCCGAAACAGACGACCCTGAGCGTTTGCAAGAGTGGTGGAAGAAGCAGAAAAAGGCCTTGAAGGCGCCGAGCGTAACACCGGGAATTAAGCCAAAAATGGGGGCTTCTGAACGCACACGCACGGCCAAGATTGACATTCAAAAACGCTCGGAAATTGTGCCTCCTGTTGTTGCTCCACCAAAGCCTGCACCGCAAGTGATGCCCTCCCCGGATAAAGCTGAGCTGGAAAAACAGGCTGATCTAGAAGTCTCGTCAAACCCCCTTGAATCTTCTTCCTCGGAAGAAAATGGCGCTGAAGAAAGGGTCGGACAAGAAGAGGGGAGTAGTTCACAGGGGGATGATGAAGCGTCCTTGCAGGCTTCTCTTGGTCCTGGTATTACGGGAATTGGGCCGGGGGGCGGGGGGGCTTCTTTTCGGTTTCCCAATTATTTGCAAAAAGTAGATCATAAAATTAGGTGGCGTTGGGCGCCGCCCCCTGTTGCATCGACTGGGGATCGTTTAGTGATTCGTTTTGTGATTCAGAAAAGTGGCAGTATTGATAAGTCTACCGTTGAAATTGCGGAGAGTTCTGGTAATCTTTTTTTTGATCAAGCCGCCATGCGTGCGATTTATGCGGCGCATCCATTGCCTCCGCTCCCGAAAGCTTATCATGAGGATGTGCTGATTGTGTTTATGAATTTTGTTGTCAGAGAGGATTCTTAAGGTTTTGCGAAAAAATCTCGTATTTGTTTTAGTGGGGCTTTTTTTTAGCGTGTCCATTGCAAATGGGGCCGAGGTCTTCATGGAAATGGAGCGTTCCGGTTTTAGAAAGATCCCACTGATGATTATGCCTTTTGGGGGCGCGCCTAAACATAAAGAGGAAATGGTCATTCTTGAAAATGTCTTGCGTTCAGACCTCAAGCGCTCTCATGTGTTTGAGCTTATTGAAACAAGAGATATCGGTATTTCTGCCGATCATCCGATGCCCCCGGGATCTTCTGTGATGGTCAAGGCAGCAAAAGCGGGTGTTTTGGCACTGGTGTGGGCCAAACTGGATACTCAAAACAATGGATGGGTACTTGAAAGTTATGCCTATGAAACAGCCAAAGGCGATCAGGTGGTCGGGGTGAAAATCTTTGGCGGAAAGAAAAAACTGCGGAATCTCGCCCACCGTTTTTCAGATAAACTCACCCTTCATTTTACGGGAGAAAAAGGAGTGGCCCAAAGCAAGATAACCTATATTTCTGATCTTTCGGGTGAGAAAGAAGTTTATGTTATGGATTATGATGGCGCAAATAAAATGCGTTTTACCCGTGATCGCAGTATCGCCATTTCCCCCAGATGGTCGAATGATGCCTCGAAAATTGCCTATACCTCTTATCGAAAAGGCAATCCGGATCTGTATGTGGTCGATTTAAAAACGGGTGAGCGGAAGGTACTGGCTTCCTTTTCTGGTCTCAACTTCTCCCCCTCTTGGTCGCCACTTGGAGATCAGCTTGCATTTGCGACGACAAAAGACGGTAATGCCGAAATTTACTTGATCAATCTTGATGGCACGGGACTAAAGCGTTTGACCTTTAATTCATCTGATGATCTTTCGCCCTCTTGGTCGCCCAGTGGAAAACAGATTGCCTTTACTTCCGACCGAGGAGGAGGGCCACAAATTTATGTTATGGATGCCGATGGTTCGAATGTTCATCGTTTGACTTTTGACGGGAATTATAATACATCTCCCGCATGGTCCCCGAAGGGTGATTGGATTGCTTATGCCTGTCGTAATAAAGAGCGGCGTTTGAAAATTTGTGCAGACCGTTCAGATGGCTCGCAATCCATTGCCATTACGGAGAGTGGGCGGTGGGATGATGAATCACCGTCGTGGGCCTTGAATGGGAGAGAGCTCATTTTTACATCCAGTCGCTTTGGTAAAAATCAAATTCTATCGATTCATCTTGATGGAACGCACTTACGTAGATTGACTTCCAATCCTGCAAATAATACCAGCCCGTCGTGGTCTCTTCGTTAGATAAGTTTAGATAAATAGGGAAGTATCTATCAGAACTTGGAATTAAATGTACTGTGTAGCTTGATTCGAGAAGCCTTTTTTGTGAAGATGGTTTCGCAAAACAGCTGAGTGTTCAGCGTTAAAGCTGTTGGTCTAATCGGGATGGGCTTTTGAAAATAAACGCAATTGATTTGGGAGGGAATAAAAGAGATGTTTAAAGGTGCTTCGTTTTTTAAAACTGGCCTGCGTTCAATGGTTGTTCTTTTTGTGGCATTTGTTTTTGTTGGATGTGCCAAAAAAGTTTCTCCGGTGGGAGGTTCAGAAGGTATTGCGAGTGGGGATCAGTCTTCCTCATCAGCGTCTTCCTCTCAAGGGAAGTCTGGAGAGAGTGGCTTGGTGCAGGGTGATACGAATAAAGGAATGGGTTCCGATACCCAGAGTCAGGATATGGCAAAGGGAATGACCCCGACAGAAAAGGCTGAACAAAAAAGGGCCGAGAAAGAAAGGGCCGAGGAAGAAAGAGCGGCAGAGGTCATGGCTGCATCCCTCCCCGCATTTGAAAAGAATGTTTATTTTGATTTTGATAAATGGACGATCCGGGGTGACGCGAGAGATATGCTGACCGGAAATGCCCGTTGGTTGGTTGCAAATGTGGATGTCAAGGTCAAAATCGAAGGTCATGGCGACGAACGTGGCACAAATGAATATAACTTGGCGCTGGGCGAACGTCGTGCACGCTCAACAAAACGCTACCTGATGAATTTAGGGGTCTCCTCCTCCCGTATTTCCTTTATCAGTTATGGGGAAGAAAAAGGGGCTTGCGTCGAAAAGACGGAAGGTTGTTTTCAGAAAAATCGTCGTGCACACTTTGTTGTGCAATAAATGTATTTGAAGTCGAGGTATTTTGAGTCAAAAATTACAAAGAAATAGATCTCTGAAAGTGCAGTCTTCTGTGTTTCAGATCCGGCATCTGTTTTTTTTATTCAGCGTCATGTTCTTGATGGTGAGCTGTGGCTATTCGCTTGAGTTTAAGCGTATTGACAAAGATGCGGAAGATCCGATCACGGTGGTTCGTCGGGAGTTACGTCAACTCAAGGCGTCCCACCGTGTTTCCCTTTTCGATCTTCAAAAAGAGCAAGAGAAGCAGATTGAATCCCTGCAGGCAGATTTGCTTCGTGTCGCACAGGGCAATGAGACTTTAGGCAAAACGCTTATCCAAATGAAACGTGACTTGTCCGGGGCCACAACGCGTTTGGGACAAAACAATGCTGATACGGACGAGCGTTTTTCCGAAATGGAGATCCAGCATCGATTGATCCACGGTCGCATTGAGGAAGAGAGTAATCGCCGTAAAGAATCAACTGCACGGGGAAATGACTTCACCCTAAAAGCGCTTGAGTCTTTTCGCACAGATCTGGCAACCCAACAAGATGCCCTTTTACAGTTTCAGAAAAAACAAGCGGCATCGCGTCAAATTTTAGAAGAGAAAATGAGTGGTGTTGCGGAAAAAAATCTTGGCATTGTGCAGACGACGGATGGTCACGCAAAGACACTACAAGGCGTTTCTGCTCAGGTTTCAGAGTTGATTGATAAAATGCTTCCTGCAGTCAATGGGCTCGCAGCGCGTGTGGATGATCTGGAGTGGGCGCTTGAAAAATTTAAAACGAATGTAGAGAGTCAGGATGTGCAAAAACGCTTAAGCGGATTGACGGAAGCGCTCGATGTGCAACGAAAGTCTCTAGAAATGTTGGGCAATACCTTGGCCGCCCAAGTGGATAAACAAGGTGCATTACTTAAAAAGACAGTTAAAGATTTAAAAGGGCTTCAGTCGAAAAAAGTGACAACGCCTTAAGTCATCTTAAACGCAAGCTAAGGTATGTCAGTAGAATGATTCAACCCCATTTGATCGCGTAATACCAGGAGGATTGATAAATGAACAAAACACGGCTTACTTTTTTTATTGGATTGGTACTGATTTTCTTACAGGTCAGTTGTTCAAAGAAGGTTGCTCCCGTTAGTGGCTCAGCGGGACTTGATGAGGGAGGTCGCTCCCAGGCTATGGATGAAGCACCCAATGCACTGGGTAACGATGCGGTGCGTGAGCAGGATGCCCTTGCGGGTTTTGATGATGGACTCAGAGGGATGCAGAGCCTGGAGGAACAATCTCCGCAAGAACGAGAGCAACAGCAACAGCAACAGCAACAGCAACAGCAACAGCAACACAGGGCTTCATCTCTTGCCGAGGTCATGAATCGTTTGCAGGATGTCTTTTTTGAATATGACAAGGCCGTATTGCACAGAGCTTCCAAAGAGGCGCTTCAAGAAAATGCGCGGAACCTGATCTTGCATCCAACGACACAAGTTCAGATTGAGGGCCACACCGATGCACGTGGCAACAATGAGTATAATTTAGCCTTGGGTGCACGCCGGGCGCGTGCGGTCAAACGGTTTTTAGAGGCCTTGGGGGTTGAATCCAGTCGCATGAAAATCATTAGCTTTGGCGAAGAAAAGCCTGCATGCCGTGTCAATACTGAGCGTTGTTGGAAACAGAATCGTCGCGCCCATTTCATGTCTCAGCCTCAAGGATAGATTATGAGGGCTGTTGGCGTTTACGGCCGCTCACTCTGCGGGATACTACTTTTATTCTTTTTTATTCCTGCATGTGCTCTCCAGTCGAGCATGGTCGATATTGAAGACTCTTCTTCGCGTCTTAGAAAACATCAACTTCAACTTCAACGGCGAATCGAGCGACTTGAACGCAACCTGAAGAGCCCTTCTCAAACCGTTAAAAATCAGCGTTCCCTTTCGGCAGATTTGATTGCCCATCAAGATGGAACGGATCAGAAAGTCCGAGAACTTTCGGGACAAGTCACTGAGTCTGGGCACAGGGTGTCTAAACTCGAAAATCAGGTGGATGCGGAGTCTTTTCGGACAAAAGATTTCTTGACCCGTCTTAATGCACTTGAAGCCCAAATGGCTGGACTTGGTGGAGGGCGGCGAAAAACAAAAGGTCGGTCTTCCCTGGGGGCGAATAAAAAAAAGGAAGTGTTTTTTGCGCCAAGAGACGCTTTCAATTTGGCTTACAATGACTATGTCAAAGGCGATTATAATGTTGCCATTATGGCCTTTGATGCCTTCATTAAGGAATATCCTGATTCGCGTTTGGCCCCTCAGGCCTATTATTGGAAGGGCGAGAGTTATTACGGCAAGGCCGACTATGGTTTGGCAATTGACGTTTTTAATCAGATGGTAAAACGCTACCCGCAGAGCGAAAAGGTTTCAAAGTCGCTTCTCAAGACGGGTTTTTCCTATATTGAACTGCGAAACCCCGGAAAAGGGCGGGGTTTCTTGGAAAAAGTGATTGCGCGGTTTCCAAATTCGAACGAGGCCGCTCTGGCAAGAGACACCTTGCTCAGTCTTAAAAATCCCGTGCGTTAAATACTGACCTCTTATTTTCCCGTGTAATCCATGAAGAAATATTTTGATCACCCTCCCGTATCTGCCAGGAAAGCCCATGGGTAGAATTAACCTGCTCTCCGTCGCGCTGGCCAATAAAATTGCGGCAGGGGAAGTCGTCGCACGTCCCGCATCTGTCGTCAAAGAGTTGGTTGAAAATGCCATTGATGCCAAGAGCCAGTCTATTTTTGTGACCGTCGTCGAGGGCGGGAGTCGTTTGATTCAGGTTATGGATGATGGAGAGGGCATTGCGGCCGACGAGGTTCCGCTTGCCTTTGAGCGTCATGCGACCAGTAAAATTGCTCATGATGATGACTTGGCGGCGATTATGACACTTGGTTTTCGGGGGGAAGCCCTTCCGAGCATTGCTTCTGTATCGCGCATGTCGCTTATGAGTCGATGTGCCGAGGCCGATGAGGGCACGGAAATTCAGATCGAAGGCGGATTTGTTCAGTCTATTCGAAGTATCGGTTGTGCAATAGGCTCTACGTTTGAGGTGAGAGATCTTTTTTATAATGTGCCTGCCCGCAGAAAATTTTTAAAATCACAGCAGACGGAGTTGGGGCATATTCATCGTGTCTTGATGCAATTGGCCTTGGCCCAACACGCAATCCATTTCCGTTTAATCCACGGGGGACGAACACTTTTTGATGTGCCCGCTGCAACTTCTCTTGAAGATCGGGCTTTTCAACTTTTGGGCGAAAAGGTCACCGCGCGTACGCTTTCGCTTTCTGAGGATTCTCCTATTCAAGATGGTCTTTCTCTTACGGCCCTTATTTCTCGTCCACCGCTAAAAAAAAACCTCAAAAAAGAGCAGTATTTGTATGTCAATTTGCGACCGATAAAAAGTCCTTTGATGACCCATGCCGTTTATGAGGCTTACAAAAGTTACTTGATGAAGGGCGAAGACCCCTTTTTTATTTTGTTTTTGACCCTGGATCCCAAAAAGCTTGATGTCAACGTGCACCCGGGGAAACTGGAGGTGCGTTTTGAAAACACCAGCGAAATCCATCAGGCGATCCGAAACATCATTCGCGACGTTTTGTCCACCTCTGGTGCGGGGCCTTTGCCAGAAAACGAACCCCCTGTTTTCGGCCAGACGCGGGATCTGAATACACATCAAGCGTATCCGACTTCTTCTACGCCTTGGCCCGGATGGCCTGAGTCTCAGGCTTTTTCTGATCGCCTTGAAAATGCAGGGGAGGTTGTTCAGGAAAAATCCACACCTTTTTCAAGGACGCCACTTTTTGCACAAGATTCGGACATCGTCCCTGAAAACATGCCTGCTTCGATGGGCGGAACAGTGCCGATGATTCGACCTTTGGCCCAAGTGTATGGCACTTTTCTTTTGGCGGAGATTGATGGGGTTTTTACGATTGTGGATCAGCATACGGCCCACGAACGTGTGCTTTATGAAACATTTATTGCCGCATGGCATGCGCCGGGCGATTCTGAAAAAAAACTAGAAATTCAGCCCCTACTCATTCCCCAGCAGATTGATCTTTCGGAAGAAAAAAGTCTTTTGTTGCGAGATCAGCTCGAAGCTTTGGCCGAGGCAGGCATTAAAATCGAGTCTTTTGGTGAAACGACTTTTCTTGTGCGCGAGCTGCCTGCATTGATTGCCACTTTGGATGTTGAGGGGTTTTTGAATGAAGTGACGGAGGATTTGATGGACTTGGGCGTGACAGGTAGTGTTGAGGAGCCGATTCGTCTCATCCTGGCTTCCATGGCGTGTCATGGGGCCGTCCGTGCGCATCAGTCGATGTCTCTCCCCGAAATTAAGGCCCTGCTTGAAATGTATTATCAGCGAAAAACACCGCCCACCTGTCCTCATGGACGTCCCATTGTGATTCGCTACCCCTTGTTTGAACTCGAAAAGCTTTTTCGCAGAAAATAAGTCGTGGTTCAAGGTAATACAGACAATGCTTGGCTTATTCTTGTGGGGCCAACAGCGGTTGGAAAAAGTGAAGTTGCCGAAATACTGGCGCAAAGGTTTGAAACCGATATCCTCATTGCAGATTCGCGACAAGTTTATAAAAATCTGGAAATCGGGACGGGGAAACCTGATTTTGCTGCAAGAAAAAGGGTGAAGCGACATCTAATCGACTTTGTTTCCCCGGAAGAAAATTTTTCAGCCGGTGCCTATAAACGCAAGGCGGATATACACATTGCCCAGATGTCGGCGGTGGGCAAGAAAATTCTTATTGAGGGCGGTACGGGTTTGTATCTTAAGGCCTTGCT
>JAADHI010000014.1 GCA_013151935.1 Candidatus Manganitrophaceae bacterium
AAAACCGGGGAAGCACCGTTTTTTTACACACCTCTCCGCTGGATGTTTCTGCTATTTTGCGTGAAAAACTTTTTCGGGGAGACAGCCCCATTATTCTGACTTCCGCGACCCTTTCCACACAGGGACATTTTGATTTTGTCAAAAGCAGACTCGGGATTGACGATGCAGAAGAAATGAAACTAGAAACCGCATTTGACTACGAAAAACAGGCTTTACTTTATTTGCCGGGGCACTTGCCACCGCCGTCTTCTCCACGTTTTACGACCGCCATTTCGGATGAAATCGTTCGAATTTTACAGAAAAGTGAAGGCCGTGCCTTTCTGCTTTTTACCAGTTGGCGCAATCTCGAAGCGGTCTATCAAAATCTCTCTGAGCGTTTACCCTATCGTCTGCTCAAACAAGGCACACAGCCCAAGCAGGTTTTAATTGAGTCTTTTAGAAAAGACATCTCCTCTGTACTCTTTGGCACCACCAGCTTTTGGCAAGGCGTTGATGTTGCGGGAGAAGCCCTCTCTTGCGTCATTATTGATAAACTGCCCTTTGCCTCTCCCGGCGATCCTTTAACCTCCGCACGTATTGATGCCTTAGGACAACAAGGCAAACCCGCATTCGTTGAATATCAAATCCCACTCGCCATGCTTTCGCTCAGACAGGGCATCGGACGACTCATTCGAAGCCGTCGAGACCGAGGTCTCATCGCCATCCTCGATCACCGCATCACCAAAAAATCCTACGGTAAAGCTTTTTTGGACAATTTGCCCAATGCACCAAGGACAAGGACGGAAGATTTTAAAACGGTGGTTTCTTTTTTTGAGTGAGCGTAAAAAGTGATGAATAAGGTTCCCTCACTCGCTATTTGACACCTGAAGCTGGTTTTCATATGCTCAAGCCCATTTTTAAAGTGTATAAGAATCAAAAGGTGGATCTTTCATTATGAATCAAGCAATACGTTGGCAACAACGATTTGAAAATTTTCAAAAGGCTCGGAAAAAACTGCTGAGAGCAGTGAATGCACAGAAAGAAGACCCTGACGAAGAACTTTATCAGATGGCCCTCATCCAAGCTTTTGAATTTACATTTGAGTTAGGGTGGAAAACATTGAAAGACTATTTGGCATATTCCGGTTTAGATCAGATTTCTTTGCCGAGAGAAGTCATTAAGCAGTCTTTTCATCATGGTCTGATTGCTGATGGTCAGTGTTGGATTGACATGATGGAGAGCCGTAACTTAATGGCGCATACTTACGATGAGCAAAAAGCGAGGGAGGCCATCGAAGCGATTAACCACCGTTTTCTTGATGCCATCACTCAGGTTTATGAATATCTAAAGGAGCGTTCTTAGTGCTTTTTGGATTGCCTCAAGAAACGATTGATGTGATTGTCCGTTTATTTGAGAGATATCCTGAAATAGAAGGGGTCAAGATTTATGGATCACGAGCGAGAGGGAATAATGAACAAGGCTCAGACATCGATTTTGCAATTTACCAGAGCGGAAATAGAGATTTGACCGGACAATTATTGACCGAATTGGATGAGTTGCCAACACCATATTTGTTTGATGTGTTGGACTACAGAACCCTTAAACATCTTCCTTTGAAAGCCGAAATTAGCAAAAATGGACAATGGTTTTACCGCCAAGAAAAATAAGTGAGTTTTTTGTTTTAAGTTTGTTTTCTTTTTCTCTCAAACCACCCCATAAGCCAGCATCGCATTGGCAACTTTGATAAATCCTGCGAGATTCGCGCCTTTTACATAATTGGTGTAGCCATTTTCTCCGCCGTGTGTGACACATTGGCTATGGATATTGGTCATGATGACCTTAAGTCGATCTTCGAGTTCTACTTCCGTCCAGGCCATGCGCATACTATTTTGCGTCATTTCAAGACCTGAGACGGCAACCCCGCCCGCATTAGAAGCCTTGCCCGGCGCATAGAGTACTTTGGATTTTTCAAAGAATTTTATGGCATCAATTGTTGTGGGCATATTGGCCCCTTCGGCGATGGCCTTGATCCCATTTGAAGCCAGTGCAATTGCATCTTTTTCATCAATTTCATTTTGTGTGGCGCAGGGAAAGGCCAAGTCACAAGGCAGATGCCAAGGTTTTTTGCCTTCGTGGAATTCACAGTTGAATTTTTTGGCATATTCTGAAATTCGGCCGCGTTTGATCACCTTGAGGTCAATGACAAAAGCCAGTTTCTCTTCATTGATACCCTCCGGGTCATAAATAAAGCCAGAAGAATCTGAAAGTGTGACGACTTTACCACCCAACTGGATGATTTTTTCTGTGCAATATTGTGCAACATTGCCGGATCCCGAAACCAAACAGGTTTTTCCTTGAACGGAATCTCCGACATTTTTGAGCATTTCCTCCATAAAAAAGGCACAGCCGTAACCTGTTGCTTCTTTGCGAATCAGGCTTCCGCCAAACTCTAAAGGTTTGCCCGTCATTGTGCCGGAAAACTCATGTTTTAGACGTTTATATTGACCAAACATAAAACTGATTTCTCTGGAACCGACACCGATATCTCCTGCGGGCACGTCTAAATGTGGCCCAATGTGGTGAGAGAGCTCCGTCATAAAGGCTTGGCAAAAACGCATAATCTCGCGTTCAGATTTCCCTTTTGGATTGAAGTCGGAGCCGCCTTTTCCCGCACCCAAGGGGAGTGTCGTTAAGCTATTTTTAAAGGTTTGCTCAAAACCCAGAAATTTGAGGATGCTTAAGTTGACCGAAGGATGAAAGCGCAGGCCGCCCTTGTAAGGGCCAATCGCGTTATTGAACTGTACCCGATATCCTTTGTTGATCCGTATGTTTTTTTTGTCATCTTCCCAAACCACACGAAAAATAATGCTTCGGTCTGGCTCTGTCATGCGTTGGAATATCCCTGCATGTTCATATTTTGAATGACTCAGAATATAGGGAATGACTGATTCGGCAACTTCCCGAACAGCCTGGTGAAATTCCAGTTCCCCAGGATTCCTTTTAATCAAACCGTTCATAAAGGTTTCAACCGATAAATCAGCGTACATGAGTGACTCCTGCTTTATGTTGTCGGATGCAAAATTTGAAAAAATAATCTTATATTCTTAAAAATTTCAATGCCTTATACCCTTATTATAGCTCAGTTTGGAATCTTTGCCTGTATTTGTTTTTTAGTGCATTTTTTTCTATAGTGGGCTAACTCACATTTTAGGGATTTTATGACGATTCAATGGTATCCGGGGCACATGCAAAAGGCCCGGCGGGAAATCAAAAAAGCAATGTCCGATATGGATCTCGTGATAGAGGTCTTGGATGCACGGATTCCCTTCAGCAGTGAAAACCCCTTGGTTTCAGAATTACGCGGCCCCCGGCCTGTCATCAAAGTCTTAAATAAAAGTGATCTGGCCGACCCAAAAACCACACAACTTTGGGTACGTCACTGGGCGGGAGCACCAGCGACCGAAGCCTTGGCAATCAATGCTAAATCCTTGCCCTTAACCCGCAAACTGATCGCACGCTGTCGCAGTTTTTTTCCAGGGCGAAACGAAAAGGCCTTGCCCCTTCGTGCAATGGTGGTCGGCATCCCTAATTGTGGAAAATCGACTTTGATCAATACCCTGGCCGGAAAGGCAATCACAAAGGTGCGAGACGAGCCAGCGGTGACACGACACCAACAACAAATTAAACTTGGCAACGGGATATTGCTCAATGACAGTCCCGGTATTTTGTGGCCCCAGATAGAAAACGAAAGAAACGGCTATTGTCTCGCTATGACCGGGGCGATTAAAAACAC
>JAADHI010000144.1 GCA_013151935.1 Candidatus Manganitrophaceae bacterium
TATCGGCTGAAAATTTCCACCCGTAACGGGATTCAAAATCAATCAGGGCCGTCCCCGGCTTCATGCCAAGGAACTCAAAATAATGCATTCCAGAATCGGTCACCCGAATATTACGCATCCGCTCATATTCATCGCTGAGCACTCGGAGCAAAGAAGTATCATAAGACGGAACCCAACGATGCCCTTTTGTACGATCTTCCCAAATTTTGATTTGAAAGGACTCCCCCGCTTTTACCGTAATCTTAATCGCTTCGTGTTTACCAGTGATCATCTGAATATTCTCCCCAAAAATCCTGAAAGTCACTCTAATTGAAGCAGGATTTTTTGTCAATACAGCTTACGAGGGAGATCGAAGAAAATCCCCCCAATTTCGCTTGACACAAAATAGGTGATTCGATACCATCGCGACTTAGGAACTAAGATGAGAGTAATCCTTGCTTCAGATCACGCAGGCTTCGACTGCAAAAGCCAAATCCTCCGATATCTTTCCGAAAACCAGATCGAGACGGTCGATCTCGGAACAGACGGGGATTCTTCTGTCGATTATCCAGATTACGCGCTAAAAGCTGCAAGTCGGATTTCTGAGGGCCTTGATGACCACGGCATACTCATTTGCGGCACGGGTATTGGCATGTCCATCGTAGCCAATAAGCTGCCAGGAGTGCGCGCAGCGCTCTGTCATAATTTGGAAACAGCAGAAGCCAGCCGACGTCACAATGACGCCAATGTCCTCATTTTGGGTGCACGGGTACTGGACCTGGATGTCGCCCTCTCCATTGTCACGCTCTGGCTCAAAACCCCTTTTGAAGGGGGTCGTCATCAAAGGCGACTAGACAAACTCCAAGAAATCGAACGCGCTCTAAAAAGCAGCAATATCAATCAAGCAAATCATGACTCATCTCCGATAAGGAAAATCAAAGTGGAAAAAGGTATCCCTTTAAAAAAATTTGATCCGGCCGTTGAAACCGCGATCACACAAGAAACCGAACGGGAAGATAAAAAGATTGTCTTAATCGCCTCAGAAAATGTGGTCAGCCGAGCGGTACAGGAAGCACAAGGTTCATTACTCACCAATAAATATGCCGAAGGTTATCCGGGAAAACGCTATTACGGTGGATGCGAATATGTGGATGTCATCGAAACACTCGCTATTGCGCGTGCCAAAGAGATTTTTGGTGCAGAGCATGTGAACGTGCAAGCCCATTCCGGCTCTCAGGCCAATATGGGTGTTTATTTTTCTGTGCTTAAACCCGGGGATAAGATTATGGGCATGAGTCTCGCCCACGGGGGGCATCTCACGCACGGCTTTAAAGTCAATTTTTCTGGAAAGCTTTACGAAACAACGTCCTACGGTGTAGAAAAAGAAACAGGCCGGATCAATTACGATGATGCCGCCAAACAAGCCGAAGCGGAACGCCCCAAAATGATTGTCGTTGGGGCTTCGGCCTATTCTCGCACACTCGACTTTGAACGCTTTAGAGAAATCGCCGACAGCGTGGGCGCCTACTTAATGGTGGATATGGCACATATTGCGGGCTTGGTCGCTGCAAAAGTCCATCCTTCTCCCGTCCCTTACGCCGATTTTGTGACAACAACCACACACAAAACCCTGCGTGGCCCGCGTGGCGGGATGATTCTCTGTAAAGAACAGTTTGCGAAAGGGGTCGATAAATCTGTTTTTCCGGGGATTCAAGGCGGTCCTTTGATGCACGTCATCGCCGCAAAGGCTGTTGCCTTTAAAGAGGCCCTTTCCGAGGATTTTGTCCGCTATCAACAACAGATCGTAAAGAATGCCGCAGCACTCGCTGAGTCACTCATCTCTAAAGGCTATCAAATTGTTTCGGGCGGGACAGATACCCATTTAATGCTTGTCGATCTCACAGAACAAGGCATTACAGGCAAGGAAGCCGATGAGGCTTTGGATACGGCGGGGATCACGGTCAATAAAAATGCCGTACCCTTCGATCAACGCCCACCCGTACATGCCAGTGGAATTCGCCTCGGCACCCCCATTGTCACGACACGCGGCATGAAAGAAAGTGAGATGACGGAGATCGCAAGCCTGATCGATACCGTCCTAAAAAATAGAAAAGATGCAGACGTGCTGAAACAAGTTCAGACCCAAGCGGAAGCCCTCTGTAAACGATTCCCTTTTACACGATAGGAAAATCCTGTGCACTGTCCCTTTTGCAGCAGTTTTGACGATAAGGTTGTCGATTCTCGTTTAAGTAAAGAAGGCGAAACCATCCGCCGAAGACGAGAATGCTTAAAGTGCAAAAGACGCTTTACCACCTATGAACGCATCGAGGAAAACTTGCCCATGCTGGTCAAGAAGGACGGACGACGCGAACCCTTTGATCGTCAAAAAATTTTTTCAGGACTCACCAAAGCCTGCGAAAAACGTCCGGTCAGCATTGACCAACTAGAGTCCGTCGTCACACGCATTGAAAAAGCAATCCAGGAACGCGGCGTGAATGAGGTTGAGAGTCGAATTGTCGGGGAAGAAGTGATGCGGCAACTACACATTCTTGATCAGGTTGCCTATGTGCGCTTTGCTTCAGTCTATCGAGAATTTAAAGATGTCAATCAATTTATGTCTGAGCTAAAAAACCTTCTGAATGATTCCGGGCAGGAGAAAAAAGGCGGGCGCGTATCTCCTCCCCTCAAAAAATAGAAGCTATTGCGTCTTAATTTCTGAAAGTGCTTTCTGCGCTGCTTCTTGCTCAGCTACTTTTTTGCTTTTCCCAAGACCAATCCCGCATAAGCTTTCGTCCACAAAGACCCCCACTTCAAACTGCTTTTCATGGTCTGGGCCGCTCTCATTTATCAGACGATAGACGGGCAATGACGCAAATTTCTTTTGTGAATATTCTTGCAGCGTGGTCTTATAATCAAAAAGTAGCTCACCTCCTGTCAAAGTCTGCATCACCTCGAAAAATAGCGATAAAATAACACGACGTGCTTCACTCAAGCCATTGTGAGAACCCGAATCCAAATAAATCGCGGCGATTAAGGCTTCTAAAGCATCGGAAAGCAGCGAAGGTTTTTCTTGGCCTTCACTCTGGATTTCTCCCTTACCCAAAAAGAGATAAGCCCCTAGGTTAATTTGTCGCGCAACTCCAGCCAAAACCGCTTCACTCACCATCTTGGCCTTCATTTTAGAAAGATCCCCTTCGGGCAGCGCAGGAAAACGCTCAACGAGTTCCTGACACATGACCAAATCAAGTACGGCATCCCCTAAAAACTCGAAGCGCTCATTATCTTTTCGATCTTTTTCTTTTGTTTCGTTCACATACGATTTATGCGTCAAAGCCTGTTGCAGCAAGCTGGGGTTACGAAAGATATAAAAAAGTGCTGTTTCGAGAAATGAAAGGGATTTGGGTTTCATGACATGGATGGAAAAAAATTAAGCAGTAAATTTCTGAAAGCAGAGCGCCGCATTCGTCCCACCAAAACCAAAAGAATTGGAAAGCACAGTCGAAATATTTTGTTTGACTACCTTGAGAGGGGTATAGTTCAGATCACACAGTGGATCGGCATGATCTAAGTTAATGGTCGGGGGCACGACTTGGTCTCGAATGGCCAAAATAGAGAAGATGGCTTCGATCCCCCCTGCCGCGCCTAAAAGATGGCCCGTCATCGATTTTGTACCGCTAATCGCAAGCTTTACGGCGTGCTCACCAAAAACGGTTTTTATCGCAGCCGTTTCAATGGCATCCGCCATTGTGGATGTGGCATGGGCATTGATATGGTCGACCTGGTCAGCAGCAATTCCGGCATCGTTCAAAGCCAGATTCATGCAGCGCACGGCCCCCTCCCCGCCAACGGGCGGTGCGGTCATATGGTAGGCATCGGCTGTCATCCCGTAACCCATCACCTCGGCATAGATATGAGCACCACGTGCTTCTGCTGTTTCCAAAGACTCCAACATCACAACGCCTGCCCCCTCGCCCATCACAAAACCGTCTCGATCTTTGTCAAAGGGTCGGCTTGCTTTTTGAGGGGCGTCATTTCTAAGAGAAAGTGCACGAGACGCTGCAAAACCTGCCATGCCCAAGGGTGTAATCGCAGCCTCTGCGCCACCCGCCAACATCGCATCGGCCTCTCCACGCTGGATGATGCGAAAAGCATCTCCAATACAGTGATTCCCCGTTGCACAAGCACTCACCGCACAGGAATTCGGCCCCTTTGCTCCCAATGCAATTGCAATTTGACCCGAAGCCAAATTGATGATCGTCATCGGAATAAAAAAAGGCGTTACACGTTTCGGCCCTTTCTCCAATAAGACCGTATGCCATTTTTCAATCGCCTGCAACCCCCCAATACCCGAGCCGACATAAGTCCCTAAAGCCTCGGCATTTTCGGGAGACACCTTAAAATCGGCATCCTCCACCGCCATACGGGCAGCGGCAACGGCAAAGTGAATAAAGGTATCCATTTTTTTAACTTCTTTAGCACTGATAAAATCGCTGGGTTTAAAACCCTTAAGTTCTCCCGCAATCTGACAGGGGTAGTCACTCACGTCAAAATGCGTGATTCGATCAATGCCAGATTCGCCTGCCAAGAGCGCCTTCCAAGAAGACGCAACGCCAATTCCGAGGGGAGAAACCATGCCCAAACCCGTCACAACAACACGTCTTCTGCGAAGGGCCGACGGGGCTTCGTCTTTGTAATAATTCATCGGGTTTAAACTTTGTTCTGGATATAATCAATGGCGCTCTGGACGGTAAGGATTTTTTCAGCATCCTCATCCTGAATCTCAATATTAAAAGCCTCTTCAAATGCCATCACAAGCTCTACGGTATCCAAAGAATCCGCACCCAGATCTTCCACAAAAGATGCACCGGATACCACTTCTCCTGCTTCAACACCCAGTTGCTCAGAAATAATTTTTTTGACCTGCTCTTCTATCGCCAATGGACTGTTCCTCCTTAAAAGTTTGGTTACTAAAATCGGGTGGCTCTGCAAATACGCAAGAAAGTCTCCCGCTTGAAAATAAGGGGATTTATCCCCCCATGTACATTCCTCCATTCACATGCAAGACCTGCCCGGTCACATAAGCAGCCTGATCTGATGCAAAAAAACAGACGGCATCCGCAATATCAGAAGGCTGTCCCAATTTCCCTTGCGGGATTTGTTTTTTCAAATCCGCTTGAATGGCTTCGGGCAAGTCAGCGGTCATCGCCGTCTCGATAAAACCCGGTGCAACAACGTTAACCGTAATGCCACGCGCTGCATATTCTCTCGCCACAGTCTTTGTCAGCCCAATCACGGCCGCCTTCGAGGCCGCGTAGTTCGCCTGTCCTGCATTACCAATCACGCCAACAATAGATGAAATATTAATGATCCGTCCATAACGCTGTTTCGACATCATTGGAAGCACTGCCTTCATACACTGAAAAACCCCCTTCAGGTTTACAGAAAGCACCGCGTCCCAATCCGCATCCTTCATTCGCATCAGTAAGGTATCTCTTGTGATGCCCGCGTTATTCACAAGAATATCAAGCTTTCCATACTGAGAACGAATATCAGCCGCCATCCGTTTTACCGAATCGGCATCCGCGACATTCACCTCAGCAGCGGATGCTGTATAGCCTTTATCGCTTAATTCAGAAGCTGTTTTTTCAGCACCAGAAAGATTTAGATCGGAGACTATCACAGTCCCCCCAAATGCCGCAAGAGTCTCACAAATCGCTTTACCGATGCCTTGAGCGCCCCCGGTTACCAAGGCGATTTTGCCTTTCATTTCCAAAGATTTATCCTCCTTAAATTCAAACAGACTCGACCTTCTGGTTTAAGAGCGATAAAGCCTTTTCTATCCCTTCGGGGTCTTCTACGGGCATAACCTTCGCACGACGATCAATGCGCTTCAGGAGCCCACAGAGCACACGCCCCGGACCGACCTCAATAAACTGATCCACTCCAGCATCCTTCATACGGGTCATCGTCTCATGCCAAAGCAAAGGAGAAGACAATTGATCAACCAATGCTGATTTAGCGACTTTCCAAGTCTCAGTGACTTCTGCCGCCAAATTATTAACGAGCGGCTTTTGAAGATCTAAACCCGAAATTTTGTCCAACTCATCTGAAAGACGCAGACACGCTTTACGCATCAAGGGAGAATGAGAAGGAACACTCACGGCAAGTTGGATTGCCAATTTTGCCCCTGACTCCTTCGCCAAAACCATGGCGCGTTTGACCGCATTGATTTCCCCTGAAAGCACAATTTGACTGGGACCGTTATAGTTTGCCGGAGAAACAAGTGCTGAATCCACCGAAACCTGTGCACAAATGGCTTCAACAGCCACCCGCTTCATCCCGATAATGGCCGCCATCGCACCTTTTCCTTCAGGCACGGCCTCCTGCATAAATCGCCCTCGAAGATGCACAAGACGCACCGCATCTGCAAAAGAAAGCGCGCCTGCTGCAACCAAGGCTGTAAATTCTCCCAGACTGTGTCCCGCAACAAGTGTTGCCGAGTGAATGGGTGAACCTAAGACACGCCAGGCGGCAATACTGGCCGTTAAGAGCGCTGGCTGCGTAAACTCGGTTTGATTGAGTTTAGATTCAGGCCCATTAAAACAAAGATCCGCAACATCCCAGCCCAAGACATTTTCAGCCTCTGCAAAAACACCACGGGCCAACTCAAATTGCTCAAAAAGGGCTTTTCCCATGCCCACAGATTGTGATCCCTGACCGGGAAAAAGAAACGCAATATTCATGAATTTACATCCAAAAAATGAGCACTAATTTTGATCAAAAAGAAAAATAAAGTCAATACAAAGCCCAAGAAAGAACGTCAGCGTTAATCGACAATAAATTCTCCACCATCCACCCCGATCACATTGCCCGTCACCCACTTTGCTTTTGGATGTGAGAGCAGTGAAATAACACCAGCAACATCTTCAGGTGTGGTCAAACGTCCCCAGGGATTCTTTTCTTTTGCAAGACGAATCATTTCTTCATTTCCTGGAATTTTCCGCAAAGCCGGGGTATCCGTCACACCTGCTCGAATGGAATTCACCGAAATTTCGTGCGGCCCCAACTCCAAGGCAAGCTGCCTGACATGACATTCAATCGCAGATTTTGCTGCCGAAACCGCTCCATAAGAGGGCCAAACCCGGGAACCTCCTGCCGAGGTGAGGCAAAAAATACGTCCCCCACGATCAAAGCACTTTCGCTGCACTAAATCTTGTGTCCAATAAACAAGGCTGTTGGCCATGACATCAATGGTCATCTCCATTTGTGATTGACTGATCGCTTTTTTTGCCGTCTCCGCAATCAAGGGTTTTAAAGATCCAAAGGCCAGAGAATGAAGCAAGACACGCACGGTCATCCCCTCTAATTCAAGCTTATCCAGCACTTCTTTTCGTTTTTCGGCACTGGCGGCATTCAGATTAAAAAAGAGCGCACGTCGCCCTTTTTTTTCGATTGCAGCAATAATGCGCTCAACATTGGGCATCGTTCCTTTTCGGTCGAGATGCACACCGATAATATCCATACCCGATGCCGCAAGCTCCAATGCAGTGGCTTCACCAAAACCGCTGGATGCCCCCAAAATAAGTGCTGCGCCCTCTAAAAAATTTTTATCCAATTGAGACTCCTTCATTACATACAAGGCTCTTAAAAATTAAAAAACTAATAGTTCACCACCGCAGCGCCCCAAGTTAAGCCACCTCCGAACGCAAGAAAAAGAATCGAATCTCCTCGTTTGATACGGCCATCATTCACCGCTTCGTCAAAAGCCAGCGGGATAGAAGCCGCCGAAGTATTACCATAACGATCCAAATTCACAACCATTTTTTCTTTCGGCATTTTCAGACGGGCAGCAACCGCCTTCAGGATACGGATATTGGCCTGATGGGGGACCAACCAGTCAATATCAGAAATGCTCATATCATTGGCATGAAGTGCTTCCAAAGCCACATTTTCAAGGTTTCTTACCGCGATTTTAAAGGTTTCACTGCCCTTCATGTGAATGGTATTCAAACATTCAACAAGGACCTTTTCAGAGGGTGGTATTGCGCCAGCGCCGCCTGGCACACAGATGAGATCCCAGAGCGCACCATCCGTATGCAGATGCACAGAAAGAATGCCACGCCCCTCATTAGCAGGCCCAAGTAAAACCGCGCCCGCACCGTCTCCAAACAAAACACAAGTCCCGCGATCCTGCCAATTGGTCAAACGAGACATGACCTCTGCACCAATCACCAGGACATGGCGATAGGTCTCAGAGCGCACATACTGCTCTCCGACCGAAAGGGCATAAATAAAACCAGAACAGGCCGCAGAAAGATCAAAGGCCGCCGCATTTTTAGCCCCCAGTTTTTCTTGAACAATACAGGCCGTAGAAGGGAAAAACATATCGGGCATGGACGTCGCAACAATAACAAGATCGACATCCATTGGGGCGACCCCGGCCTGTTCAAGGGCCTTTCGTGCGGCATGGACAGCCAAATCAGAGGTTGCCTCATCTTTTGCGGCAATATGGCGTTCTCGAATCCCTGTCCGTGCCACGATCCATTCGTTAGAAGTATCGATCTTTTTTTCAAGATCATGGTTCGTCAGAATGGTCTTTGGGGCATAAGCGCCATTTCCAAGAATTTGAACCTGCATTAAAACGTCCCTCAGGAAACCTGATTCATATGGGCTTCAATCTGTTCTTTGATATGACGCGCCACACCCCGGCGATAGGACTCTTTGGCCACGCGTATGGCATTTTTGATGGCTTCTGGAGAAGAGCGTCCGTGACAAATAATACTGACCCCATCAAGACCTAAGAGGGGCGCGCCACCGTATTCTGCATAATCAACTTTCTTTTTAAATCGTGCAAAAGAGGAACCAAGCAGAGCATAGCCTATTTTCCCCAATGTAGACGCCAATATTTCTTGTTTCAAAAACTGACGCATGGCTTCGGATAAACCTTCAGAAATTTTAAGTGCAACATTGCCTGTAAAACCGTCACACACAATGACATCCACTTCGCCAGAATAAACGTCTCGCCCCTCGACATTTCCGACAAAATTTAATCGACTTTGTTTCAACATCTTAAACACTTCTTTTGTCAGCTCGTTGCCTTTACTTTCTTCCTCACCAATACTCAGCAGACCCACTTTAGGGTTAACAATCCCGAAAATTTCTTCTGCGTAGATACTACCCATAATTGCAAACTGAAAAAGATGGGTGGGTTTGCAATCTACATTTGCACCCACGTCAATCATGATCGCCGTACCCTTTAAGGTCGGAAGTGGTGTCGCAATGGCCGGACGCTCCACACAGCTTAAGGGTCTCAGATATAGCAAACCCGTTGCCATGCTTGCACCGGTGTTGCCTGCGCTAATCACGGCCACGGCTTCACCCGATTTTACAAGACCTGTGGCGACTGAAATAGAGGAATCTTTTTTCTTACGAATGGCGAGGGAAGGCGCTTCGTGCATCTCAACACGCTGTGAGGCATGCACCACCGAAATAGGGAGCCCCATTACATTATGAATGGAGAGCGCTTTTTTTACTTCGGCTTCATCACCGACTAAAATAGGGGCAACATCATATTCGCGAGCGGCAAGAACTGCACCCTCGACAATGGCCGCGGGCGCATCATCCCCCCCCATCGCATCTACAGCAATTTTCATGATTTTGGTTTCACTTCAGGAGCGAGGAAGAACGCTCCGTGCATTTAAATCAGATCAGTCTAATCAGTGACTTCAATGACTTGGCGGCGTTTATAGGTCCCACAGCTCAGACAAACTTGATGTGGCAATTTGGCTTCATGACATTGTGGACAAAGAACGGTGTTTGGAGGGCTTAGTTTTTTGTGGGTACGTCTTTTATCCCGCCGCGATTTTGAAGTTTTATGTTTTGGATTTGGCATTATTTTCCTTATATTTGAATTTTTCCAGCGCGGCCCATCGCAAATCAACAGGCTCAGAACGGCATTGGCAACTACCTTTGTTTAAATCGACCCCACACTGCGGACAAAGCCCTTGACAATCTGCCTGACAGAGCGAATGCATGGGGACTGCGAGCAAACACTGTCCCCTTATTTCCTCATCAACATTGATCTCATCCCCCTCATAATAATTGAGATCAAGTGCATCGGAAGACAAAGCCACTTCACCCGCAGAAAATTTGTCTGGAGAAGGAACATAGTCCAAGTGGAAACGCGATAAAATGGGGAGACTCAGGGCTTCCGTACAACGGCTACACTCGCCTTGAACCCGAGTGGAAAGCGTGCCAGAAATATAGACTTCGCCCTCACCATGTTTCAAAACATCCAAAACAATCTGAGCGGACTCAAGGAGAGAATGACCCTTCTCCTCTGAATTCCACACGAGCGGACTCATCTCATAAGAAAGGTGAAGCCCCTCAGAAGGAATCTCTTGTACTTGAATATTCATTGTAGGCACCTTTTGCATCA
Organism: Candidatus Manganitrophaceae bacterium; assembly: GCA_013151935.1. Classification (GTDB taxonomy): domain Bacteria; phylum Nitrospirota; class Nitrospiria; order SBBL01; family JAADHI01; genus JAADHI01. The sequence continues at coordinate 10,418 of JAADHI010000144.1, forward strand.
GCCGGATATTATATGAAAGCAGGGCAATGCTGTCAAGATCACACACAATAAGTAACTAAAGAAGGTGATTCACGAGAGACTGCCATGAGAAATAAAAGATCTATTGCGATCTTGGAAAAAGGAACACGAGGACAGAAAAAATCTTATTTAATGGGTTCGATGACCGTATGACGAATGACTTTACCTTCCACGAGATAGACCACCATTTCGGCAATATCACTTGCGTGGTCTCCAATGCACTCAATGTACTTTGAGACAAAACTAATGTGAATCGCGCGTGCAATACTACGACGATCTCCCACCATATATGAGATCAACTCTCGGAAAATCTGAGCGGATAAATCATCAATGAAAGCATCATCCCCACACACTTTTCTTGCCAGAGTCGCATCTTTATTGACAAAAGCATCTAAGGTTTCACTCACCATTTTTTGCGCAGCTTCCGCCATACGCGGCAAGTCAATATAAGGTTTCAAAAGTGGCTCACGAGAAAGTGCAATTGCGCGCTCACAGATATCCTCCGAAAGGTCACCCACACGTTCCAAAGCGGAGGTAATCTTCATGGCCGTGGTGATAAACTGTAAATCGTGTGTACTTGGCTGATACAAGGTAAGCAAACGAAGACACTCGTCATCAATCGCAACATCCATTGCATTAACAAGATGATCATTTTGAATCGTTTGACGGGCCAAAGTCAGATCTGTTTCAACAAGACATTTAATCGAGCTTGCAATTTGTGTTTCGACAAAAGCCCCCATTTTCAGGATTTTTTCTTTCAGCGCATCCAAGTCTTTTTCGAAATGTCCCACCATTGCTCCTTCCACAGATTCGTTCTCAACTCAGACCATGTCATGGCTCCACCCCATGTGGCGTGAGGGTATAACGTTTCAAAAAATCTCGCAAGTTCGACTTGCGTTTTATAGCACCTCTGATTAAGTCTGGCCTTGAATTCAAAAAAAAAAGACCTACATTTGATATGGATGCAAGAAATAGATCATAAAATTAAAATAACGAAAAAAAACTCCGCCAGAAAACCACTTGAAAACACAGAGCTTATTCAGGTATTTTTCAAAAGTACTTCCGCCCAATTCCAAATTTCAGCCCCTTGAGATCACCCAGGATGAATGACAAACGAGACGGAGACCATCCGCCACAAAATCCAGAAATTTCCTCTCGAGTAGATGATCGCGGTCTCTCCGGTTACGATCCACTTCATGGCTACCTTGTGGAGGTCCGAAAATACCCTTTTTTAAGCCGTGAGGAGGAACATGCACTTGCCGTTCGATTTCAAGAAAAAGGCGATCTTGATGCGGTCACACAACTGATTCTTTCTCATTTACGTCTCTCTGTTTCCATCGCAATGGAGTATAAAAAACTGCCCTTCAACACCATGGATTTAATTCAAGAAGGCAATGTAGGACTCATGCATGCGGTGAAAAAATATGACCCTTACAAAAATGTACGGGTATCCACTTATGCCGCATGGTGGATTCGTGCCTACATCCTAAAACACATCCTACAAAACTGGCGATTGGTACGCATCGGCACCACAGAAGCCCAGCGGAAGCTCTTCTTTAGACTTTCAAAAGAACGGGAAGCACTCGAAAAAAAAGGCATGGCTGTCACACCCAAATTACTTGCAGATCAGTTAAACGTCAAAGAAAAAGAAGTCATCGAAATGACTCAACGGCTTGAGGGACACGAAATTTCGCTAAGCACCCCTGTCGGGGAAGAAGGCAATACATCCTATGGCGACCTACTCCCTTCACATCAGGAAGACACAGAGTCACATCTCGCCAACAAACAGCTCAAAACTCTTTTCCAATCAAAACTTGCACTTTTTTCAAAACAACTTAAAGCCAGAGAAGCAGATATTATTTCCAACCGCGTCCTGTCTGAAGATCCAAAAACTTTGGAAACCTTCGCCAAAAAATACGGAATTTCAAAAGAGCGCGTACGCCAAATCGAAAAGAACCTACTCAAAAAACTCAAAAAATTTATGCAAACAGAAATCCCCGATTTCAAAGATATCTCTATCTAAAACAAATTAAAACAAAAAAAATCTTCCCCGAAACAAATCAAGGAAGATTTTTTTTTAAAAACAAAGAGTAGATTAAAGAGAACAGCTACAGCTTTATAACATTCGCCGCTTGGTCTCCTTTTGCACCGCTGGTAATCTCAAATTCAACGGACTGTCCTTCATCAAGCGATTTAAAGCCTTCATCCTGAATGGCTGAAAAATGTACAAAGACATCTCCGCCATCTTCGCGTTCGATAAAGCCAAACCCCTTACTGGCATTAAACCACTTTACTGTACCTTTAGGCATACACTGATCTCCTTATACTTTATACTTCATACTTCAGAAATTTACGCATGATCTTATTTGAAAAAAAAGGGAGAAACGCTACAAACATGAGGTATTTTATTCCCACGGTTCACGTCTGAAAAGTGCCAAAACCAAATACAGCAGTAGGATAACAAAACGCTTCAAGAAAAAGCAATAGATTGCGTTCTAGCTCAGAATGGAAGGCAAGGTCATCGCGCGCCCAAACCCCTCAAAACAACCCGAACCGTGGCAAACATGATAGAAAGGTCAAAAAACAAGGATAAATGCTTAACATAATACAAATCATATTGATGTTTTTCTAAGGCATCTTCTTTTGTCGCTCCGTAGCGGTATTTCACCTGAGCCAAGCCCGTCAAACCCGGTTTCACCGTATGCCGAAGTGCATAATAAGGGATGCATTCTTCCAAATCGGTAACAAAGACCTGACGCTCCGGTCGCGGGCCAACAAAACTCATTTCACCCCTCAATACATTAAACAATTGAGGGAGTTCGTCGAGACGTAATTTTCTCAGCCAACGCCCCAGACCTGTCACACGAGGGTCCCCCTCTTTGGCCCAGACCGCGCCAGTCGCAGCCTCCGCATTCTGACACATTGAACGAAACTTAAAAACGTCAAAAAGCACCCCCTCTGCCCCGACCCGCTCCTGCCGATAGAAAACGGGGCCACGAGAATCCATCTTAATCAGTAAAGGAAGGATCAGAAAAAATGGCAAGGAAAGCACCAAGCCCAAGAACGCTGCCGTCACATCTAATATTCTTTTTCCAAAACTGATGAGCGCCATTCGCTTAAAACCTTCCCCAAAGATAAGATCACTTGGATTTAAGGACTCTACCCACATCTTGCCATAGATCTGCTCGTAAAATGAAACGGCTTTCACCACCTCAATCCCTTCCACACGCAGGGCTAATAATAAATCCACCGGAAGTGTCCCACGACGATTATCAATCGCAACCACGACTTTTTTTATCCCCTGCGATGCAATGGTCTTTTTAATCCTTTGAAGCGCCTCATTGAGAGAATTCTTTGAAGAAAAAGCCCATTCAAAATAAAGAAATTGAAATCCAAGCGTTCCATATTTTGCGACCGCATCTTTAAAAGTTTTCATTGATGCACCTGAACCAATCACCAAAATAGTCGAACCTATTTTCCCCTGTTTTCTTAACATTTTATGCTCCCCCCCAATACTTGTTTCCCCTATTGTGGGAGTAGCTTTGCAGAAAGTGTGCCAGAATTAAGTTCAAGAAAAAGTAAGATATGTTATATTAAAGTATATAAAAAACAGATACTTACGAAATTGAATTTTCTTCAATTCATAACACGACCTATTGATTTTACAATTCCTCTCAGAATCAAAAAATATCTTTCCGATAACAGGAATCTCAAAATGATACCTAGGAGCCTGTCGGACTTAGGATGAATCTACTGCGAAAAATCCATTGTGGCCCATTTTTCCGATCATCTTCATTAAATATGCCCGATATTCGCCTTAAATGATCAAAAAAATGAACTCAAAATGGCTTTCTCTCGCTACGACCACCTAAGTCCGACAGGCTCCTAGAATTTTATATTTACAGATCTTTCGCAGAAAATTAAGGGAACAGACTTCTTTCACATCACAGCCCTCGCTTGACACACTTTCTTGACACACTTCGAAGAAGAGATTTATGATGACCCGGTTTAAAGTAGGTTTCTTTAAGGGTCTCTGTGGAGACATCGATACATTTTTTCATCAATCCTCTCCCGGTGAGATAAAATCCTGGCCTTCTTTTATCAACACTGATTTAAGAAACCAAGCCCTCTTGGAGTTCAAATGACCTTGCAAGAAAGTCAATTACGTTTAGAAAAACTAATAGAGATCAATCACTTGCTCATGGGAACGGTTGATCCAAAAGCCGTGCTCAAATTGATCCTTGAATCTGCAAAACAACTCTTCTCTGCCGAAGCCTGTAGCATTGCACTCATCGATAAAACACATCACCAACTCAATTTTGCATTTTCCTCTGGCGGTGCCGACGTGGGTGAATTTAAAATGGCACTGGGTCAAGGCATTATCGGAAGTGTTGCCAGTACGGGAAAAGGAATCGTGTGCAACGATGTTTCAACAGATCCCCGTTTTTTCAAGGAAGTCGACCAAGAGACCGGCTTTAACACCCAATCCCTACTCTGCGTCCCTCTAAAACATTCAGGAGAAACCATCGGAGCCATTGAAGTCCTCAATACAAATCATCCAGCAGGCTTTACAGAAGACGACCTTAAATTTTTAAACACATTTGGGGGACCTGCTGGCGCCGCCATCGAACGCGCACTTATCTTCTCTAGCACGGAAAATGCAAAAAATGCCTTGGAAGAAGTGGTGCAAAACCACTTCCGCTTCATCATCGGGCAAAGTAAAACCATGACGCAGGTCATGGACATCGCCCGTAGGGTTGCCCCCATGAAAACAACAGTGCTATTGCTGGGAGAGAGCGGAACAGGAAAAGAGGTCATGGCCCGCGCCATTCATCAATGGAGCCCAAGATCTGCAAACCCCTTCATTGCCGTCAACTGTGTCGCACTCACCTCAGAGCTTATGGAGAGTGAACTTTTTGGGCATGAAAAAGGGGCCTTCACCGGAGCCTTTGCACAAAAAAAGGGAAAGTTTGAGCTGGGACAAGGCGGGACTATTTTTCTGGATGAAATTGGAGACCTCTCGGCTTCCCTGCAAACTCGGCTATTACGTGTACTTCAGGAACGAGAGTTTCAACGGGTCGGAGGGTCAAAAAACATTCAAACCGATGTCCGCATTTTGGCGGCAACAAACAGAGACCTGAAACTTGCCCTTGAAAAAGGTGATTTTCGAAAAGATTTATACTATCGCCTGAACGTCGTTTCCATGACCCTGCCACCCCTGCGCGAGCGGCAAGAGGATATTGCAGGGCTTGCCGCATATTTTGTCAAAAAACATTGCCTAGAAGTCAAACGTGCAATCATGACGATCCATCCCAAAGCACTCGCATTTTTGGAAAATTATACTTGGCCCGGCAACGTGAGAGAATTACAAAACGCCATTGAGCGCGCCGTTGTGCTCGCACCAGAACCCATCATTACAGAAAATGATTTACCGCTGGAAATTTGTGAGCACTGCCAAACGCCGCCAAACAATGTTTCAGAAACGGAAAAAGAGGAAGTGCCTCAGTACATGGCAGAAGCTGTTGACCATTTTAAGCGTACCTACATCAGAAAAACCCTCGAAAAAACAGGCGGGAATCAAAGCGAAACCGCCAAAACCCTCGGCATGCGCTCCTCCAACCTTTCTCGAATTATGAAACAGTTGGGTTTACGGTAAGAGAAACAAGTTAGCGTTGTAATCGAGTCAAGGTCGCAGATCGCCCGAAAGTTCCTCCATAAAGTAGTCATTTAGTTATCAATCACTTACAGGGAACGACTTGAGAGATACAACCATGCAGGCCTGGCCTCCTTTTTTAGCTTTTCATGGCGTGCATCCTAGGTGTATAGTGAGTACAAAATGTGTACCAGGAGCATAAAATGCGGACAAATATTGATATTAATGACGACTTATTGGAAGAAGCCTTTTCTTTAAGTCGGGTGAGAACGAAAAAAGACCTGATTGACGAGGCATTGCGGGAGTATATCCGACTGAAAAAACGAAAGGATTTGACAGAGCTCGCCGGTTCAATCCAATTTCGCAGAGGCTATGATCATAAAAAATCAAGGAAGCTCTGATTAAGTCTGGGTTGGATTTTTCGAGAGAAAAAATGTTCCGATTCAAGGCGAAAATTGCAGGGGATAGCCCGCTATTCTCAAAATTTGCAACGCAGAAGTGGGACATTTTGGCCTTGAAAAAACAATTCATGACTTAATCAGAGC
>JAADHI010000009.1 GCA_013151935.1 Candidatus Manganitrophaceae bacterium
GCAGGGTGTCGGTAATGAGGAAAAAGAAATCGGGTGCAGGTTTTACAGGATGACGCAAGGCCACTGGCTCAAAAAATCGCACCATGTCGTAGGAAAGATAACCCACCGCACCGCCAAAAAACCGAGGAAGCCCTTCAACATCAACAGGTTTGAACTCGGCGAGTAAATCCCGAAGCACATGCAGTGGTTCTTTATGGCTTATAACGGTCTCACTTCCATCACGCCGGCTCACCCTGACCTGCGTGCCCTCGCCTTTGATAAGAATGGAAGGGTCTGCGCCTAAGAAAGAATAACGTCCCCACTTTTCACCGCCTTCAACAGATTCAAAAAGAAAGGGATATTTTCCCTTTCGGATCTTTAAAAAAGCCGAGACAGGGGTTTCGCAATCCGCCACGATCTCGTGATAGATGGGAACGAGATTCCCCTCTTTGGCCTTTTCGCAAAACATCTCAAATGATGGGGTGGACATTATTTTCCTTAAGCAGAACCTGTTCGAAACAAGGGAAAATACCACAAAAACCAGAAAAAAGTCAATAAAAATAAGGGTTTTACCCTCGACAAGGACTAATGGGTCGGGGGGATTTCCTTGGCTTTTTCTCGTTTCAACTCGCCATTTCGAATCCGTTTCACTTGTTCCTTCAAAGCATCAGCCAGGGGATCATTGGGGTTGATTTTAACCAGTCGCTCCCATGCTTCGGCCGCACCGTCAAAATCTTCCTTGTCATTCAACAAAATAATGCCAATATTATAAAGTGCAACCTCGTGATTGGGATTCAGAGAGAGGACCACACGCAATGTTTCAACGGCCTTGCCTGGATCCTCTAAATTACGGTACACCGAAGCAAGATCCGTACGGATATGCAAATTATTGGGATCAATTTTTAAGACACGCAAATAAAGCGCCTCGGCATTCTCAAAACGCTGGATATCAAAATTAGCATTGGCCAAAAAGACCAAGGCCTCCATATCTTCCGGGTTTTCCTGCAAGCGTTTGTTGTAACTCTCAAGTTTTTTCATAAAAGGCTGTGCGCCTTTGGAAGGACCATGGGGCGAATTGGGCCGCACAGGATTCTGTGGGGGACTTGGATGCGGAATCGCCGTTCTGGGTGGCGGATGAGCGGTCGTATTTTCAGGGGCATCTTCCGCATGCGCCGAGGAATCAAATCCGATAAAACCCACCCACAGAAAAACACTCAAAAAAAGACAAGATAAAAATTTAAGTCTATTCATATTTTTCAATTCAACTCCTTGAACACTCAGATTGATCACTCAATCGACTACCCATCCACCGAACCCACACGATTCACAACGATCTCTCGAATGACAGTCAAGGGAGAGAGATGCAACAAACTTTGCACCACCTTCGCGATATCTTCCGGCGGGATCATTGCCGATTGAGGGACATCAACACCTGCAACCATGGGGGTCGCCACATAACCAGGGCAAATCGCCGTCGCGCGAATACCCTCTTTGACCCCTTCTTCGAGCAGGCTTTCGGTCAAGCCAATCAGACCGAACTTCGAAGCACAATAGGCCGAAGCCTCACCAAAACCGGTTTTACCCGCAACCGATGAAATATTAACGACGTAACCGGAGTGCTGTTTTTTCATGATGGGTAGTACGGCCTTTGTGCACAAAAAAGCGCCCTTCAGGTTAATATCCTGAACGGCATCCCAATCGGCTTCCGATAAATCGGCAATCTTACCCAGCCTGAAAATTCCCGCGTTGTTGACCAGTAGATCAATACGACCGACCTCGGCCTTCACGTGATTCACAAAAGCGCTCACCTCGGAAGCCTGAGAAACATCCGTTGGCATCGCAATCACGCGGCCTCCCTTGGCACGCAGGGCCTCTGCCGCTTTTCCCAAACGTTTTGGCTCTCTTGCTGTGATGGCAACTGTCATGCCTTCAGCCAGCAAAACCTCTGCGATTGCCAAACCAATTCCACTACTGCCACCTGTAATCAGTGCAACTTGGCCGTTTAAATCTGACATAAATCCCCCTGTCCTTATATTTTTGCCATCAGGCCTTGACTCACTGACTCTCTCCCTCTTTTGGAAGGCTCTCAGATAAATAAACGCCTGCCAAATCCACATAATTTTGCGCGGATTGGCTTAAAAAGGACAATTCTTCCGGCTTCAATGGTCGTCTCACTTTTGCCGGGTTTCCAAAAACAAGAGAACCCGGAGGGATTTCCATACCTTGTGTTACCAATGCACCCGCACCCACCATCGCATTTTCGCCCACGACCGCGCCATCCAAAATGACAGCGCCCATGCCCACTAAAACACGATCTTTCACCGTGCAGCCGTGCAAGGTCACATGATGACCCACAGTGACTTCATTCCCGATCACCAAAGGGTGGGTTTTACGCGTCACGTGCAGCATGGAGAGATCCTGAATATTTGTACGGGCGCCGATCCGAATATAATGCACATCGCCACGAATCACCGTGCCAAACCAGACAGAACTCTCTTCTCCCAGAACAACATCTCCGATCACATCGGCCGAGGGCGCAATAAAAACACTGGAAGGAATCGTGGGGAAAATATCGAGAAAAGACTGGATCATGGGCAAGATCGACTCATTGGAAAACCAAGGTTTTGATCAAGAAGATGTGCACACAACAAGGTTGAAAAAAATCGTACCGAAAAAAAAAGGACAAGCGGGAATGACTCACTCAAAAAGCACGCCAGCTTGTCCTCAAAATATCAACGCTCTTCGACAAAGGCGAGAAAAGCAATATTTCGTGCCCGTTTAATCGCCCGCGTGAGCTGCTTTTGATGGGGCGTACAGTTTCCTGAAATCCGTCTCGGAATAATTTTTCCACGCTCCGTCAGAAAAAATTTTAAAACAGAGGCTTCTTTGTAACTAATATCCGTTTTTTTTTCCGTGCAAAACCGACAGACACGTCTTCGGTTTGTGTATTTTTTTTCCACTTTGTTTCTCCTAATCGATTGACCATCAAAAAACTAAAACGGGACGTCCTGGCTGGACGTCCTGGCTTTCTCCACCCCCTGAAGTCGTGCCGCCACCTTCACCTTGCGCGCCACCTTGCCGCTTCGGTAAAAAGGTCACAGATTGTGCTACGACCTCGTGACGACTTCGCTTTTGGCCATCGTCGGATTCCCAGCGTCGCTGCTGAAGGCGACCATCCACAATAATGCCCTGCCCCTTCGATAGATATTGCCCACAATTTTCGGCCTGTTTGCCAAAAACGACGATATCAATAAAACAAACTTCATCCCGCATTTCATCACCTTGTTTGTAACGATGATTCACCGCAAGACCAAAATTTGCCACGGCTGTGCCGCTGGGGGTATATCGGATTTCAGGGTCCTTCGTCAGGTTTCCCATGAGAATAGTTTTGTTGAAACTGGTCATCTCCAACCCCTTGAAACACGACCGCGATAGGAAAATGCTTTGTCTTCCTTCGGCGGCTGGCTTTGTCCCAGGGTTTCTGTTTCGATCTTGACCGTCATGTATTTGATGATGGATTCGGAAAAACGGTAGTGCCGCTCCAAGACGATGATGGTGCTGGCTTTCGCTTTAAAGTGTTGCACGATATAGATGCCTCGGCGTTCTTTTTTCACTTCGTAAGCAAGCCTTTTCTTTCCCCAATTATCGGAGGAAACAATTTCGCCGCCAGCCTCTTCGATAATGCCCTTGATCTTCTCAATCACTTCGGCAATTTCTTCATCGCTCAGTGAGGGTTTTAGAATCGTAATGGATTCGTAGGGATGTAAAATGAGTTGTTCTGGTTTTTCTGGCTTTTCTACGGGTACTTTTGAGGTACTACGTGAGGTTTTAACTTTCAATCTTGCCCTCCTGGATAAAGTCC